>JBJEFP010000063.1:0-2248 GCA_051874195.1 Lysinibacillus sp. | reverse complement strand
CAAATCTACATACATAAATATCGCGAGCATCACCGCGCCTATAAACATCAGCGTGATTCCTGTTTTCTTCAATGATGAACCTCCTCTTGCCGCCTTGCGAAATATATCTCCTCGTCCATCTTACACGATTTTTACCAAGCCTCACAAATGTATGATAACGACTTCCTATATTTTTATGAGAAAACTCCCACCGAAGCGGGAGTTCTTATATTAAAGAATCGGTCTGCTATTTTTAATAAAGAAAGAGCCAATCAACCCTAGGATAGCGACAATCAATACAACGATGAAGGCATGCTGGACACCGTACGCCAGCATGTCAAGCGGCTGGCTTGTGCCATGCTCTGCCACATAGTTGTTTTGACCTGCTGTAAACATGGTAATCGCAACAGCCGTACCTGCAGCACCCGCTACTTGTGTCAACGTATTCATCGCAGCCGATCCGTCAGCATATAGCTTCGGAGGCAATTGGTTCATTGCATTCGTTTGCGAAGGCATAATCGTCATCGAAACCCCTACGAAGAAAATGCATAATGTCCCGACAACCTGCCATACAGGCGTTGTAGAAGAAATGATCACCAGCATTAAAACGGAGGCTACTGTAATCAGCGCAAAGCCGATTCGTGTGAACACCCGTGCTCCAACCTTATCGAAGTTCGAGCCGACAAGCGGCGACATGATGATATTCATGACGTTAGCCGGCAGCATCAATAGTCCAGCTGCAACAGCTGTATAAGCCAATACACTTTTCAGATACAGAGGAATCAGGATGGCTACAGACAGGATCATGAATAACGTCGCCACCATCAATACAGTACCTAATGCAAACATCGGGTATTTGAATACGCGGAGGTTGATCATCGGCTCCGTCATATTGAATTGACGTAGTACGAATAATACCAGCGCGACAATACCTACAACGAGCGGTACCCAAACATATGGGTCAGAGAATGGACGCTCTGCCAATGTTGCCAAAGCATAAACGAACCCACCAAATCCAATCGTTGATAACATTAAGGAAAGAACATCGATTTTCGGCTTTGTTATAGCTGAAACATTTTCCATTTTCGGCGCACCGAATAGTAATAATAAAACGTACAAGACAATCATGATCCAGAAAATATAGTGCCAGCTTGAAGAACTGATGATCAATCCTGCAATTGTCGGCCCTAATGCCGGTCCTGCAGTCATTACCACACCCACGATGCCCATGACCGAGCCTCGTTTTTCCATCGGGAAAATCATCAGGATGACGCTGAACATCAATGGCAGGAAGACCCCCGTCCCTATCGCCTGAATCAGACGGCCTGCTAACAATACCGCAAAGTTTGGCGAAACAGCAGCCAGCAAGGAGCCGATCAGTGAAACCGTCAAGGCCCCTACGATCAAGTGACGCGTTGTAAACCAGCGTACTAAATACGCTGATAATGGTACTAAAATGGCTAAAACTAATAAATAGCCTGTTGTTAGCCACTGGGCTGTCCCCGGGCCAATTTCAAAGTCTGTCATGACGTCCGTCAGCGCCATGTTCAATGCCGTTTCACCGAATAAACCGATGAACGAACCGAACATTAGGACGGCTGCCATCCATTTCGGACTTTTCACTTGTAAATGAGATTGCATGTATAACTTCCTATTCTCTTTAAATTCCCGGTATAATGGTGATGAAAATATAGAAAGAGGTGCGCTCGTTTATTTTGCCAAAACGCGCCCTCTTTTGCTGCGGCTACACGATCCATATATCTTTTATAAAACAAGATAGGAATGTCTACCGATTTAATTTTCTCCCACTATAACGAACGGTCTATTTTTCACTATAACAAATAATTCCTCGGAAATTCAATGCTAATTATAGCTTGCACTGTTAATCAGATACTTTTTCTCCTATTTAAGCATCCATTTTATTTATATTTAACAAACAAAGAAAGAGATTTATGCATCCTCCAATATTGCAAGTGCCTTCCTCTAAGCTGTTTTCTAACACAATGGGGTATTGGCGACCTTTGCAGCAGTTGACAGACTTCATCTCATTTTTCAAGTCGCTTTAAGGGTAAATAAAAAGCTTTGCAAGCCAAGCATCTCAAAATTCTACTAAACGTTTTCAGTATGTATTCATATAGGGACGAAAACAATCCTTCTTTCCTTTACTAGGTCATTGTACCAAGCCCACTTACGACCTTTTCATACTGTACAATATCCAATAAAGAAGGAGCGATAATATGACTTTTCCCCCAAGTGGATTTCCTGGCGG
>JBJEFP010000062.1:0-2254 GCA_051874195.1 Lysinibacillus sp. | reverse complement strand
TATTGCTACATTAATGAAAAGGGCGACTACATAGGCGGGGCCATTGCACCGGGAATTTCGATTTCTACCGAGGCCTTATATAATAAGGCTGCAAAGCTCCCCCGCATTGAAATTGCCAAGACAGGTCAGGTTGTAGGGAAGAATACGGTAGCGGCGATGCAGGCGGGCATTTTCTACGGATTCATCGGGCAGGTGGAGGGAATCGTCAGCCGCATGAAGGCGAAGAGCAGGGAAGAGCCGCTCGTGATTGCGACAGGGGGGCTGGCCAGCCTGATTGCAGATGAGACGGAGATGATTGATGTTGTCGAGCCATTTTTGACACTGAAGGGCTTGTATATCATCTACAAACGAAACCAGTAAGAAATGAGGAGTGATATCAATGGGAGACTACTTGGTAAGGGCTCTCGGCTACGGAGGGCAGGTGCGTGCGTTCGCAGCACGTACGACGGAAACGGTAAGTGAGGCGCAGCAACGCCATAATACGTGGCCAATCGTTTCGGCGGCACTCGGCCGTGCGATGACGGCGAGCGTCATGATGGGCGCCATGTTGAAGGGTGAGGACAAGCTGACGGTGAAAATCGAGGGGGACGGTCCAATCGGTCCCATCATCATCGATGCAGATGCAAAGGGCGATGTGCGCGGGTTTGTCACGAATGGCCAGGTGCATTTCGACCTGAATGAGCACGGCAAGCTGGATGTCCGAGCGGGAGTAGGGACAGAAGGGTTCCTAACAGTTGTAAAGGATCTTGGCATGCGGGATATGTTCTCCAGCCAGACGCCGATTGTATCTGGGGAAATCGCGGAGGATTTCACCTACTATTTTGCGACTTCGGAGCAGGTGCCCTCATCAGTAGGGCTGGGTGTCCTTGTCAATTCCGATAATACCATCCTGGCAGCGGGCGGCTTCATCCTGCAGCTAATGCCGGACTGTGAGGAGGGGACAATCCAGGCGATTGAACGGCATCTGAGCACGATCGAGCCTGTTTCCAAAATGATTGAAAAAGGCATGACACCGGAAGAGATCCTGGAGGCTGTTCTCGGGAAGGAAGGAGACGTGCAAATCTTAAGTACCTTGCCGGTGAAATTCCAGTGCCAGTGTTCCAAAGAGCGCTTCAGTGAAGCGATTCTTAGTCTAGGTGCAGAAGAGATCCAGGCGATGATTGACGAGGTTGGCCACATAGAAACGCAATGCCACTTCTGCCGGAAAACGTATACTTTCTCAAAAGTCGAACTACAGAGGTTAATCGATGAAATCAACGCGCAAATATAACAATACAAAACAAGCCCCTCCTACACCAAATACCGTACCACTGACGCAGCGTCGTTTGAAAACAAAGCCGGCCCTTGCGGTAATGGGGATTCTACTGCTGGGCAATTTGTTCTGGTTCATCCTCTGGGCGTGGCCGTCAGAGAAGGAGCAAGGCGGAGGGGAAGTCGTTGCTTCGATTGATGGGGACGAGATTACCCGCCAGCAGTGGCTGAGTGAAATGGAAAGCCGCTATGGAAAAGGGACGCTTCAAGACTTGGTGAATGAAGCGGTAATGGAAAAAGCTGCAAAGAAATATAAGATCGATGTGACTGATGGGGAGATAGAGCTGGAGATTGCCCTTATACGTTCGGCGCAGGATGCAAGCGATACGGCGAATCTGACAGATGCCCAGCTTCGACAAAAGGTCCGTGCCCAGCTGATTTTGGAAAAGGTGCTGGCAAAGGACATCATCGTCGAGGAGGAACAGGTAACTACATACTATGAGGAGAATAAATCCTTGTATAATATCCCCACGGCATACCGCACAAGCATGATTGTCGTGTCCTCGAAAGCGGAAGCGGAGAGTGTGGAGAAGGAGCTGGCAAGCGGTTCGGAGTTCAGCGTACTTGCCCGTGAGCGTTCGCTGGATACAGCTTCTGCCAGTCTGGGAGGGGATATCGGCTTCATTACGGAAGGCCAGGAGTCGATCGACGAGGCAATCCTGCAAACAATCGGCGACTTGAAAGCTGGGGAGATCAGCGGTCCGGTCAAGCTGAATGATGGACGCTATGCACTTCTGCAGCTGCAGGAATCGGTGAAGGGCCAATCGTTCTCCTATGAGGAAGTGAAGGGTCATATTGCGAGGGAGCTTGCCATGGAGCAGTTGTCTCCAGCCATTGCACCGGAAGTCTTTTGGTCTGAATTCGAGGTCGAATGGTTCTACGGGGAGGCCGAATAAGCATGAAGAGGTGTGAAGAACAATGCTTCACACCTCATGCTGTTTGA
>JBJEFP010000061.1:0-2274 GCA_051874195.1 Lysinibacillus sp. | reverse complement strand
CGGGCTGGGCGAGACATACACCATCTTGGCAGAAGGAAAAGTTTTCGTTAATTTTTGAGAACTCTACGTGGGCGTTTACCGTGTGGGACCAGGAGAAGATGATTGGTATGGTGAGGGTGATTTCAGATAAGATCATGGCCGCCAACATCATGGACCTTGCTGTGCTGTCGGAGTACAGAGGAAGAGGGATAGGCAAGAAATTGGTAGCGCTTTGTATACAAAAGCTTCCGCATGGCGACTGGTTTGCCCATACCTCCGCGGATAATTTTAGTTTCTATGAACAGTGCGGGTTTGAAGTGAAGGATTTATTCCAAAATGGTACGTGCGCCTATTATGGATATATTCAGGCCCGAAAAGACGGACATCGCTGAAGGCAGTAGGTAAGCTCAAATGCCATTTCCAATGGTGCGAGGACGCTGCTTGTGATGTGCTTATTAAGGAAAGGTAGGAGAGTTTCAGTATGGCAGAACATGATGGGTATCAGGAAATATCATTTTTAGACGCTATTAAAGATGAGGAAATAATGGATTGCATCATCCGCCATGAAGTGGTGGACGAGTTAACGCTTGAAAAATACAGCCTGACGAACGTCATTTTTGAGCATTGCGTATTCCAGGCATGTAATTTCTCAAGGTTTGATTTATCAGACGTCGTGTTCAAGCATTGCGACTTATCGAACTGCAGGTGGGAGGGCGGCTATTTCTACCGAACGAATTTTGTGAATTGCAAACTGATCGGGACAAATTTTGCTGAAGGCCGTTTCCAGGACACGAATTTTACGCAGTGCTTGGCAAATTATGTAGTGTTTGCGGAAGCAACCTTCAATCAAACGAAGTTTTACCACTGTACGATGCAAGGTGCGGATTTCTATCATGTACGTCACCAGGGGCTTGCGTGGGAGTCCTGTGAATTGAATGAAGCCAATTTTGAGGAAACAGCCTTGAAGAGGCTCGACTTCAGCCAATCGATGTTCGAGGTGCTGCATGTCGACCTGCAACGGGTGGGGGGCTGCAAAATCGCACCTGACCAGGCAGTGTTGTTTGCATTGATGCTGGGAATGGAAGTGGAAGGCTGACAGGGAGAGTATCGGCCTTCGATGAATCACACATGTTCAAACTCCAAAAAGGCCTTTCATACAACAGAGGATGTGTGAAAAGCCTAAATGCCCCCTAATACCAGCCTTTTTCGCAAAAGCTTCGTAAACCAGTGCCCAGCCACAACGAAAATCAAACCCCAGTACGATGATGAACAAAATAATGATATAGTATCCAGTTTATCTCCGTCTCTTCACCTACACACTTCACGAAAATGCCATATTTTCAGATGATTGTGGGACTTTTGAAACTAAAGGTAGAGTGAAAATTCGATTCAGAAAATATCCTATGTTAATATATTTTTGTGAAATACATTTTCGAGGAGAGGATACCAGATGGCAAAAGAAAACGTATTAATCATTTACTTTAATATTGAGAGTGAAGGATATCAAGCGTTGACTGAAATTAGTCAAGATGACTTTTCTCAAGGCGAATCTTTTTTAATTGCGCAGGCGTCACTTATCAAGCGAGAAAATGGCAAGATTATTGAAAAAGATGTCTTCAATAATGGGAAGGAATTGGGTGAAGACATCGTACTTGGTACAATTATCGGTAGTTTCCTTGGTGTTCTAGGCGGTCCGTTAGGTGTATTACTTGGCATGGGCGTGGGGGCTACAATCGGTTCGCTTCCAGCACTTCATGAAAAGGAAGAAGATGCCGGGTTGCTACAATCTGTTACAAATCGTCTACAAGATAATGACATCGCAATTATCGCCGTTGCTCAGGAAGAAGATGAAGCACAGCTAGATAACTATTTTGCTAAATTTGATACTACGATTGTTCGCCATGATGCACATGTCATTGAAGAAGAAATCGAGTATGCAGAAGAATTGCAAAAAGACCTGGCACATCAAGCCCACGTTCAAATGAAACAAGAACGTTCCGAGGAACGTAAACGCAAAGTTCAAGAAAAACGTTCGGAAATTCACGCTCGCTTTGAAGCATTAAAAGAAAGATTGAAATCTTAGTTATATAAAAGCAGTACCATAGGCAGTAAGTTATGGAATCTATTTTAGAATATTTCTCCTACATATGTGAAGGCACTAAAAAAGCCTGATTTTTTATGGGCAGTTGGAAGGTCGGATAATTCGAGCTTCCAACTGCCTTTTACCGTGCTGGTCGCCATCTAGGCAACCTACAAAATGGGGGCAATCAGTCGGGAAAACCCTTCTCGTACTTT
>JBJEFP010000060.1:0-2276 GCA_051874195.1 Lysinibacillus sp. | reverse complement strand
TTGAAGCAAAAGGTTTTGAAGTGGAAATTTACGAATCTCCAATTGAAAAAATCTTCAAATTACCAGAAGAAGAACAAATGAAGAGCATCATGAATGCATATGCAGCAAAACGTCCAATCAAAGAATTAACGGACAAATATGATTTGATCATCAACGTTGCAAACGTTGGTATGGGTGATGTCGTACAACGTATGGTTTGGAATGCGCTAAAAGGAACGCCTGATATTCCATTCTACGTTCATGAAATCCCAACAATTTTTGTTTCAGTGAACTCTCCATTCCACTTGGCGGATGTACCTCAAGTAAAAACGTACATCAATGCATACGATGGTAAAAAAGGTACAATTGAAGCATTAGTTGAAAAAATGACGGGACAATCTGAATTCAAAGGTGTAGACCCAGTTGATGCCTTCTGTGGATTTAAAGATACTCGCATCTAATGTTGTAACTCAACTTCCGTCCCCAAAAAACTGATTGGAAGATGGGGGACCCCAGGCAAGCTTTTATGTTGCCTGAGAAGTAGATGAAAAATGAAAACACTCCAGCCTTTACAGGTTGGAGTGTTTTTCATTTAGGGCGGCTAACAGTATATCCGGTACATCCGTGAAGATGGCATCGATTCCAGCCGCTTGAAGCTGTCTGGCGATGGCGACATCGTTTACTGTGAAGGTGCGGACGGTTGCACCGTGATGGAGGGCTTCTTTCATAATCTGCCGGAAAGTATGGTAGTACGGTATATGCAGGGCATCTCCAGGTAAGGAGGCCACATATGATTCGAGTTGTACGACAAGGGAGCTGAACAGCACCCCGGTTTGGATGGTTGGCTGCAATTGATGGAACCGCTGAATGCTTTCATGGTTGAAGGAGGAGATGATGAAGCGCTCCTTCATTCCGAAAGCGTCAATTTCCTCGGAAATAAGCTGTTCAATGCCTTCGTATTCAAAAATATCGGATTTGATTTCAATATTCAGGATATGTCGTGTCTCCCTGAAAACGGCGAGTACCTCTAGCAGCGTAGGAATCCGCTCCCCTGCAAACTGCCCGTCGAACCACCCCCCGTAATCATATTGCCGCAGCTCTTCCAATGTCATGTCCTTTACAAATCCCGAACCATTCGACGTACGGTTGATGGTTTCATCATGAATGACGACCAGTTGCCCATCTGCTGTCAGATGGACATCGAATTCCACACCAAATACGTCCAGCTCCGCGGCCCTGCGGAAAGCGAGAAGTGTATTTTCCGGATATTTCCCACTCAATCCTCTATGCGCAAACAGCTTCATTTTGTTTGTCCCTACTTTCCTTTGAAAAATGGTCAAACTTCTACATTATTTAGAATATAGTGATGCATAGGCCTACACAACCAATTTACAGAAAATTCATACGTAGTTAACGGTTCCTTGATATCGAGCTTTTATAATCTTCTTGTAAAGGAGCGTTAGCCCGTCGAGAAGGGAGAGTAGAAAGTGCATGGAAAGAGTAAAGCTAGAGAACGTGAAAAAATCCTATGACAAGCAGACGGAAGTGCTTCGTGACATCAACGTAGAAATAGAGCCGGGAGAATTTTTTGTCCTAGTGGGTCCGTCGGGATGTGGAAAAAGTACAATGCTCCGGGTGATTGCCGGCCTGGAGGAAATGACGGCAGGAAACTTGAGCTTTGGAAAGAAGGTCGTCAATGACATCCATCCGAGCAAGCGCGGCATTACGATGGTATTTCAAAATTACGCCCTGTATCCACATATGACAGTGGCAGAGAACATCGGATTTGGTCTTCAGGTGAAGAAGCTGGGGAAGCAAGTACGGAAGGAGAAGATTGAGGAAGTGGCTGCCATGCTTGGCCTAAGCGATTACTTGAACAGGAAGCCGCGCCAGCTATCAGGCGGACAACGGCAGCGCGTTGCCTTGGCAAGGGCCATTGTCAATGAACAGCCGATTTGTTTGATGGATGAGCCTTTATCAAATCTCGATGCAAAGCTGCGTGCCCATATGCGCTCCGAGCTTCGGCGGCTGCAGAAAAAATTGGGCTTTACGATGATCTATGTCACGCATGACCAGGTGGAGGCGATGACGATGGGAGACCGGATGATGATTTTGGATAAGGGAATCGCCCAGCAGATAGGCACCCCGATGGATATCTACAATCATCCGGAGAATACATTCGTCGCCACATTCATCGGCTCACCGCCCATGAACTTGAAGAAAGCGAATGTACAAGAAAAGGACAATAAAATCCAGCTCAGTTCCACCATCTCTCTTTCTCTTGAAGCAGGGCTTGC
>JBJEFP010000059.1:0-2279 GCA_051874195.1 Lysinibacillus sp. | reverse complement strand
ATAGACAGGCTGATAATAGCCCTTTGTATCGTAGACATAGTCCAGTTGAACATCCGTAATTGTCAGCGTATCGCCTTTTTCTAGAGAATTGTATAGGCTGAACTCACCGTCTGCCAGTGCTTCAAATGCCTCCTGCTCTGAGATGGTGGGCTTTTTCGTCACCATTTTGTGGTCATTCATTTGGTAAATGATATCGGCAGGCGCCTGCAGGTTGGAAAGGGAAGCGATAATCATGCCTGCGGTAAAATCTTCACATGCAGTTTGTAAATCTTCTGCTTCTGCTAAATCCCAACGAATGGTGCGTTCATCCTGCTGCTGATAGACGGCGCCAGTCGGCAAAAGGTCTTCCTTCTTGAGCCAACCCTCTATCAGCTGGCGTTGCTGTGCTACATTCAAAGTCAAAGGCTGTTCATTTGAATAGTCAGCGTACCACTGCCAGGAGCCATCCTGCATGAAATACGTGAAACGATAGCTAATACCTTGGTCGTCCAGAAAAGAAAGGACGCGGTTATCTCCTTCTCTACGCATCCCGCCTTGCTGTTGCAGGTTGAATTGCTCGGCGATGAATTGTGCAGTTCGTTGTGCTTCTTTTAGATTTCCCACATCCTCATTGTAATAAATGCATGCCTCTGCCTCCTTATCGGAAAGCGCCGTTTCGAGCTGAACTTCTATTCGCTCCATACTTTGCTTTTGGGCAGGCTTGAATGGCAGATTTCCAAATTCCTGTGCCTGATAGACGATTGTTGCGATACCAAACAATGCCGCGAAAAATAAGGGAATGGAAAGGGCCTTTGCAATCGGAGCCAGTTTCAATTTACGTTTCTCAAGCATCACGATAAACGCCATCATGAGGAAGTACCCAGCCAAGCTTCCGATTGTATTATGCAGCAGGTCGTCCAATTCAAAAATCCCCTTGCCGGAAACCAATTGGAACACTTCGATGCACAATGTAAAGCCGAACGAGAGGGCGAGCACACGCCAAAACGACCTGTTTTTTCGATGCAACAACGGCAGTAGTATACCCAACGGCATGAACATGATCATATTAAAGATGATGAGCTGAAGCTCTGACACTGACCATTTGTTCCATGCGTTGATATAGCCGCTGAACAGGCTGACATTTATTTGCCCGGTAAAAAAGGCCGGCCTGCTGAGGGTCGTGATGCCCAATACTACTATGGCCCAGCAGATCAGTAAGGCGATGGCAACAAAAGTAGCTACCCGAACCGGATATTTTTTGAAAAAGAATTTTTTATAAACCAAGTACCCAATCGACATAATGATGATGAAGACCATAGAATATTTTACATATGGTAAAAGACCAGTGATGATAGTGATTAAATCCATGAAATGTTCCCCCTGAACAAGTTGTTTTGTTCATTTTAGCAGGGAAATATTAATAAATTATGGGGATAAATCTTAAGGTTTAATGAAGATGGGTGCGAGACGGCTGGTTGTCGGTATATGTATATCCAGAAATACAGGGCGCATATCCAAGTACCAGGCACCACTACTTGACGGGAAGGCCAAAGACTGGGGATATGTAGTTGCTCTCCTATTCTTTTAAAGCAATAGCTGTCGCTTCGCAAATTTCCTTTCCTTAGAACATCCTTCAAGAAATTATGGTCGTCATCAACTACTGAAAAATCACCTTGTTTCCAACGATTCAACATTTCTAAATATCCATTACTATATTCAAGATAGCCCTTTTCTTCGTCAACTATCTGCATCAATGTGTCAATTCTTTCTGGAGTCATCACAATCAACTGTTCTTTTACTTTAGGCAATCCCGTATTGGAGGTCATAACAAGCGGGGCAATTGCGCTTACCTGCTTGTCATTTGCGGCAGGGAAGGAAAGAACCGTTTTATTTAGTCTATTAACATTGTATTTCTTAATGGTAGTAGTCTCGAATTTACTATAGCGACAGGTCTGGGGAATTTTGCTAGGACGGAATAAAAGGAATCTGTCGGAGATCAATCTCCAATTGTAAATAATATACTGTTTTATTATGATGAAGGGAAAAGGGCAGGGGTTATTTAGATAAGGGGGATTTTCATGATTGCTTTTTGGCTGTTAGCATTACTAACTGTAGTATTCTTGCACTACCAGTACAATTTTGGAAAAGAAGGGGAAACTAAAAAAGCATTGGCAATGGCGATAGGTTATACTCTTATTGCATTATATTTTTTGGATAATAAGCTTATTTTTCTTGTACTAATGTTTGTAATTGTGGCGATGTGGAGCATCACCGTTGTATCTATTTTCATAAGTTGATGC
>JBJEFP010000058.1:0-2325 GCA_051874195.1 Lysinibacillus sp. | reverse complement strand
ATGGCAGTCCAGAGAGGCTGAGAAGGTACTTGTGAAGCGACGAATGATTTGTGCTGCAAATCTTTACGTGCGCGCTATTTCCACATGCGAACTTTCCAATCCTCTAGAGAGACTCTAGAGGATTTTTTATTTTGGGATAGCACAAATTACCGGCTGGATAAAATAAGCAGAGAGGAGAAGGAACTATGCCACAAATTACAGAGCTTTTAGACGGGCCATCACTGAATCGCGCCTTAACACGAATTGCTCACGAAATCATCGAGCGCAACAAAGGAATCGACGAGTGTATCCTTGTCGGAATCAAGACGCGCGGAGCATTCCTGGCAAGAAGACTGGCAGAGCGCATTGAAAAAATTGAAGGCAGGCCGATTCGCACAGGCGAGCTGGATATCACACTATATCGTGACGACCTGTCGATGAAGCAGGAGAGTGGGGAGGCGCTGGTCCAACAGGTCGACATCGATTATCAAACTGAAGGACAAAAAATCATCCTTGTCGACGATGTTCTTTACACGGGGCGTACAGTACGCGCCGCTTTGGATGCGGTCATGGACCTCGGACGGCCTTCACAAATCCAATTGGCCGTATTGGTGGACCGCGGGCACCGGGAGCTGCCGATTCGCGCAGACTATGTGGGGAAAAACATCCCGACCTCCAGTTTGGAAAGAATCGTCGTCAATTTGGTTGAAACGGACGGCGAAGATATGGTGACGATCCATAAAGAAGATTAATAAAAAGCGAGGAACCAATGATGTCAAAACCAGTATTGGATATTAATGAAAAACCAACCGGCAGTCAGCTGATTACATTAAGCTTCCAGCATATGTTTGCAATGTTCGGTTCAACAATTCTAGTGCCGCAGCTAGTAGGGCTCAGTCCTGCGATTGCATTACTCACAAGCGGTATTGCCACAATTATTTTCTTATTCGTGACACAGTTTAAAGTGCCGGCGTACCTAGGCTCATCCTTTGCCTTCATTTCCCCCATCATTTTAGCGGCGGGGCTGGATGAGACGGGCATGAGCATCAATCCGGGAAATGCCATGATCGGCGCCATGGCGGTCGGTCTTGTATACGGAGTCGTCTCCCTGTTGATTTGGAAGACAGGCTATAAATGGTTGATGCGGCTTTTACCGCCGATCGTTGTGGCACCGGTCATCATCGTCATTGGTCTTGGTCTGTCGGGAACAGCGGTAAATATGGCGATGAATATCGATGTGGAAGTACTAAATGAGGCCACTGGGATGGTAGAGAAGGTCTCGCAATACAGTGGTAAGCACTTCTCGGCGGCGCTCGTTACATTGTTCGCAGCCATCATTTTCACTGTGTATTTTAAAAATATATTAAGTGCAATGCCGATCCTCTTAGGGCTCGTGATTGGATATATCTATTCACTGGTAATCGGCATCGTGGACTTCACGCCAGTGAAGGAAGCGGCGATGTTTGCCATTCCTGAGTTTTTGATTCCAGGTGTGGACTATGAATTCAACATTACAGCGAAAATCCTGCTGGCGATGGTACCGATTGTAATTGTGACGATTTCCGAGCATATCGGACACCAGCTCGTCTTGGGGAAAGTAGTGAATCGTGATTACATAAAAGATCCTGGCTTGCACCGATCCTTACTGGGAGATGGACTTGGGACGTTTGTGAGTGCATTGATCGGTGGTCCGCCAAAAACGACATATGGTGAAAACATAGGGGTGCTAGCCATTACAAGAGTGTACTCAGTATACGTCATTCTAGGGGCAGCAATCGTTGCCATCATCGTTTCCTTCTTCGGAAAAGCGATGGCATTGATCTCCACGATTCCAACAGCGGTGCTTGGTGGTATCTCCATCCTATTATTCGGGATCATCGCTTCAAGCGGTCTGCGCATGTTAGTGGACAGCAAGGTTGACTTCAGTAACAACCGTAACATGGTCATCGCATCGGTCATCCTCGTTGTAGGAATAGGCGGGGCGGCACTTCGCTTCAGTGAGGCGTTCGCCATCGAAGGAATGGCGCTTGCAGCCATCATCGGCGTTATTCTGAACCTAATCCTGCCAGGCCGCGATAAAAATATAGAAGACTATAATAACTAAATAGAACAGTACCTTTTAAAGATTGTCCAGAGAGGCAGCAAGGGGAAAGACAAGCATTTGGCGCATAACTATTATGATGCCGCAGCTTGTCGCACCCGGAATTGCCTCACTATTAAAAATAGTGGGGCTTTTCAATTAAATGATAGAATAAAAGAAAGTATTCGATTTAATCGGGGGCGCGTGTGCATGAAGAATTTATTATCAATGGAACATTTAACGAATGAAGAGATTTTACACATCCT
>JBJEFP010000057.1:0-2337 GCA_051874195.1 Lysinibacillus sp. | reverse complement strand
TGGTTTATTACTATCTGCAACATCCGTAAGCATTTCTGTCCAAGCATTGCGAGAGCTTGGCTGGTTAAAGAGTAAAGAAGGGTCTGCATTATTAGGTGCTGCTGTATTAGACGATATTGTCGTGATGATTTTAATTGCAGCCGCGATGATTGTGTTTGCAGGCTCTGATACAAATATCGGTCTACTCATCGGGAAGAAAATTTTATTCTTTGCTGTGTTGATTTTAATTTCAAAATGGGTCATCCCCCATTTCATTCGATCATTTACCAAGTTCAAGGTAACGGATTCTGTATTAAGTGCTGGATTAATTATCTGTTTTGGCGTATCTTATTTGGCAGAAAGTCTAGGTGTTGCGGGAATTATAGGTGCATTCTTTGCAGGGATTGCGATTGCTCAAACGAAATATAAAGAAGAAATCGAGCATAAGGTAGAGCCGATTGCTTACGGTATTTTCGTTCCGTTCTTTTTTGTGAGCATTGGACTGGCCGTTTCATTTGATGGAATCAGTCATCAAGTTGGGTTTATTTTAGTCTTCTCGATTATTGCCGTTGCCTCTAAATTTATAGGTGCTAGTGGTGGCGCTAAATTGGCAGGATTTAACACAAAATCATCAATGGGTGTTGGCGCAGGAATGGTATCTCGTGGGGAAGTAGCATTAATTTTAGCTGCAAAGGGATTAGAGAGTGATTTACTACCAGCTAATTACTATACAGCAATGATTATTGTCGTTATTATCACAACGATTGTGGCGCCACTATTATTAAAATCAATTTTTGGTAAACGTCATGCACAGGAAACAACAGAATAATAAATACATAGTTTAGCGGGGTACAGTAAAAAAGTACTTCATGGCGTCACGCCTAATCCGCTCGCTTGAACCGGCTGATTTGCTTCACAAAAACCATACATATTCTCTCCGATTCCTTCTATATATTAGTGGTAACGAGGAAGGGAGCGGGTAAGGATGGGAAGAGCGGAAATCATTGATAACATAGAATGGACTTTGCGGGAGATTGAAAAGCTGGACCTCCTGAAAGAAGAATATGAAAGCTTCCAATTGGAGGATCCGAAGCAGGATTCGCTGTACCGTTATTATGAGGAAAGTGAATATATGCTGCCGGACCTTTTCCGGCTGATTCTGCTGCTGCTCGTATTCGGCATTCCGGTTTGGTTTGCGCTGGGGGTTGCGGGCCTGTTTGCGAAACTGGTCGTGTTCACAGTGCTGGCCGGCGTTTGCTATGTTGTCTCGCGGCCCGTCAAGTATCTCTTGATGAGGATCGATTTTTTTCTCAATCAAGAGGCCATTGAGGAGGACTACGTGGAGGATTGCCGTCTGTTTGATGAGGAGAGTGAGCAGCTGCTTCAGCCGATTCGTGAAGCGACGGATGAGCTGCGTCGCTATTCCATCATTCCATCCGACTATTGGTCGCAATGGGCGGTACAGAAGATGCTGCATTATTTCAGGAGCCTCCGGGTGGACACGATGAAGGAGTGCATCAATCTGTATGAAACGGAAACGCGGGAGGATACGCACTCTAAAAAGCTGCAGGGGGCAATCAAGGACAAGCTGAAGAAAGAGGAACTGCTGCGCCAGCTGGACGAGCAGAGTCAGCTGATCGAAGCGTTGACGGAAAAGATCAATAGCCAACAGAGTGAAATCGAGGAGCTGAAGGAATCGATGGAAGCTTCCTGAAAAAAGGGGGCTATTCCTATTTCATTCTTCTTTTTGGGAACAAAGCATGAAATGTCATAAAAACCTGCTGGATCAACATGTTAAAGGGAATAGGTATCCAAGTAAGAAAAGAGCTGCCCAGAAAGTATCAACTTTCTGAACAGCTCCAATCGTGTTTACAATGGAATGAATTTCAGCGGGTTCAGGTTGCCTGTCTTTTGATTGACCCATGTACCCTGATGGATTTCAAGATGAAGGTGAGGACCAGTCGAGCGTCCTGTGCTGCCCATGTTCGCAATTTTTGTCCCCTTGCTTACCCTAGTACCAACGCTGACATTGAAGGAGCTTAAGTGAGCATATAAAGACGTATAAATTTGGCCGTCAATGGAATGGGTAATCATCACAGCGTTACCGTACGTGCTAAGCGGCCCTGCAAAGGAAACGATGCCATCTGCAGCCGCGACAATCGGTGTACCCGATGAGTTCGCAATATCAATTCCGTAATGGTTTTCGGCACCTCCAAGATCCCGCCAGCCATATCCGGAAGTAAGACGTCCCGTTGTTGGTTTCATCCAACTGCCACTAGAAACTTGTGGCATAGCATTACTGCTACTTGAAGAGGAAGAAGGACGAGAGGAAGTAGTGGCCTTCGTATTCGCCTTCGC
>JBJEFP010000056.1:0-2339 GCA_051874195.1 Lysinibacillus sp. | reverse complement strand
TTTCACGCGCGAAGCCCATTTCATGCGTGACGACGACCATCGTCATGCCTTCTTTTGCAAGGTCCTTCATCACGTCCAGCACCTCGCCCACCATTTCTGGATCGAGTGCGGATGTAGGTTCATCGAACAGCATCACTTTCGGCTTCATCGCAAGGGCGCGTGCGATGGCCACACGCTGCTGCTGCCCGCCGGATAGCTGCTGCGGGAAATTATACGCCTTTGCCCGTAGCCCCACCTTGTCAAGCAGTTCTAACGCCAGCTTCTCGGCATCCTTTTTATTCATCTTCCGGATCTGCATCGGCGCCATTGTAATGTTGTCGATGACCGTCATATGCGGAAACAGGTTGAACTGCTGGAACACCATGCCGACTTCTGTACGGATGTCATTAATATTCGTCTTCGGGTCATTAATTTTCACACCGTCGATGTAGACGGCGCCGTCCGTTACCTCTTCTAGCATGTTCAGGCAGCGAAGGAATGTACTTTTCCCGGAACCGGATGGCCCGATGACACAGACCACCTCTGATTCATGGATTTCATAGTCAATGCCCTTCAACACTTCAAGCTTACCGAAATATTTGTGCAGGTTCTCTACTCTGATCATCTTTCAGCACGCCCCTTTTTGCTTTTTCTCGGATTGTAATCGATGCTGAATCGATGCTCGATATAGGAAATCACCTTCGTCACGATAAATGTCATGACGAGATACAGGAACGCCGCGAACAAATATGGCTCCCATACGCGTGAATATGTACCGACGACCATTTTACTTGCATAAAGAATGTCCGTTGCTGCAATAACATTGACAAGTGATGAATCCTTTAAAAGTGTAATGAATTCATTGCCAAGCGGCGGCACCATACGGCGGATCGCCTGTGGCAGGATGACCTTGCGCATCGCCTGCGAGTGCGTCAGTCCAAGCGAACGCGCCGCCTCCATCTGCCCTTTGTCGATCGACTGGATTCCCGCACGGAAGATTTCCGCATTGTAGGCCGCACTGTTCAGGATTAATGCCGCAGCCCCCGAAATGAACCAGCCATACGACTGTCCGAACAGCGTCGGAATCAACGCCAAATGGATGATGTAGATTTGCACGAGCATCGGTGTTCCGCGGAAGACATCGACATAGATTTTTGCCGGCCAATAGATGAGCTTGTTTTTTGACGTCTGGGCCAATCCGAGGAATACCCCGAAGAATACCCCTCCGATATAGCCGACGAATGTAAGGGCTAATGTTACCCAAATACCAGTAATATAAAAATCACGGTAGTTCCAGATTATGTCCCAGCGAAAATCAAATAAGTCCACCTGAAACACCTCCATACTTCTATTCTAATTCTTGTGTTACGCCAGTATATTTCTCGACGATTTCATCCAGCTTGCCGTTCTCCTTGATGGCAGCCAGGCCTTCATTCAGGATGTCCAACACTTCCTTGTTGCCTTTTTTCACCATCAGACCGTAGTATTCTTTGTCGAATGTCGGGTCTTCAATCACTTCCAGCTCTGCATTCGGATTATTTTTCAAATACTCATAAACAACCGCATTGTCTCCGATTGCTGCAGCAGTTGAACCATTGATCACTTCCATAATGGCTACCGGCATATTCTCAAATGCAGCAATATTTGTGCTTGTTTCCCCGAATGCCTTTTTCGCCGCAATGTGTCCTGTCGTGTTGATTTGGACAGATACCTTTTTGCCTTCCAGGTCCGCCAGCTTCTCTACATCAGACCCTTTCTTCACAACAAGCACTTGTGTCGCTTCAAAATATGGCTCTGTAAAATCATATGTTTCTTTACGCTCGTCATTGATTGTGATACCAGAGGCACCCATCTCGATTTCGCCATTTTTCACTTGGTGGAATAGCGGATCCCAACCGACGTTTTTCATTTCAATTTCCACGCCTGTTTCTTCAGCGATTGCATCGACGATCTCGCTGTCAATACCGATGATTTTTCCGCTATCATCCATATATTCGAATGGAGCGAATGTCGCCTCCGTCCCTGCTACTAATTTTGTAATCTCTCCGTCTGATCCAGTTGACTCATCCGAGCCGCATGCCGCTAATAGGAAAGATGCAGCCGCCAATGGTGCCATCACCTTCAATAAACCCTTTTTCATCATATATAATTCCTCCTAACCAATTGTCAGCCAATTGTTGTCGCTTATTCGATATTAACCATTATAGTAATTTCGAAATTTATATACAACAAAAAATTTTATAAATAATGATTATTTTTTCATAATCGTGCATTTTTATAACATATTTCGCGTTGAATTTAATCATTATCAAATAAATATTCGTTTTCTACTATAATTCCCTTCGTATGCAAATGGTATT
>JBJEFP010000055.1:2745-19751 GCA_051874195.1 Lysinibacillus sp. | reverse complement strand
CCAGTTCATCTGCATGCCTCGATGTCCCTTCATCTAACGTCTCGGTCCCGCAGCCGGCCAGCAGTAATACGAGTAGAACTCCCATTATACGCATCCTATGCAACCCCCTTCATTTTTGGAATATGTACACAACAGTAATATACCCTCTCCCATCCATTTCGGAACGTCATATTCCCCTTCATTCAAATTATGTATATCTCCTAAAATCAACGGCGGCTAAATGATGCAGTCACTATCAAAAAAAGTAGGTGTTGTGACCGTCCATCCTCCCCCTACCAAAGGGCCGTAGCAGGGCATGAAATCTGAGCAATCCTCTTTTTGGAACAAAAAAACGGAAAACCTGCATACCGCAGACTTTCCGCTTTTTTCCAATCATTTACGTGAATTATTCGCCCTTGCCTTCAAATAAGCTCTTATACTCGCCGTAGCCTTCCTGTTCCAGACGGTCGACCGGTACGAAGCGCAACGCCGCCGAGTTGATGCAGTAGCGCAGGCCGCCCAGCTCTTTCGGACCATCAGGGAAGACATGTCCAAGATGGGAATCGGCCGTTTTACTGCGGACCTCCACGCGGCGCATGCCAAAGGATGTATCGAAATGCTCCGTCACTTCCGGTGCCTCGATCGGCTTTGAGAATGCCGGCCAGCCGCACCCTGCATCATACTTGTCCCTCGAGCTGAACAGCGGTTTACCCGAAACGATGTCTACATAGATGCCGTCTTCAAAATGCTGGTCAAACTCATTGCGGTAAGGCGGCTCGGTACCTTTTTCCTGTGTCACATGGTACTGCATTTCCGTCAATTCTTGTAGTCGCTTTTCTTTATCCACGCTGATTCCCCCAATGCTTTTCAATGAATGCCGCACGTCCTGAGCCGACTGAATAGCGGTTGTAATGCGCGGGATTCTTCTTGTAATAGTGCTGATGATAGTCCTCAGCCAGATAGAATGGCTTCGCTTCGCGGATTTTTACCGCAATCGGTGCCTTGAACTTCCCTGAAGTCTCCAGCTCCGCCTTTACCCGCTCGGCAATCTCCTTCTGCTCATCATCATGATAGAATATGGCTGTCGTATAGGACTCGCCCCGGTCGTAGAACTGCCCGCCTGCATCCGTCGGGTCGATGAGCGTGAAATACAGCCTCACTAGATCCTCATACGGATACACTTCCGGATTGAACGTAATCTGGACGGCTTCAAGGTGCCCCGTCGTCTCACTGCACACCTGCTCATACGTCGGATTCTCGACATGTCCTCCTGTATACCCGGAAACGACGCTCTCTATGCCTGGCTGCTCGTCAAACGGCTTTACCATGCACCAGAAGCATCCTCCTGCAAATGTTGCTAACGCCATAGCCAACCCCTCCTATTCTGCTGGTACAACAACTTCCAATACAATATGGTCATTCGGCAAATCAATTTCCTTCGCCCGCACTCGTGAACCCGTTGCAATATTGATGCGGGACAAATCTACAAAAATCTCTTCATCATTCGGGTCAACTGTAATCCATGATGGAAAATCAATGGAGTCCTGCATGAGCTTGAGGACAGTCTTAGGCGGGATATTCAGCTTTCCGACATTTACAGCTGTTTGCTCCAGGACAATATTGCCCTCATCGACGGTTGGGTTGAAGTCCATCGCAATCGGTACGTCTACACCAAATATCGTCAATGTACTGAACAGCTGTATTTGGTCATTCACCTCAATTTCAACAGGCAGCGGAGACTTATCGAGGCTGTCCCCCAAATATTGCTTAGCAATCGCCTCGAATTCCTTCGCTGTCGTCTGAACCGTGATGACATTCCCTTCCATTACGGCCGGTTCAGGCCTTGCTACATCTTCTACGTCGGCTATTGCCAAATAGATGACTCCCGCTACCGCCAGCACGAGAGCACCGGCCAATGTTAAAAAGGCCACTTTCCATATGTTCACTACTATCACTCCTCAAAGCCAATCCGGCCTGCTGACATCTCCTCAATATCACATACTTTCATATATTGAATGATTCTCGACGTCATCCGGTCATATCCACTCGCGTTTGGATGGAAGAAATCAGTATGGTATACCATTTCCTCATTTGTTTCAAATAAATCAGAAATCGGGACAAAGCATGCATTGCCGTCATCGGAAGCAATTTGAGCGATGGACATATTCCATTCATCGATGATTGCTTCAAATGGGGTATATTCATCCGTAATGATGGAAAACGGGTTATAAAATCCGATTAGGATAATCGGTACTTCACTGTTGCGTTTCCGAATCCCTTCTACTATTTTACGGTAACGTTTCTCGAATTTCACCAATTCTTTATCAAACATCGATTTCTTCAAGGAAAAAATGTCCTTTTTCACAACCTTCATGACATCATTTCCGCCCATCGTCACCGTCACAAGGTCTGCCTCGGCCAGCTCCTCGTCATAATGCCCTTCTTTTATGAGTGACAACAGCTTATCACTGCGGCGCCCGTTTTTCCCTCTATTATCGAGCTCGACGCCGGCAACAGCGGGCCACTCCTCTATTTCATCCGCTAGGCGCTGCGTATAGCCATATCTTCCTGTTTCATCCCCGATGCCGCGTGTCAGCGAATCGCCCAGAGCCAGATATCGGACCGGCCGGGCGCCTGTCTCTTTACGAGAACCCCAATCCAGCTGGAAGACAGATTCCATGAGCTCCTCCAGCTTGCTTTTATCTTCCGCCTCCTCTAATTGTTCGGCAACCTCCTCAGGCGTATAGGCTTCTCTATTTTCCGCTTGTGTCTCATCGGCTTCCTCACTCGATTGATCGTTCGCGGGCTGTTCTTCATCTATCGTAATATAATTGCATCCGGACAGGACGGCTGCAAGTAAAAATGTCGCTATCAATCTCCACATGCTAAAACTCCTTACCCACGGTGTATTTCTATTATAAATCCCCGCGCCCCATATTCAAAGCGCGCAATCTTACAAGGATCCCCAACCCCCTACCATGCCGATTTTACCTCCTGCCTTCTAAACAGTTGGGATATCATGCTTGGGCTGGACGCCTCCGGGGAATATGGCTTGTGCGAACGAGCGGTGAATCTTTTGTGTAAAATGAACTGTTTCCTTCTATATTATGGTCACAATCCTAAAATTAAAGCAGAAAATCCCTCAACAATTTATCGCTCACGGCCATTTACCGACAACGCCCGCTTCGGTCATGAAAAGAACAGCCTTCTGTACCCATGGCGGACGGATTTTTCTGCTTATACTACTCATTCAGCCATGTCTTTTAACGGCCCTGCTAGTAATTCACTATGTTAATATATTATCCTTTTTAACATGCAACGTAACCATTTTGCCGTAATTAATTCCGGAGAGCGACTTCATTAACAAACAGATTTACTTTTGAATTGCCTATAGATAAATCAAGTCCACGCCAATTCCTTTCTCTATCGTTGTCCATATCATGATTTGGCAACTGCTCTTCAGCAACAAAAAGAGCATCATTTCCAATTCCACGGAAAATGATACTCTTTTGTAATCAGCTTTTATAAAGAAAGTATAATGTTCATCCATAATAACACTATCATCTACGAAAAATCTGTCGTAACCAGATATGTATAAACGTCATCATGAATCACATTTATTTTATAGCTACAATCAGGATTTCTTTAGCGCCCAACTCTTGCTTGATCATTTGGCGCTTGGATAGATCGTCACTATTTGATTAAACAACCGTGAGGAAGCAGTTCTAATATCCATCACACTGAATACTTCCTGATAATGTTTTATCCACTTGTCTCTATCGGTTGCTATATGCGTATTATCATCCGTAAAGTTGCAGAAAACCAACCACGTAGGGATGCCAATTTTCTCATTAAGTATATATAAATATGCCAAACGATTCGCTAGCTGATAATATCGGTCCAGCCATATGTCCAGGGATGCCTGAGACTCGAAGTGCTGTCTCACCTCTTCCAATGTCCTTATTATCAGCTTTTTGCTTTTCTCATCCACTGCCCTGCTTTTTGATCGCATTTCATTAACATGAGCTTTCGCTTCAACAAACACCAATCCCTTTTGGCCATCCTTTCCTTGGACCACAGCTACACCATCCCATTGCGGTCCCTGTCTTGGCCAATAATCGCCTAAAAGATTCCTTTTCTCTTTCCATTCCTCCACCAATTCCAAAAATTCATTTCTATATTCCTTATAGCCATCCTTTTTTATCGGGGAATGCCAGGTGATACTTAACTCTTTATTAATAAAGGATAGTAAAGATGGTGAACCCATCAGGAGATCATTATTCAAAAAATCTGTCCTGTTATTTATATAGTCCCGTATCAACAATTTACTTCCCTTTAATTCACCTGTATTATTATCAACCATACTCTTCCGCCTTCCATTCATTTTTTGCGAGCTATCCTCTCTGTGTATCCCTTTTTTAGAGCTAGTTCTTCCCCCTCCTTCTCTGACACATTCATATTTCATTCTATAAGAATATCTTATCAGACTTTAGTTATATTTTGGAAATAAACTCTGTAATGTTATCTGACTATTTATCCTGTAAATCGTTTACTTATGCAAAAAAGCGCCAGTTCCTTATGATTCAAGGAATCTGACACTTTCTCTATCATTTGTTTTAATTGTCTTTTCAACCTTTACAAGCTCCACGAAAGAGCCTAGCTGAATATGATTCAACTAAGCTGGTGAGACTGCCTGTAACAGGGGGATCCTTATCTCCTACTCCGCATAATACATAAATCCGATTGCACCCGGTCCTGTATGCGTGCTGATGATCGGTGAGGTGAAGGCAATGTCGATATCAGTGAAGCCCGTCCCCTTCACAAGCTCCAATAAAGGATTCCCCATCGTCTGTAGCCCTAGTGCATGCGATAGGCCCACACCTTTTACGGTTTTGCCGGCTGTGTCCTTCTGGAATTGGTCGAATAGATACTTCACTACCTGCTTATGGCTACGCGCTTTTGCTACCGGTGTAAATTCCCCCGTATCAAGGCTGCCAATCGGCTTGATGTTGAGCAACGCGCCGAACATCGCCTTCCCTTTCCCGATACGGCCACCCTTCACCATATTTTCCAGTGTGTCGAGTACGACGAACAAGCGGGTATTTTTGCGCACCTCATCCAGGCGTGCAACGATTTCCTCCACCGTTCCCCCTGCATCCCGTAATTTTACTGCTTCACGCAACTGGAACGCCAATGCCCATGCGATATAGCGAGAGTCGACGACCGTTACATCCGCATCTGTCATTTCTGCCGCCTGGCGCGCAGACTGGACCGTGCCGCTCATTCCGCCCGTCATGTGGATGGAGATGATCTGGTCGCCATTTTTGCCGAGCTCATCATACACTTCTTTGAATTTACCGGGCGCAGGCTGCGAGGACTTCGGCAGGTCCTTTGCCTCATTCATCAGCTGTAGAAATGGTTCCGGCTCGATGTCTACACCGTCCACATATGTTTTCCCGTCAATTTGAATTGTTAGTGGAACAACGTGTATATTATGCTTTTCAATTTCCGCTTTTGATAAATCACCTGTTGAATCCGTTACAATATGAATCATTGATAGACACATCCTTTATTCTCTTCACTTTATTATATGTAGTTTAATATACCCGTTCAATATGACAAGTGTCATTTGACGCTCCCCAGCAGAAGATTTTATCTAGAACTACGCAGAAGACACCTTCCAAACCTCTGATTTGGAGGGTGATGAATGCATGTACGCCTAATGTAATTATGCGAAGAAGGAGAAGGAGAGGTAGTTCAATCGTGCCTTAGCCATAATTCATTTGCTTCAGGAACCAATTCTATTGCATAATCCTCAAACAATTGTTTGCAAACAAATAATATATCCTGCTTGACCTCGAGCATCACGCCTCCATCATTCGTATGGACAAAATACCGAATGAAAAGACGGTACGAGCCCGGACGGAAGTCATCGATCGCCACATGAATGACATCCTTTTCGGTCTTTGGATGAAGGGCAATCTGTTCACGGATTTTTTCCACAAGGCCGCGCAGCTGCTGCTCGCCATTCGAAGAAGAGACGTAGAAATACTGCTCGCATTTGCGCTTTGTCCGCTTGCTGAGATTGTAAATCGGCCGGTTTACGAGATAAGCGTTCGGTACGTACACCAGGCCCTTCTCCCCCGTCTGGATGAGGGTGCTTCGAAGGTTGATGTCTTCGACGATCCCATCAATTTTATTGTCTTCCGTAGCAATCCAGTCTCCAATTTGAAATGGTTTATCCAGTGCCACACTCATCCCGCCGAATAAATGTCCGAGCGTTTCACGAATCCCGAATGCAAGCGCCACTCCTGTCAGACCAATCCCCGTCAGGAATCCATTGAGATTGAAATTCCACAACGAGGCGATGGAGAACATCGCAATCACCATGACGAGCACCTTGCTGATGCGCAGGAAGAAGGGTGTCAGGATATCCTGGTCCTTCCCCGTCTGTACACGCTCGGGATTTTTCAAATAAAATGTCAGCACATCATACATACCCTTGAACGCATAATAGAACATGATGGAAATGAAAAAGTTTTTCGTCGACTGGTATGTAAATAGCCAGATTTCCACGAGTACGGTCAAGCTCAGGATGACGATGATCGCCATGAAAGCATGACGGACGGCACCGCTGAACTGTTCGATGATATCTGCTATGACAGGGCTCCCCTTCGCTCTTACGAAACGGCCGAAAAATGCAATGCTCGGCTTCAGGATATACCGTTGTATAAGGAAGCCGACGACCACGATTGCGGCCGCAATAAGTATATCTGTCCATGTCGGCGGCTGAATATTCGGCAGCAGCCAATGGAATGATTCAAACATCAAATTCACCTACTCCACCTATAGTGCCTACGAATCATAGCATGCCTGCGAGGAATTCCACAATTAATCACCATCAAAAAGGCCTGAATATTATATACACCGGATATCGTTTTATCACTTTTTAGTCTGTCCGCTTATCAGCTTGATTAATCAGGATAATACCTGTAGCTCTTTTTGGACAGACAAAAGGACGAATAGCAAGGCACTGCTATCCGTCCTGTTACAATTATTTTGAAATTTGTGCAGCTACTTTTGCTACGATAATCTGGCTTTGAATCATCGGAGAGTTTGGATTCGGTTCTCCTTCTGACGGACGACTGTGCGCCTGCTTGAAGGCATCCGATGCGCGCCACGCTTCAAACGCTTCTTCATTATCCCAGTACATGACCACGCTCATTTCGTCATATTCCTCAAACTGCGTCGATACAAGTACCTCTACACGATGAAAGCCTTCAAAAGTCTGTAATGGTCCAGGCTGTGTAAACATTGGAGCCATTTTTTCTCCCATACCTTTTTTCACTTGGATTCTGTTCGTTACTGTAATCATTTTACACATCTCCTTAATATGGAATTGCACCCCAGTAGTGAGAATGTTTTCGCCCAATTAAATTAAATCATATATGTGAAAGTAGTACAACCTCTCTTCCAGAATTTCAGCAAAATGGAGACGTAACTCCCCTTCCCCTATATTTCCTAACATTGGTCTTCCAGCCGAGAGCAGTAAAAGAAGGGCTGTCCAATCAAAAATCTGATTGGACAGCCCCCATACCCATCGTTCCTCGCCGCTAATCAACTATCTGTTGGAATCAAAAGCCGTCACTCAACACTTCTTTGACTGCTCGATCTCCTACATTCATTACTTTTCAAACAAGGTTCTCTTGATGTCGTATTCTTCCATCTTTTCTTGTATCCATGTTGAATATTGTTCATTGACACGCTGATCCAGCAATTGCTCACGCGCTTCTTCTTTTGATGTTTCGTAATCGGCTTCCGCCGCTTCTGTTTTATCCGTAACCTTGATGATATGGTAGCCATGTTCAGTCTTCACAGGTGTCTTGCTTACTTCGCCGACTTTCATCGCAAAGGCGGCATTCTCAAATTCCTCTACCATCTGGCCACGACCGAAGAACCCAAGTGCTCCTCCATCTGCCGCGTTGCCTTCGTCAATCGAGTACTCTGCAGCCAGCTCTGCGAAATCAGCGCCACCATTCAGCTTCTCAATGACCTCTTTTGCTGTCGCTTCATCTTCCACAAGGATATGGCTTGCTTCGACCTGTTCTTGTGTAGCGAAGCTCTCTTTGTTTTCCTCAAAATAGGCTTTTACATCTTCCTCTGTCACGTCAACATAGTCCTCCATCACTTTCAGCGTCAGCAAGTAGATTTTGATATCGTTCATGATATCCTCTTTTGTCATGTTGAGGTCTTTAAGCGCCTGCAGCAATGCATCCTCGCCACCATATGATTCCGTATATACTTTATATTCTTCGTCTATTTCTTCGTCAGATAATGTAATATCCAGCTTTTTTGCTTCCTGCTCGACGATTTCATTTGTAATCAGCGCATCAAGTACGGTCTGGCCGTACTGGCTGTAAAGCAATTTATTCAATTCCGCCTCTGTAATTTTTTCGTCGTTTACAGTGGCTACTGTGCGGTCATCGCCACCAGAGCATCCCACCAGCATTGCGGAAAGGGCGATGGGGGCCGCCACCATTTTCAATATTTTTTTCATGCGTTTCTTATCCATTTTCATTTCCTCCAACATTTATATTTCTTTTCTATTGTACCAAGTTATTGTGTCAGGCATACGTCAGACCGCTTTTGCACAGGGTCAGGCGGAAAGTCGTCCCTTGTCCCGAGCTGTCCACAAGCGACAGATCGCCACCGATTGACTGCGCCATCATTTTACTCAGCGCCAAGCCAAGGCCGAGGCCGCGGACTTTGTATTTCTTGTGCTCTCCCCGATAGAAGCGTTCGAATATAAGGGCCTGCTCGTTGACAGGGATGCCACAGCCGTGGTCTTTCACATCGACTGCAATCATACTGCCAATAGAATGTAATGATACATCTATCGCCCCTTTTCCGTCCAGTGCCTGCTCTGCGTTGGTGAGCAGGTTCACTAAAATCTGCCGGATACGGATAAAGTCGGCTGATACATCCTCCTCTTCAGGTAATATGTGTATCCGCAAATCGATATGGGGATGGGTCGCACCCCACGTCCGCACAACATCGCCCACCAGTTCGTTCACCTCGAATGTGTCGATTTTCACCGGCACCGCATCTACTGCAAACGAATTGAATGCCAGCAGATCCCCCACCATCGTCTTCATCTTCGTCGCTTCATCGTATGCCATCTTGATGAAATCCTTGGCCTCCTCCTCCGTGACGACCTCGTCCTTCACCGCCTGCAGCAGGCCGATGATGGAAGTGACCGGGGTCTTCAATTCATGGGTGACGCCCGCCAGCAGCTCGGCACGCATTTTTTCAAGCTGCTCGAGACGCATCGTCATCTCTTTAAATGAAGTGACAAGCTCGTCCACTTCTTTTTCCTTCAAATTGTTGGGAAGCGAAATCTGATAGTCACCCTTCTCGACCAATTTAGCAGCGGCCGCCACATCGAGAATCGGCTTTGATAGCCGCTTCGACAATGTATAGATGGCCATCCATCCGAGCAGGCCGATGATGAGGATGACAAGTGCCAGCAGGCCGAATTCCTGCTTCACTTCCGTCAATTTATCATTTTCTTCTACAGCCAATACATACCCGACTACTTCTTCATCAATTATGATGCTTCGTTTGACGACGGTATAGCCTGTATCATTATATTCGATGCGTTGGGTAAGGTCTTCATTGCGGATGACCTTTTCAAAATCGAAGGCTACTGATAGGGGGAACGGGCGGTTTGTCGTCACTACTTCCCCAGCCGTATCCGTAATATATAGGACCGGATTGATTTCCCTCATTGGTTCAGATTCACGCCGGTCGATATACGGGGCGACTTGTTCCGGTTCGACGCCCGTCGCTACTTTTGTAATCCTGCCCACCGTCTCCTCAGCGATCAGCTCCATCATTCCCACCCTATGCTCCGTCGTCGTATGGCGAATCCACAGAGCGGAGAGGATAAATAGAATGGCAAGGCCGATGACGAGTGTCAGCACATAATTCCTTGTCCAATACGTCAGCATCGAAACTTTCTTCCTATTCATAGACATGGAACTGATACCCTATCCCCCGCAATGTGCGGATCTCCCCTTCGTCTTCCGGCCAACCTGCAAGCGCCTTTCGCAGCCGTTTGATCGCCAGATCGACGGCGCGGTCACTCCCCTCATAATCCCATCCCCATACATGCTCAATCAGCTGCTCGCGGGTGAATGTCTGATTGGGATGTCCAGCCAAAAACAAGAGCACCGACAAATCCCGCGGCGTCAGCTCGACTTCCTTACCATCCAGCAGGACAAGATGTCCCTTCGCATCGATTTCGAGTAATCCGAACTTCCGTCTTGCGCCCTGCTGCGGACGGCTCCGCTTCAATACAGCCTGTATACGGGCGATTACTTCATCGGCAATGAAGGGCTTTGGTATGTAGTCATCCGCTCCAGCCCCAAACCCCTCCAGCCGATATTCTACATCCCCAAGCGCCGTCAGCATGATGACAGGGCACTGGCTGATGGCACGTATTTCCTTGAGAATCGTCCAGCCATCCTTCCCTGGCAGCATGACATCTAGCAGCACGAGGTCAGGCGTGTGCTCCTTGAACATCTCCAGCGCTTCGTCGCCGCTGTAGCACTGCACAGCCTCGAATTGTTCTTTCACTATATATGCTTTCAGTACTTGGCTGATGGCAAATTCATCTTCCACAATTAATATTTTTGTCACTGCTTCCACACCCTCGACTCTCTTTTACACAGTTTAGCATTTGAATATGTCCATTATAAGTCGACAGCACCTGACTTTCATTTCACACTCACAGAAAGTATAATAAACCCAAACTATCCAGCGAAAAGAAGGAGATGATTTGATGGCAATGGATATAGCGGGTCTCCTATCGGTATATGGAGGCAGCCTCCTCAATACGACATCTTCCAACCAGACAAATACTTCGACCGGTGCGGATTTTTCGAATTACTTGCTGAATGCCATTTCGAATCCAGGTGCTCCCCCTCCAGTCAATGGGGATTTCCTGTCTTCAGCCGTGTCCTCGACAAGTTCGGACCTGGCACAGACGCTGCTCTCCGGCGGTTCTTCAGGCAGCTCCCTGACGGACTACAACAACGATGGAGTAAACGGCGCAGATGCAATCTTTTCTTCACTGCTCGATACAGGGAACTCTAGGGAGATGCTCGGTACATCGGCAACCATCGATACCTTCAGCGATGTGCTGACTTCCTCCCTCCAAGCGCAGATTACTAGCATGATGGCAAGTGCTCAAGGAAATCTGCAAAGCGACAGGAATGCCTATGCCACAGGAATGGGAGACGGCCGTTCCGAAGGGGTTCAGCAGACAATCGAACGCATGCAAAACAACATGTCAGGCCTGGACAACTTCATCGCGGAGCGCAAAACAGAAAACAGCCTGCTGGATGCGCTGAACGCCAGGGGAAGCCTGACGCAATATCTGATTGACAAAAATAAATCATCTGCATTGTAGCAAGCAAAAGCCCGGAAGTTATGGATGTCCACAAATTCCGGGCTTTCATTAATTCTCCATTCCTCTATTGATCGCCTCTTTCAATTCGATAGGCTGATCGCAGCGAATGGCAATCCTTGTATATTCCTTTTCCATGCCCATCAATAAGTGGGCTGTGACAGGCCGCTTCATCTGCAGAATCATTTGCGGATGGCCCTCCTCAAATTCGCGCGCGATAAAGTCGAGCGTATCCTTTCCACGCTTCTTCTCCAGCTCCGCAGGCTCATCAACGACCGCCTCGATATCCTCAAAGGAGATTTTCGCCCTCTTCGCAAACCCGAACGAGATATACATTGCATCATTCGTCAAATGGATTGGATGCAGGCGCACCGCATTCATTTCCCCTAAAAAGAAGAATACGGAATAGATATTCAATACAAGCAGGATGATTGATAGAATTGCCGATTTTTCATGCAGCCACCAATGAAGCCCGAGCGATTCGAGAATGATGGCATGAATCAGCATCATCATGAAGGCCATGTAGCTGCTATTCTTATGAAGCGTAATGCCTTCAGGCGCCTTTTTTCTCCAGGCGAACAATGCATAGTAGAGCATGAACAGCTCCATACAGAGCACTTGGATGATTGGGTTTTTCTTTACATAGTTACCGACTGCGTCTGGAAATGCGAAAGTGGACGGAAGAGCGCTTTCTTTAACTGATGTAATGATTTTCGGCAGATACCTGACAAACGTGACAATCAGCAGAAGCTCAAATATGACAAGTGCCGCTTCGATGGCAATGCCTGCCCAAGTAATCGCCGCAAACGGTGCCAGCATATCTTCTGGAATGATTAGCCTTGCCAAAATACAGCCTGCCGCAGCCACTACGATAGTGGTCTTAATGGAAAACTTGCGCTGGGACAGCATAAAAAGTACAGGAAGGATGATGATGAGGTCTAGCAAAGAACCTAATACGACACCCTTCGTCTCCGCAGGAAGGATATTTTCTCCGAACGGTGTATTGTACAGCATAAAGTTACTAAGTAGTATGAGTAAAAACAATGAAATCCAAAGTGGCCTCCCCTTTTCAATGACCATCATTTTCATTCCTCCTTGGCATTATTGAAAGGCTTTCAAGTAGTAAGGCTGCTATTGCAGATTTTCCATCAGCAAGTTCTCGTACAGCCCCTCGCTTATCTTCGAGCAACAAACGTATCCTTCGTCTTCGACTGAATATTACTTTCATTCTATTTAAAAAATGAAGGTTCTTCTTCAATCAAGGTTCTCCTAATTAAGTTACCTTCATTATAGATGGAAAAAGAAGGATATGCCACAACAAAAAACGCGAAACTTAATAAGTTTCGCGTACTTTGTGTCATTTCTCGTAAATACAGTAGCGGAACGTATAGCCGTCCGGTGCTGTCTCAGGTTCCCCACAGCTGACCTGCCGCCAGTTCGAGTATTCTGGGAAATACGTGTCTCCCTGGAACTCGTGGTCGATTTCCGTAACATACAACCGATCGGCAATGGCCATGCTCTCTTTAAAAATCTGTTCCCCGCCGATAATCATGACTTCCGGCACATCGCCCGCAATCTTAAGGGCGTCTTCCAAGCTCGTCGCCGTCTCGATATCGTTCGCCCGATAGCCTGAATTCCGTGTCACAACGATATTTCGACGCCCCGGTAATGGCCTGCCGATCGACTCGAACGTATTGCGTCCCATGATGATCGGTTTATCCATCGTCATCTCCTTGAAGTACTTCAAGTCTCCTGGCAGGTGCCATGGCAGTTTGTTGTTCAATCCGATTACACGGTTTTTATCATGCGCTACAATTAATGAAATCATTGAAAATGCCTCCTTTAGACCGCTCGTATCCAACAGGCCCGGCCACAGCGGTACATCTTTCGTCATCATTTTTACATCGGTTTGCTTACAATGAATAAGGGATTCAATTTAAAGCGGTAGGATGAACAAGACTATGTTCTTTTGTATAGACAAATTCATCCTTTTTTAAACCAATTTCCCTTTAGGAACCAAATCCAATCATCAATAGATACGATTCGTCCCCAATAGGCTTCCAAACTTCCTTGAACCCCCTTGTATTTCGGCGGGCTCATCCAATTCGGAAACTTCAGTTATTGCCATTCTACCATGTAGCTTCCACTGGTATGTATAATCGGCATCAACCGTCGATAGTAGGGATTATTCTAGCGGATGCCTGCCAAAACGATATTCCCATGTTTTTTTGCAATTGGCATTCTCCATCGGTCCTCAGTTAATCCCTTTAGTGATTTTACACAGATGATGGAACGTTTGTATCCTTCCATCACATTTTTTCTTTTCTCCCCTTCATCTCCGCTAGGTCGTTTTCCCTTTTTCATTACACTTTTTTTGCATGAGGTTTATCTTTCTCCCAATCGGCAATTGTATGAGTGAATACAAAAGACAAAGGAGGATTCAATTATGCAACATGCAAAGGCTTTAGCAATCAAATTTGTCATGATTTTGGCTGTACTGACATTCATCCACACCATCATTTTCGATGGGGCGTTCACGGATACGCTCATTATCAGTGCCGTATTGACGGTGGCAGCCTATGTGCTCGGTGACTTGATGATCTTCCGCAAGGCAGGAAACGATGCCAATCCGAACAACGACCACTACAAGCGCAACATCATCGGTACAGGAAGCGACCTTGTTGTGGCATTCCTCATCATCTGGGTTTTAGGAGAACTGCTGTTTACAAATGATATGAACATTGTAGGAAGTGCGGTCATCTCAGCTCTGATCATCGGATTGGGGGAATGGGTGTTCCACATCTACTTAGATAAAAATGTATTCCCGGAAAAATCAGAGCACTATTAATATCAAATGAGTCTGTGACTTAAGAAAAACTTTCCACCCACCCAAGTACTCATCTATGCTGGGTGGGTTTCTATTATTCGTGAAAGAGGTGCAGAAAATGGACCAAAGAGCGACACCACGCAATGACCATAAAGAGAACAGCTGGCTGATGACTCAAGCCTGGAAGGATGTACTGTTCTTGCACTGGCCGGTATCAAAGGAAGAGTTGAGAAAGCATGTACCTGCCGAACTGGAGCTGGACCTGTACGATGATCAGGCATGGATCAGCCTCGTCTTGTTCAAGGTGGAAGGGACACGTCCACGATTGATGCCATCCGTCCCTCCCATCAGCAACTATCTGGAACTGAATGTGCGGACATATGTCAAGCATGGAAAAAAACCGGGCATCTACTTCTTCAGCCTCGATGCCAGCAGTGACCTTGTCGTATCCGTCACGAGGCTCGGAGATTTCCTTCCTTACATGAAGGCAAAAATGGACTTCATCGAGGATGCCGGCAGATTCGCTTTCACCAGCCACCGCGTCCAGGAAGACGCAACGCCGGAAGCACTGACGGTCGGCTATAAACCCCAGCTCGAAACCTTGCTAGACAAGCAGGAAATCGACCGTTTCTTAACGGAAAGATACACGTTCTGGACGAAGCCGAAGGACAGCCTGTTCCGACTGGACATCACCCATCCGGAATGGGACCTCTATCCGGTAGACTTTCAGATAGAGCATAATACGATGGCCTCCTTCATCCCATTTACGGAGAAAGACGACTATCCCCTAGCCCATTACTCGCCTGGCATGAAGCCGCTGTTCTTCCCGCCCATGCCGGTGGAGACAGACGGCGAAAAGTTTTCGGATTAAGGGGAGACAGCAGCCCGCGGGCTGCTGTTTTACGTTTCCTCCAGGAAAACGTCTACATCCCCCATCAAGATGACCGGCACTTATTGTAGTCATGTAAGGAAAACTACGAAGATGGAAATACTTTCATTGAAATTGAAGCTGAAGGATACTGAAAAATATGTCCATTAGAGGAGATTGAACACCCCATATGTGTTAAAATCCTCTTTTATCGCTTCGGGCAGCAAGCTTTGCAGCTCCTCCTTGGAAGCCCATACATATGCCTCGTGTTCATCGGACAAGACCACCGCTTCGTCGTTTGCCCTGCAAAGGAACGTCAGCAGGGCAATCTGCCTTGTCGGACGGGTAAGGAAGGTGACCGCATACAACAGCCGTTCCACTTCCACCGACAGGCCTACCTCTTCCTTGAACTCCCTTGCCAATGCTTGTTCAAATGTTTCACCAAACTCCATTACGCCTCCGACATTTTCCCAGGTCCCTGCCCCCGTTTGGTCCTTATAGGAACGTTGGACGACGAGCATTCTATCTCCCTTTACCAGCACTCCCTTGACTGCAACCTTTACTTCATTCATTGTTTGCCCCGCCTCTTCTATAAAAGATTTTATCCGGTATTGACATGCTGGCACTTTTCAAATAGATCCACTACTCAAATGCTCATGTATGAGCTTCCATGCTCCTTTTCGGTCCTTCTTGAAAACGTTCGTCGCCCTTCCACTTCCCGAAACAAACGCCCCATTCAAGTAACCCTCATAACAATAACGATAAATGCAGGTCGCGGTGTTTTCATCCACTGCCAACCACTGTACATCCTGCGCCGTATATTTTTCCTCCTTAATCACCTGCCAGGCATTTTCAAAATAGGCCCGGATGTCCTTCAAGGTTGTGCACGTCCGGTCGCTGAACCAGTAGATGGCATCCGGATGCAGCAGGCGCTCTACATTTTCAAACCGGTGGGTGTTGGTTGCCTCGATATAATGCTCCAACGCAGCAATGTAATCCATTCTTCTTGCTTCCGCTTTTCCGTTTGCCTGGAACCATGCCAGCGCCCGTTGCTCCATTGCCGCTACGAAGTCTTTCTTGGCCGCGCTGTAATCTCGGGTCGAATCATATTTCGCCGCAAGCCCCTCCTTATAGCGACTATAGGCATCCGCTTCTTCCGGATGAGCAAGCAGATAGTCTCGGAAGATGAGGTGCCTGTCAATGTGGGGATTGCCCTCCCCGTAAACATGGAGGTGATGGGTCCTCTCCTCGCCACCCTTTCTGAACAGCCGCCTTCCTTCAATTCCCCATTCGCCGGCTGCCTCGTAGCCGAGCGCCTCCATCTGATTATTATAGGAATCCACTTTTCCTATATCCTTTACAATGCATATCATATCGATGACAGGCTTCGCCTTCATCCCTGGAATCGATGTACTGCCAAAATGCTCGAAACGGATACCGTTTGAACTGAAGATGGTTTCCAGAAGGTGCACCTCCTGCTCATACATCGCCTTCCAGCGCTCATTGTATGTTGTCAGCCTGATTTTCATGGGTGTTCCCCCTCGCTTTGCGATTATTCAATTACTAATTAAGCAGTTTCCTATTACCTTATAAAAGGGGATGAATGCGTTCGATAGGTCTGCATTCTTCATGCGATTTAAATAAATACTATCACTAAAAGTAAATATTTGTAATAATGAATTTCAAAGGGCAACCCATCCAAAATCGCATAGAACGCATGGGAGGCGTCTATTTTCACCTGCCGGAAAAAGGTGGATAATCTAAAAACAAGAGGCCCATACCGTGGCATAGAGAAAGGAAGGTTTCAAAAAAACCTTATGAAGAAAATGGATGTGCTTTGATGTGAGTACTTCTGGAGCAGT
>JBJEFP010000055.1:0-2645 GCA_051874195.1 Lysinibacillus sp. | reverse complement strand
AAAAAACCTTATGAAGAAAATGGATGTGCTTTGATGTGAGTACTTCTGGAGCAGTTCGTTCCTACAAGCAATAATAAAGCTGCCCGTTTCCGGACAGCCCTTCTTATCTATACCGCAATCGGCGCCTTTATTGTCGGATGCGGGTCGTACCCCTCAATCGTCAAGTCTTCGAGCTCGATGTCGAAGATTGATTTCTTTTCCGGATTGATTTTTAAAGTCGGCAGCGGCTTCGGCTCGCGTGACAGCTGTTCCTTCACCTGCTCGATATGGTTCAGGTAGATGTGCGCGTCACCGATACTGTGGATGAAGTCCCCTACCTCTAATCCGCATTCATGAGCGATTAAATGTGTCAGTAATGCATACGAGGCAATATTGAACGGACAACCGAGCAGCGTATCCAGACTGCGCTGCATCAGCTGGCAGCTCAGCTTACCTTCCGCCACATAGAATTGGAACATGACATGGCAAGGGGGCAGGGCCGCTTTGCTTCCCTTCGCTCCTGCATTGATGACGTCCTCGGGATTCCATGCGTTGACGATGATGCGTCGTGAGTCCGGGTTGTGTTTAATCTGATCGATGACATCCTGCAATTGGTCGATTGTCCCTCCATCGGATGTGGTCCAGCTGCGCCACTGCTTGCCGTACACATTGCCAAGATCCCCGTACTTGGCCGCAAAGTCGTCATCTGTCAGCACGCGGTTGCAGAACTTGTCCAGCTCTTCTTGATACTGCTTGTCGAACTCCTCGTCAACGAGGCATCGGCGGCCGAAATCCGTCATGTCGGGGCCCTTGTACTCATCGGACTCCACCCATTTCTTGAACGCCCACTCGTCCCATATGTGATTTTTATTTTGCAATAAATACCGGATATTCGTATCACCTTTGATAAACCACAGCAGCTCGCTTGCTACCAATTTAAATGGTACGCGCTTTGTTGTAAGTAGTGGAAAACCCTTCGATAAATCGAATCTCATCTGATGCCCGAAAATACTGAGCGTCCCCGTTCCTGTACGGTCCTCTTTTTTGACGCCGTTCACCAGAATTTCATTCAACAGGTCCAGATAGGCCCTTTCTGGATGTTTGCCCATATCAATTACCACCTCACTGTTTTATGTCCGTCTCATTATATAACAAGGAGATTGCTATTGAAATGCTCTTCACCGATTCTATCAATGAATCTTCCGTAGAATGGGGCTTTCCTTACTTGTTCCCGTGCAGAAAAAAGTCCGTCTATAGGCAGGCTTCAACTGAGCATTGTTTTATGGCCGACTGCATTTCGGCCATTTTTCTTCACCTCGTACAACGCCTCATCGGCACCCTCGATGCATTGGAGGATGTCTTCCTTTTGACGAATATGCCTCGTATTCGTCCCGATGCTGACAGTGATAATCTGCGCGACCGGAGAAGCGCTGTGCTCAATCTGCAGCCGTTGGATGGCCTCGACTGCTTCCCCACAAATTTTCCCTACGCGATCATCCTCTTCAACAATAAGCATCGCAAACTCCTCGCCTCCCCAGCGAGCGATGAAGACATTATATTTTTCCGCCGTGTCCCGCAGTGCTCGGCCAACCTTCCTTAGCACTTCGTCGCCATTCGTGTGACCGTATGTATCATTATAAAGTTTGAAATGGTCGATATCGAGAAGGACGGACGATAAAAGATACGGCTCCTCATATGCCTTATTTTCAAGGTACTCCATGTAATTGTCGACAGCCCGCCGATTGTAGACGTCCGTTAAGGGATCGACTGAAGCTTGAATCTCGAGCTTACGGTTCGCCTCCCTCAGCTGCTTAGATAATTTCCTCGTCATCTCCACTTCATTCTTCAGCTCCGCCTGCATGATGACAGAACGTTTGAAGGAATGGTAGAAGGAACGGGATAAAAAATACCCTGCAGGGAATAAGGCAATCAAATAAAGTAGCTGACTTTGGAAAATGGGTGTATTGCCATGGATTACATACAGTCCGTACAGCAGGCCTGTCCCAGCCGTGCCAAGGGGAATCAAAATCTGCTTCTTATTCAATACAAAAGAAGAGCAGCTCACAAGCGTTATTAACGTGTAGATCATGAGATGATTATAGGCTGACTGGTCAGATAAGGAAATCAGCACACCAAAGCTGATTAGCGCAAAAATATAGAGGCCGACCAGCCTGTCCATTTGACGCAGGTTCTCTTTCTCAACAGTAAGGCGCTTCACTTCCGTATAGTAATAGCAGGTGAAATTAAAGAGGAGCAGGAGAATGTATGGCCATATATTGATCGGCAATCCTCCTTGCCCCTCCCCTTTATTCATAAACCAAAAGCAGCATTCCAGTAGCAGAAGGAAGATGACGATGGAGGAGGTTACCTTGCTTACCAATGTTATTTTTCTAATATTATGTTCTATGGCGGCCTTTTTTATGTAATAAGCTTCGTTCTCATACAGCATCCTCAAGTTCACCTCCTGCAACAGCCTTTGCGCATTCACAAAGACCTATATTTAAAACTAGATATTCTATATCTCAATAATTCCATAAACAAAGCACGAAACAAGAAAATAATACCATTATTTAATTTTATGATTCCGATACAATATTATTACCACACTATCTATTTTTAATTGGATGCAAAGCGATCATAAGAATGAAATAGAGAACGGACGACTA
>JBJEFP010000054.1:0-2351 GCA_051874195.1 Lysinibacillus sp. | reverse complement strand
CCCCCTGAAGTAAGCTTCACTTTATTCTACCATGGTTCTTGGTGGTACAATGGAAAAAAGAGGGGGAGTGGGCTTTGGACAAAAGACCATTATCAATTCATTGGAAGGTTTTGTTCACGACTTTTTTCATCATCTTTTGCTCATTTACTGTTGCAGGTATCTTCGTGCTTGAAAGTGTTATGGAGATGAAGGAAGAGGAAATCAGCGAGCGAAGCCTCTTGCTATCTAGAACGGTTGCTGAGCTCCCTGAGGTGAAAGATCGGCTTGAGCAAAAGGATCCAATGAAGGCGGCAGAAGCGGTTAACCCGGTCGTTGAGCGAATCAGGGTCATTAATGATGCAGATTATGTCGTTGTACTGAACACTAACCGGATCAGACTCTCTCATCCGGTTAAATCAATGATTGGCACCAAATCACAAACGGCAGATGAGGATGCCGCTTTTACGGAACATACATATATTTCAAAGGCGAAGGGTGAGAAGGGGACGGTCATCCGCGGTTTTTTCCCGATTATGGATGAGAATCACCGCCAGATTGGTGTAGTCATATCTGGATACCTATTACCGACGGTTTGGGAGATTATTTGGGGAATCCGATTAGAGATTTTTCTTACGGCAGGCTTTTCTCTATTACTTGGTGCTTTTGGAGCATGGTCCCTTGCTAAGAGTGTGAAAAGCCGGATGTTCGGGCTTGAGCCTCATGAAATAGCCCGTCTCTATGTGGAACGGAACGAAACCTTCAATGCCATGCATGAAGGAATCATTGCCATTGATAATCAGTTGGATATCACCATATTTAATGAAAAGGCCTATCAAATTCTCGGGGTGGATAAATGTGATGTGATAGGAAGGAATATTTACGATGTTCTCCCTGATACACGTTTGCCGGAAATTATTGATTTTAATCATCCTGTCTATAACAAAGAACTGTTAGTCAACCAGCATTCAATCTTAAGCAACCGGATTCCGATTCAGGTGAATGGGAAGACGGTTGGGGCTGTTGCCGTCTTTCAGGACCGGACAGAGGTGAAGAAGCTGGCTGAAGAGCTGACAGGCGTGAAGGCGTTTGTGCGTGCACTTCGTGTACAAAATCATGAGCATAAGAACAAGATGCATACCATTGCCGGTCTTTTGCAGCTTGGTAAGCATGAGAAGGCTATGAACTATATCATACATGCTAATGAAGAATCTGATGAGCTTATGGATTTTCTTCATGGACATATTCAAGATGATAATCTTTCAGGTTTGCTGCTTAGCAAGATAAGAGAAGGCAAGGAACTGGGGATTGAAGTTGAAATCGATAAGAACAGCCGCTGGACGTATTTTCCTGATGGAATGGACCATCATGATTTTGTCATCATCATTGGCAATTTGATTGAAAATGCTTTTGATGCTGTGCAGAAGACAAGACATACAGACAAAAAGGTGTTTATCAGCCTGGATCAGACGGAGGATTATACATCTATATTGGTTGAGGACAATGGGATTGGTATGGATGAAGAAACAACTGCACAAATTTTTAAGGAGGGCTTTACGTTAAAGAAGGATGAAGGTCATGGGATTGGCTTATATTTAGTGCAAGAGATCGTAGCGAAGGGCGGAGGAAGTATTGAGGCAGACAGTATTCCTGACGAGGGAACCAGCTTTGTCATTACATTTTAAGGGGGAAAGCACTCATGGATGCAATTACGGTTTTGCTGATTGAGGATGATCCGATGGTGCGAGAGGTCAACCGCGGTTTTATTGAAAGAGTGGAGAATTGCCGGGTCGTCGGCTATGCCTCCAATGGGCGGGAAGGACTGGAGCAGATTGAGAGATTGAAGCCAGAGCTGGTTTTTATGGATATATTCATGCCGGAACAGGACGGGATCTCCACCATACGTGCCATCAGAGAGAGAGAGTTTCCCGTTGAAGTGATTGCTGTCACTGCAGCAAATGATCGAAAAACCATCAGGCAGATTCTTCAATATGGGGCCTTTGATTATATTATGAAGCCGTTCACCTTTGAAAGGATGAAGCAGGCAATCTCTCATTTTAAGGAATACAGGGAGCGCTTTAAGAAGGGGGAACAATTAACACAGGATGAATTGGATAACCTTTTGCATGGTATTTCTTCGATAGAGGGGCTGGAGCATGGTGAACCGCTCCCTAAAGGGCTTAACCGTGCTACCTTGGAAAAGATTAATCATTATATTGAAACAAGAAAAGAACCAACCTCTGCTGAAGAGGTAGCTGAAGGGGTCGGATTGGCAAGAGTGACAGCACGCCGCTATCTCGATTATTTGGAAAAGCAAAACAAAGTCAAGCTAATCCTGCAATACGGCGGGATTGGAAGACCGGTTAACCGGTATG
>JBJEFP010000053.1:0-2383 GCA_051874195.1 Lysinibacillus sp. | reverse complement strand
GCCAGCTTGAGCGGGTCAAGCCCCTCATAGAGCGGCTGCTCCTCTCCCCCTGTATAACTGTACTCCCAGTCGCTGTCGAACAAATACTTGACCTCATGCTGGGCCGTCAGCGCTTTCAGCTGCTCTATCGTATCTGCATCAAAGGATACATGTGAAGACTGCTCTCCATGACGTGTAAACGCCCCGTTGCCCCCCACCATTCGATAGCCGTGGTACCTTTCGGGCAAAACAGGCAGCAGATCACGAATCGGGCGGGCTGATGCAAATACGACCTCATGCCCCTTTTCCACACATTCGTCCAGCGCCGTGCAAACATCAGTCGTCAGCGGCTGTCCTTTAAAACAAATGGTTCCATCTAAATCAAATACGAAAATCATACGTACTCCTTTCAAATGGCCTGTCATTCTTGTTGTCGGTCAATCGCTGCAGGCACATATATTTCCATTATTATCAAATACCTCTCATGTTGTCTAGTGCTCTTGCATAGATGGAAGATTTATTTGCGGAAAAATGGTGGCTGCAGGCAACCACCATTTTCCCCTTAGCCAATCATGACATCGCCTTTTGCAGGTTGATAATACTCCCGTCCTGTGGTCTTCGCAACGGTAAATGCAAAGGATATTTCCAGCCCGCCCCCATCCCTTTCAGGAAGAAGTCTTGCATCTGCTACCCTCATTCAGACATTGGAACCTCTATCGGCCCGATCATATACGGCTCCCCCACAACTTCAAGAGGTGCACTACTGCCATTTGCAGTTGCACGTGGCATGCCTAATTTCAAGACAGATACATAGGGAGTGACAGTAAGCGACGTCGCATCCTTGTGAATCACATTCATCATCAGGCGGGTTTGACTCAGGTTATTCAGCTCCCTTTGAACACCGACACCGTGATCAACGATTGTCTGGTACTTGTTTCCTAAATTGTCCACAACCTTATATTCCACATCAATCCCATGCCAGTCTTCGGTTGGTGGCTGGAATTGATCATGCAATACTCTTTCTGTAATATACAGCGTAGTAGAGACAGGTGTTGACACCATCTTGCTCATATTGATTTCAATGCCATCTTCCCGCAGCAACAGACCTGTATCTGCCAGCTTTGTCGTTTTGCCCTCCAGCTTCTTCAGGTGGAACTGGAAGTCCCAGTCTCCTTCATATGCTGTAGAACCGTGGTTGAAGTCTATGACAGCATCGCCGTTCCAGCTGGCATGTATTTCCTCAGGCTTACTTCCCTGAACCAGCTGATAAACGAACAAACCCGCATATTCATGCTCATTCACCTTTTGTGCAAGATGGCGGGTGGAGTAGCCGCCGTGCTCATATCGCTTCTTCAGTTCTTCAATAATGAATGGGCCCTCTAATCCAGGTCTGGTCCCAAGCTCTTTTTCGCTCGCCATCGTATAGGCAATCGTCACATTCTCCCCGTCGTACACTGCGTCCGTCACCGTGATGCTGATGCCATTGCTTTCTTTTGTCACCCCGATATCCGTCGCAAATTCTTCATAGCCTTCAAACACATAGTTACTTTCATCATTGAACAGTTGGAATACGTTGGAGAGGAAAGGAATTTTCTCTGCGTAGGCGGGGAAGGCAATGCCGGCCGTAATATTCACTGCAAGAAGAATCGCCGCCGCAGATCCAGCTATTTTCGGTAGCTGCTTTCTTTTCCTCTTTTTTAATACTCGTTGCTTGATTCTCGCCATCTCAAGCTCGTTCACTTCCATTGGCTCTAGCTCCGTCTCTATTTTTAAATGATTGAATTGCTTATACACCTTCTTCATTGAACGTCCCTCCTGCATACATTTGCTTCAAGTTTTTCTTGCCTCTATAAAGACGGTTGTCAACGGCTGCCTTCGTTACCCCGAGAGCCTTGCCGATTTCTTCATTTTTCATGTTCAAAAAATACTTCATCACAAAGATGTCACGGTCTGTCTTCTCCAATCTCTTCATCATTTTCATTACGTCATGAGCATCACTCTTAGAGAGAAACTCTTCCTCCGCTGACGGCACAGCAGAGCGGATTTCATCAACATCTGTTACTACAGGGCTTCTTGCAAGCTTCCGCTGCTTATCAACCGCCTTGAATTTTGCGATTGTACAAAGCCATTTTCGGAAATCCTCTTCGTCCCCTTCAAATTGCTTTGCATTTTCATAGGCGCCGATGAAGACGTCGCTAATGCACTCTTCAATCATGTATGGGTCTTTATATGATTGGAGCGCATTGTAGACGACCGCCTTCACGATGCCTGCATATTCTTCGATGACATATTCAAGCGCCGATTCCTTACCCTTTTTGAAGTGCTTTATAAAATTGCCACTTGTAATCTTCATACAATATACTCCTATGTTTGATTTAAAGGCCTTTATATGTAATACATCGTT
>JBJEFP010000052.1:0-20320 GCA_051874195.1 Lysinibacillus sp. | reverse complement strand
CGGGTAGCTCTCGTCCCTTTTAGGGGATGAGGGCTTTTTTGTGTTTTAGCGGGTTGATGCGTGAAAGCAGACCCATCATCAATTTACTTTGGAGGTAGAAACTATGTTGGATATTAAACGTGTCCGCGACAATTATGAAGAAGTGAAGAAAATCCTTCTTACACGTAACGAAGATCTAGGAAACATCGATGAATTCGAGGAGCTTGATAAAAAGCGCCGTGAATTGATTGCAAAGACGGAAGTGCTGAAGGCGGAAAGAAATAAAGCGTCCGAGCAGATCGCCGTCATGAAGCGCAATAAGGAAGATGCAACGGAAGCCATTACACGCACACGTGAATTGGGCGATGAAATTAAGGGCCTGGATGCGGAACTGCGTGAAATCGAAGAGAAGTTCGAATACATGATGATGCGCCTGCCGAACATTCCACACGAATCAGTACCGGTCGGCGAAACGGAAGACGACAATGTGGAAGTCTACACATGGGGCGAGAAGCCTGTATTCGAGTTCGAACCGAAGCCGCACTGGGATGTGGCGACAGAAACTGGGGTCGTCGATTTTGAGCGTGCCGGCAAAGTAACGGGCAGCCGCTTCCTATTCTATCGAGGACTTGGGGCACGTCTGGAGCGTGCATTGATGAGCTTCATGATGGACCTTCATGCTGATGAGCACGGCTATGAGGAAATGCTGCCGCCGGTGATCATCAACCGCGATTCCCTGACAGGGACGGGTCAATTGCCGAAGTTCGAAGAGGACGTATTCAAATTGGAAGGCCTTGATTACTTCATGGCACCGACAGCCGAAGTGCCTGTAACGAACTTCTATCGTGACGAAATTCTGGACGGGGAAATGCTGCCGAAGGGCTTTGCGGCATACAGCACTTGCTTCCGTTCCGAAGCAGGCTCAGCCGGTCGCGATACACGCGGATTGATCCGTCAGCACCAGTTCAATAAGGTGGAGCTGGTCCGTTTCGTAAAACCAGAAGATTCTTATGAGCAATTGGAGCTTTTGACAGGGCATGCCGAAAAAGTGCTTCAATTATTGAACTTGCCATACCGTAAGCTGCTGATGAATACATCAGATCTTGGCTTTACGGCAGCGAAGAAGTACGACTTGGAAGTTTGGTTCCCAACACAGGACATGTACCGTGAAATTTCTTCATGCTCTAACTTTGAGGATTTCCAAGCGCGTCGTGCCAATATCCGTTTCCGTCGTGAACAAGGCGCAAAACCTGAATTTGTCCACACATTAAATGGTTCTGGTTTAGCAGTCGGTCGTACAGTAGCAGCTATTTTAGAGAACTACCAACAGGCTGACGGATCTGTTAAGATACCAGAAGTGCTTGTACCGTATATGGGCGGTGTGGAAGTTATCGCCCCGAAGTAAGCGCTGTTTAGAAATGTAAAGATAATTCAAAGGGTTCCTGCAACATGCAGGGCCCTTTTTTTGACAGGAGGAGAGATATGAATATTTTCCAATTTGAACAATTGCCACAGGCTATTTTGGAGGGCCTCCAAGTCGTCCATCGGCATGTATTTGAAGGAGATTCATTGAAAGAGGAAAAACTCCAAGATAAAAAAGGATTTCTTGCCTTTGTCGCCGTTGAGGACGGAGTGGTTATCGGCTTCAAGCTCGGTTATGAAATGGAAGATGGCGTATTCTACAGCTGGCTTGGCGGCGTACATCCTGCCCATCAAAAGCGGGGAATCGCTTCCCAGTTGATGACAGCCCAACATGAGGAATGCAAAAAACGCGGCTATCTCAAAGTCCGTACATATGGACGGAACGCCAAAAAGGCGATGCTGATTTTGAATTTAAAGCATGGATTTGATATTATCGATACATTTATAGACGGTAAAGGGAGGCACAAGATCATCTTTGAAAAGGAGCTTTAGAAGTATGGCGGTGAATGGCCATTATACTGTTGCGGAATAGGCGTCCTTCCCTAATGGAAGGCGCTTTTTTTGTATGGGAATATAAACATTGGCATCGTTTGCTCCGTTAATAGTGTAAAGGGGGAGCGATGATGGCGGAGAAGGAGGACCTGTTGCAGCAGGTCATGACAGAACATACAGAAAAGCTTTTTCGTATCGCCTATTACTATGTGCGTAATACACAAACTGCCGAAGACATCGTGCAGGATGTGTTTGTGAAGTTCTATCATACAACGACTTACATTGAACAAGGCAAGCTGGAGGCCTACTTAGCCAAAATGACGGTGAATAAAAGCAAGGACTACTTGAGGAGCTGGGCCTTTCGCAAAGTTCAGCTGCGTCATACGTTAAAACCGATGGAAGTGAGGGTGAAAGATTCACTTGTTCAAGAGGATGAAGAGTTACTGATAGGAGAAGCAATATTGAAATTGCCGCTCAAGCAACGTGAGGCCATCGTCTATTTTTATATGGAAGGCATGCAGATGAAAGAAATTGCAGCGCTTTTGGATATACCGGAGAACACGGTCAAATCGAGGCTGAGGAAGGGGAAGAAGCTGCTTGGCGACATGTTGAAGGATGTACAGTGGGAGGTGCTGTTAAATGGGGAAGCCTAGAATGAAGGAGCTGCGAAACATGGAAGGACACAAAGAGAAAATCATGCAGGAAGTGAAGAAAAGAATTCATGAGCCTACAAAGAAAGGGCTTCCTTTCCTGCTTCCAATCATCACTACTATCGCCGCTGCCGCGATTGCGCTATTTTTATTTTTTACCTTTCAATCATCCCCTACATCGAGTGTAGAGACAGCAGGGAAACCAATTTTATATGAAAAGGTGATTGATGGAGATCAGCTAACTTTTGAGGAGTCGAACAATGGTTATTATTTTTCCTTCCAAAAGAAAGGTGAACAAAATGTATGGAAGACCCCTACATTTACGATACCGACCGCAGAGGAAGGCATGACCTGGGAGATGATTAACATTCCTGGTTCCAACTTGGTCATCGGTGGTGTTATTACAGATGAAGCAATTAAGGATGTCCATGTTATTCAATATACGACGGAGGAAGCAATGGAGAGGGTGCAGACAGAGGGAGCGATTGACCAGTTGGCGGAAATTATTGATATGGGGTCATATAGGATTTGGTATGTAGTATTCCAAGAAATGATAGAGAGTGATGGCGATGGGGACCCTTTAAGAATTGAAGGGCTGAATGCCGAGAAGGAAGCCATCTGGCGCACCGGCAATTATGCTGACGGATTTGAATCTGGATATGTCCAGCCTGTACAAAACATCAAGACAGAGAATATCGAATACGAATTGACGCTGTTCAAACCTGATGAGACTGTTTCTTTTGTAGAGCCCTATAAAATATTATATACGGGTTCCGGAGCAGAAGAAGAAATCATCCGTTTCATCTATGAAGAAGTGAAGCAATTTGATGTAGAGCTCCTTGGCTATGAATGGAAGGATAAAGGGAAGACACTCATTCTCGATTTAGGAGAAGGATTAGAAAAAATACAAGGGTCAACAGGGGGAATGATGTATGCCGAGACGATTACAAAATCCTACTTTGACCTTTACCCAGAGCTTCAAACGATTATTTTTACACACTATCACTCGTTTGAAAGTAAGCTTGACCATTTTGCGCTAGGATTCCCCTATTCCCGAGAGTAAAGAGTACTAGCATGCCACTGAAAAGGTCCATAAAAAATCCGAACCATGATAAAGACGACGAATCGTTTTTACCATGGTTCTTCTTCAATGTCGCTGAATTTTATCTGTTCCTACGCTCCTGAGCATATTTCTGAAGGCTGTGTGGAGAAGAAGAAACTTTTCGGCTATGCAGACATGCAAATTTCTTTCTCTATCAATTTTATTATCTACCTGCAGAGATAGTGTACTTTACTGGAATTCAGCTTTAGAAAAATAAAAATCCGATACTGATAATGATGCCCGTAAAAATAAGCACGAGCACGCAGAAGCCCATGATGTCTTTCGCCTTTAACCCTGCAATCGCCAGTGCAGGCAGTGCCCAGAACGGCTGGATCATGTTCGTCCATGCATCGCCCCATGCAATCGCCATCGCGGTTTTTGCATAATCGGCATTGATAGAAGTAGCGGCTTCCAGCATGATCGGTGCCTGGACAGACCATTGGCCGCCGCCGGAAGGAACAAAGAAGTTTACCAGGCCGGCTGCGTAGAATGTGAACAGGTAGAATGTTGTGTCATTGGAAATGGCCACAAACCATCCGGAAATAACGCTTGCCAGTCCGGAGTCTGTCATCATGCCCATAATGGCTGCATAAAACGGGAATTGGAAAACGATGCCGCCGGTTGTCTTGATGGCGTCCTGTACAGCTGCCAGGAAGCGCTGCGGCGTGCCGTGAAGGATGATGCCCAGAATTACAAAGATCGTGTTTACAATATTTAGATCAAGGACGAATCCTTTAGTAGCAAAATGATAAACCAAATAGGTTACACCGAGAAGCCCGATAAACCCTGTAATCAGGTAGCTGCGCTCTGAAAGGGAAGCGAAGTTCTTCTCAGGTGCAGGAAGCGCGACAGGCTCATCTTTTACCAACGCGGGATCCACCTCTATAATATCCTCTTCCTTGGGCATTAAGAAGCGGTTGAAGAACGGCAATGTTACTGCAATGACAATGACGATAAATAAGTTATAGGGCGTAAAGATTGTATCTGTTGTAGGAATAATGCCCATGATATTTTGGAATGGATGCCCTTCCGTTGCGATGGAGAGCGGTATGGAGCCCGCCAATCCCCCATGCCAAACCACAAAGCCCGAGTAGGCGCTGGCAATAAGCAGACGGTAGTCCACTTTCCGCACCTGGCGTGCAATCTCTTTTGCGAACAGCGCCCCGATCACTAATCCGAATCCCCAATTGATCCAGCAGGCGATGAGTGAAACGAATGTTACGACGATGATGGCCATCGACGGTCCTTTAATTTTTGAAGCAATGGCGGACAGCATTTTTTTGAATAATGGGCTATTTGCTAGTACATGCCCGGCTGCAAGCACTACAACCATCTGCATGGTGAACGTTAACAATCCCCAGAAACCATTCCCCCAGTGAATGGTCATATCAAGTGGTGATGAATCCGTAAAGATGACCCCTAATAGCAAAACAACAAAAGTTAAAATAGCTACAAAAATATACGGGTCCGGTAAATACTTCTCCATCAGCGCATTCATAAATCTAGTAATCCTTTTCATCATAATCCCCCTTTGCATGTTGCTAAACTTAATCTATATTAAAAGAATGGAGAATAAAAGAGAAAAAAAATGATTTTTAGAGAAAAATGAGTAATGTGATACATTATACGTTTTATTAAGGAGAATAGTACTGTCAGAGCAAAATGAATGGAAAGTTACAAGTTTTCAGTAAGCATTCGTTGAAAAAAGTAATACCCCGGTTGAGCTATGCAATTCGAAAGAGATCAATCGATGCATGAACAAACCGAGGTATAATGGATAAAACTATTCACTTTTAAGTGCTTTCCGTATTTTCTTCTCGGCCTTCTTGCGCTCCCGTAAAGCACGGAAGAAGTCCGTTAAAATCTGCCCGCATTCATCTGCGAGTACGCCTTCTGTCACTTCGCACTCATGATTGAAGCGCGCGTCGTTCAGCAGGCGGTACAAGGAATCCACACAGCCGGCCTTCATATCCCGCGCCCCGTACACAACACGTGGGATACGGGACTGCAAAATAGCCCCTGCACACATCGGGCACGGCTCGAGCGTCACATAAAGCGTCGTCTCCTCGAGCCGCCAGCTGCCGACTTTTTCGCAGGCCTGCTGGATGGCCATGAGTTCTGCATGGGTCACGGCATTCTGTGTTGTTTCGCGCAGGTTCGATGCCGAGGCGATGACCTCCCCGTCATGCACGATCACCGCTCCAATCGGCACCTCCCCAAGGTCCCCTGCCTTTTTTGCCTCTTCCAATGCCAGCTGCATAAACTGGCGGTCCTGCTCAAATACGTCCATCTTCATCGCTCCTTACCTGTCAGTGTAGCATTGCTTCCCCCCTTGTTCCACTAGTAACTCGTGGTAAGATGAAAGAAAGGGGGTATCCGTATGCATCCACAATTTGAAACGTTGGCAGAAGCCGATGCCCATTTCCAGAGGGAGCGACTGCTGCTTGAAATAGCCTTTGAAGAACAGCAGGTGACATTGGCATCCAATAAAAAGAATGTTCTCGCTACGTTAAAAGCAAGGTATGAAATGCAAATCGAGACGTTGAAGAAAAAGACGACCGAGCGAAGAGAAGAGCTGAAACATAATAGTGAGAAAGCAAAAAGACAAATTGAAGCATTATTTGAAAATAAAAAAGAAGCTATTTTGCAAAAGCAAGAAAATGATAGACAGCAGTGGAGAAGTAAAATTAATCAGCAAAAAGAGGCATATCTGAACGAGAAAATAGAGCAGGAGCGCTCCCTATTCAGTCATTTCGCAGGGGCACAAAAGGGGGCTCTGTCTGATTATGAGCAGCTTGCAGTGCTGCGGGAGGCATTCATGGATCAACTCGAAAGATTGAATGAAGAATTCGAGGAGGACATCGAGGAGCTGCAGGACACGATGGAGGAGAGGCTTGATGAATGGGAGCCGGCATTCGAGGAGGAGCTAGCTTCACTTGAGGAAACAGCGGCGGCAAGCTATGAAAGGCTCGAGGAACAGTTTGAGGAGGCCCTTGAACATCTCGGACAGGAAGAGGAACAAGAGCAGGAACACCTTTATGACGAGTTTGTGGCAAAGGAAGAGGAGATTGAAGCGCGGTTCGACCGGGAGCTTGAAAAGGTGGAGGAGACGTTTTGGCGGCAGATCCGCGAGCTTGAAGGACGGCAGGAAGAAGTATACGAGCACTTTAGATAGGATGATGAATGTTCGGAATAGTTCATCTACTTAAAATGGAATAGATTGTTTTGTTGCATGAGAGAATCCTATGGTAAAATGAGACGCACTGATTAATGAAAAGGGGGAGCTTCTAGTGTCGGTTCCATTTATTACAGTGGAAGGTCCGATAGGTGTAGGAAAGACGTCTTTATCAAAGGCGATTGCCGGCACGTTTGACTACCATCTATTAAAGGAAATCGTTGATGAGAATCCGTTTCTAGGGAAGTTTTATGAAGACATCGACGAGTGGAGCTTTCAGACCGAAATGTTCTTCCTTTGCAATCGATATAAACAGCTTTCGGATATAAATCATCATATTTTATCCAATCAATCACCAGTAGTAGCTGACTACCATATCTTCAAAAACCTCATTTTTGCCAAGCGTACGCTGAAGCCATCGGAATATGGAAAATATGAAGCCATTTACGGCATCCTGACTGAGGACATGCCCGTACCGAATATGGTCATTTATTTGCATGCAAGCATCGAGACGCTGATGAGCCGCATTGCAAAGCGCGGCCGGGAGTTTGAAAAAATGATTTCAAGAGAATACATGGTGCAGCTTGCGGCGGATTATCATGAATTCATCGGGCATTTTGAAAAAATGCACCCTGAAATTCCGGTGATCCGGCTGAATGGTGACGAGCTGGATTTTGTCGAGCGAGAGGAAGACCTGACATATATTTTGCAGTTAGTTGAGGAAAAGCTATCAAAGAGGAGTATACCAGAAAGATGAATTTACGTGAGAAGTACGGCATCCCTGCCAATGCAGTGATTACGATTGCCGGTACAGTAGGGGTAGGGAAATCGACAATGACAAAGGCGTTGGCGGATGGATTGAATTTCCGTACGTCCTTTGAAAAAGTGGATACAAACCCATATTTGGATAAATTTTATGATGACTTTGATAAATGGAGCTTCCATCTGCAGGTGTATTTCCTGGCGGAGCGCTTCAAGGAGCAGAAGCGCATTTTTGAATATGGCGGCGGCTTCATTCAGGATCGCTCCATTTACGAAGATACAGGCATCTTCGCAAAAATGCACTTCGACAAGGGGACAATGAGCCCGACGGATTATGAAACATATACAAACCTTTTTGATGCGATGGTGATGACTCCGTACTTCCCGCATCCTGATTTGCTCGTATACTTAGAGGGCCCGATCGATCATATCATCGCACGCATCCAGGAGCGTGGGCGTGCAATGGAACAACAGACATCGAACGATTATTGGTATGAAATGCATGAGCGCTATGAAAGCTGGATTAACAGCTTCAACTCCTGTCCGGTGCTGCGCCTCGATATCAACGACTACGACCTTGTCGAACAGCCTTCGCAAATCGAAGGAATCATCGAGCGCATCGGTTATATGCTAAATCAGACGAGCCACCTGCGGAAATAAGAACCCATAAGCAAACGAAAAACCGATGCCCGCAAAAGGTGCATCGGTTTTTGTATGGATGGACATCATCAGATACCCAGCTGCTTGAAATACTCCTCCATATTCTCTTCCGTCACAATATAGAGCAAATCGGAAGGCTCGCGCCGCTGAAGCTCTTGTGCCACAAGATCCCCGACCGGCGGATAGAAATGATACAGATCAAAGAAGTTTGCATGGTCACGTGTCACATCATTATAGGCATGGAACGAATAGGCAGCCCCGAAGATGTCCACTATGTCCGCGATATATTGTTTATAGATCGGCTGGATCTGCGGGTGTCCAAGCGTCATCTGCAGACGCTCCGCCGGCATCAGGTCGGTGAACACGACAAAGTTCGCATCCGGGAATGCCGCCTTTATCTCCTCCAAATAGCCACGGTAATCGGGATCATACACCCACTCGGGCCCATTTGCTGTTCGTTCGGCCATTTGATTCTTGAAGAACTCGATCCGTTCGTCGATGTCCTTTCCTGGATAGGAGGTGGAGACCTCCAGATTCCGATTGTATGTCCGTGGGCCTTCCGAGTAGTTCGCCTTGGAAATCTCATAGTTATCCTTCGCCTGGTCGTACGTCTCCTTCGTAAACAGGCTCGTAATCCGGTAGAACGGCCGTTCCGATTGGCTGAAGAACGATTCGGCATCGCTAAAGGCAGGAGGATAATATAAATCATGTGAACGGACCGTCAACTCCATATAGATGGTTTCGAACGGCTTTTCATTTTTGCTTTGTGCGTACTGCATATAATCAAGGTATTCTGTAATGTGCAGACTGCTCAGGCCATAATGGAAGACCTTCTCCTCGAAATTGGATGCATTGATGTAGGTCGTCCGGCTCGTCCCGATCATGAGGCTGTCGAACTCCATGTCATGCGAGTTGATCCAGTTCGTTTTCTGGATGCGTTCATTGAATCCAATCTGATAGTCGTTATATTCATTGCTGTGGTCGAAATTCCATAAAGGATCGATGTAATAGTTGTAGGCCATTACGCCTCCGACCGGGATTCCAAGAACGACAAGGCTGACGAGTGCCAGTTTGATCAGCCAGATATGTGGTTTCATCAAAATCCCTCCTAGAAGTTGAAGTAAATGAAGACGCTGCTCTTCTTTACATAGAATATCGTAGCCAATAGGATGGCGCCCAGGAACTGGATATAAAAAATGTGAAGCCAGTTAAACTGGAAGCGGTCCAGCAATTGAACCGAGTTTTTGGCAAAGAAGCAGATTGCCAGTGTAATCAATAGGCTGCCGATTAAAATGAACGGTGTATTCAGCGCATACCCCCATACTTCAATTGCTGCGGCATCGGCGAAGATGGCTGGAGGAGTGGAAATGAACGCCTTCAAGCTTGCCAAGTCCGGCGAAAATAACGTCCCGAACAGATGATGCGCCTGCTCGACACTGGATGACCGGAAGTATACACGCGCCAAGATGATGAATAAAAACGTCATGAACCATGCCACCAGATAAGGCAGCTGGATGCGCCCGTATTTGATGAACAGGCGCACGATGACGGACGCAATCCCGTGCAACATCCCCCAGATGATGAACGTCCATCCGGCTCCATGCCAGAAGCCGCTGATGAAGAACACGATGAGGATATTGAGCATCGTGAACCATTCCCCTTTGCGGCTGCCGCCGAGCGGGAAGTAGACGTACCTTGTCAAAAAGCGGTTCAGCGTCATATGCCAGCGTCTCCAAAAATCAGGGATGTTCCGTGCCTTGTAGGGCGAATTGAAGTTCATCGGGATATGTATGTTGAACATAAGCGCCAGCCCGATAGCCATATCACAGTAGCCGCTAAAGTCGAAGTACAGCTGGATTGTATAGGCGATGATGACGAACCAGGCTTCCGTAAACGTCAGGCTTTCATAGTGATTGAAGCCGTCCGTCACCCACAGGGCAAATGTATCGGCGATGACAATCTTCTTTACGAGGCCGATGAGGAAAATGAATGAGCCTTTCGAGACGTTCTCCAGGTTGATTCGCTTTTTCGATGGGTCTTCATAATCCTGCATGACATCCTTGTGATTGACGATCGGTCCGGCAATCAACTGCGGGAAGAAGGTGCTGAATATCATATAGGAAGATAATTTGGAATGTGTAATCTCCCCCCGATAAATATCCACCAGGTAGGCAATTTGCTGGAATGTGATGAAGCTGATTCCGAGCGGCAGAGCCAAATACAATAAATCCAGGTCTCGATCGAATATCCAATTATAGTTTTCTATAAAGAAATCAGCGTATTTAAAATAGCCTAGTAATGCAACGTTAAAAATAATGCCGGTTGTTAACACCACTCTTCTATAAGAGCGGACCCTCAGTAACAAGCGGCCGAGTCCAAAATTGACAGCCATCGAGAATAAAATCAAGTAGAGGAACTTGATTTCGAAGTAGCTGTAGAAGTATAAGGAAGCCGCTACTAGAAATAAAGTAGAAATGTCTTTGTTTTTCAATTTACCTAATAGAAAATAGATGCAGAATACAATGGGTAAAAATACAAAAGCAAAGACAAAAGAGTTAAAAAGCAAGAAAACCTCTCCTATCTTTTACAGTAGAAATGTCGAACGTTCCTATTATAACATTTGGAGAAAAAAAAACTATGAGCGGTCGTGCGCCCATAGCCGTCTGATTATTTCAATACGAGTGCCGCAATGATGAACGGCCCGATGACCAGCAGCATGACCCCGAAGCTCCAGAGCACCTGCTTAGCAGGGGACATGTTTTTGGGCTTGATGCTGATGGATTCATACAGTTCATTGATGGCCCGCTGCTCTTTTTCATACAGCATTGCCTGAAAAGCAGGGTAGTCTTCTATAAAGGAGGCGGGGTTTTTATAATGGAAGCGCAAAGAGCGAATCTCATCCGTAATGTCCTTGTCCCCTTGGAGATAGACGAGGACGGGAGCCAGCCCCCCCGTGGACATGGCGACCACATCGATATCGAACGTCGCCATCCTGTAGATCACCTCTCCCACTTCATTTGTTTCCCGCCGAATCAAGTTGTCCATCCGAACGACCTCCTTTCCTCAACTATTCACAAAAAGACGTCATTTATAACGGTATTTACGACATTAACGAAAAGATATTGTGATTAAAAGAGAAGTTATTTATTATTTTTAATAATTGCAAATATTTTTATATTTGTAAAAGAAAATTTTCTAGGGGATGAGAAAATGACCATTGCAACAATTGAAGAGCGTTTTTTGGCACTGCCGACGACGGCCGTTTCCGATGCCACAGGCGGCCATACGAATGTCGCAGCGGACATCAAACCGATTGCCGATCATTTCAAAATTGCAGGAAGGGCGTTGACGGTCCGTCTTCCTGATGGGGAGAACGGCGCTGTCCTGGAAGCAATCAGCAAGGCCAATAAGCGGGATATTTTAGTCATTGATGCAAAAGGAAACACAAACCGGGCTGTAGCCGGCGATTTTGTCATGCAGCTGGCACAGGGAGTAGGCGTGCAGGGATTTGTCGTGGACGGCGTCATTCGTGACCTGGCTGCAGCGCGTGCCATCGATTTTCCGGTATTTTCACTTGGCACCACTGTGGCGGCAGGCAATAAAAATGGCGGCGGTGCTGTAGGGGTGCCTATATCGGTCGGCGGTGTGGTCGTCCAGACAGGAGATATCATTGTAGGGGATATCGACGGTGTCATCGTCGTCCCGGCGGCGGATGCAGAACGGATTGCAGAAGGCGCGGAAGCAAAGGTTGCCAAGGATGAGGCACGTGAGAAGGAAGCATTGGCAAACGGTGAAGAGTCAATCCGTGCCTACCTGGCGAAGGTTGTAAAATGAATGAGGGGGAGTCTGGTGAAGGGAATTCACAGGACTCCCTTTTTCCTTATAAGCATAATATGCTGCTATTGTAGAATATATTTGCATAAAGGAGAAGATATTTTTATAATTACAGATAAATGATTATTACATACCAACTGGTTAGTATGTAATCGAAGGGGGAGGAAGGAATGGATTTCTCATATTCTGACAAGGTGGTCCGCCTGCAAAAAAAGCTGGCGCAGTTCATGGAGGACTACATTTATCCGAATGAGCATCTTTATGAGGACTACATGAACCATCAGCAGGACCGGTGGGCGACAGTGCCGCCGATCATTGAAGAGCTGAAGCAAAAGGCGAAGGAGCAGGGGCTGTGGAACCTATTTTTGCCTGAAAGCGAATATGGTGCAGGGCTGACGAACATGGAATATGCACCGCTTTGCGAAATCATGGGGCGCTCGCACATCGCGCCCGAGGTATTCAACTGCGCAGCGCCGGATACGGGCAACATGGAGGTGCTTGTCCGGTACGGGACGGAGGAGCAGAAGGACCGGTGGCTGAAGCCGCTGCTGGACGGGGAAATCCGCTCCTGCTTTTCGATGACGGAGCCGGCCGTCGCCTCGAGCGACGCGACGAACATCGAGGCGAGCATCGTCAGGGATGGGGATGAATATGTCATCAACGGGCGGAAATGGTGGTCATCGGGCGCAGGGGACCCGCGCTGCAAGATTTCCATCGTGATGGGGAAGACAGATCCGGATGCACCGCGGCATGAGCAGCAGTCGATGATTCTGGTGCCGATGGATACACCGGGATTGAAGGTCGAGCGCCATGTACCTGTATTCGGCTATGATCATGCCCCCCATGGACATATGGAGATTACGTATAAGGATGTGCGGGTGCCGGCTTCGAATATCTTATGGGGGGAAGGAAAGGGCTTTGCGATTGCACAGGGACGTCTCGGACCGGGACGTATCCATCATTGCATGCGCCTGATCGGATCGGCGGAGCGTGCCGTGGATGAAATGTGCAGACGGGTGCAGGAGCGGGAGGCTTTCGGCAAGAAGCTGGCGCAACAGGGTGTCATCCAGGACTGGATTGCACAGTCCCGTATCGAAATTGAACAAGCTCGCCTTTTAACATTAAAGGCCGCCTACATGATGGATACGGTCGGCAATAAAGAGGCGAAGCAGGAAATCGCCATGATCAAGGCAGTGGCCCCGCAGATGGCGCTGAATGTATTGGACAGAGCCATCCAAGCGTTCGGGGGTGCAGGGGTGAGTGACGATACGCCACTTGCATTCATGTGGGCCCAGGCACGCACGCTACGGATTGCAGATGGTCCGGATGAAGTGCACCGGTCACAGATTGCAAAGCTGGAATTGAAAAAACATAGTGAAGGAGTGCTGGTACATGGGCGTTCTTGATTTATTCAAATTGACAGGGAAGACAGCCATCATCACCGGGGGAGGGCGCGGGCTCGGTGCCCAGATTGCCCAGGGCTTTGCGGAGGCCGGCATTGCGAATATCGTCCTCTGTTCGAGGAATAGGGAGGCATGCCGGGCGGTAGGAGAAGCGCTGGAGAATGCGTTTGGCATCAGGACGCTTGCCGTCGCCTGCGATGTAACGAATCCCGAAGATGTAAAAGCGGTAGTGGAAAAGGCACTGGATGCATTCGGTACGATCGATATATTAGTCAATAACAGCGGTGCCTCCTGGGGTGCGCCTGTAGAGCAGATGCCCAAAGAGGCGTGGGACAAGGTGATCAGCATCAATGTGACCGGTACATTTTTGATGTGCCAGGAAGTCGGTAAGGTGATGATGGAGAAAAAATCCGGAAAAATCATTAATATCGCGTCGATTGCCGGATTCGGCGGTACGCCGGAGTTCATGCAGACGATCGGCTATAACACGAGCAAGGGGGCGGTAATGACGTTTACAAAGGATCTGGCCGTAAAATGGGGCCGTCATAATATCCATGTCAATGCGATTGCGCCCGGCTTCTTCCCGACGAAGATGTCGAACCAGCTGATCGAGATGGGCAGGGAGCATATTATGGCAGCGACGCCGCTGAAACGTCTCGGTAATGAGGAGGACCTGAAGGGGGCCGCCGTATTCCTTGCGTCACGAGCTTCCGATTATGTATCAGGTGGTATTTTGACGGTAGACGGTGGAGCGAGTGCCCTGTAGCTTGAAAATTCCCGGATGGCGGTGTTCAAATGGAATCACTTTTGCCATACTAATAGAGAAAAAGCTTTATCGTACAGGAGGCAAATATGAAGCAAAAAATCATACAGGAAAGCATTCTATTATTTGAACGCAAAGGTTTCGGCAGCACATCCATCCAGGATATCGTCGATGCATTGAATGTCACAAAGGGCACTTTCTATTACTATTTCTCCAGCAAGGAGCAGCTGCTCATGGATATTCATTCAGAATATATCGAGGATCTGCTGAAACGACAGGACGCCATCATGGAGCGGTCCGGGACATTTCGTGAAAAGCTGCACGCTATCGTCTACCTATTAATCGCCGATATTGAAACGCAAGGGCCTTCTGGCAGGGTATTCTTCCGGGAAATGCGTCACCTGGGAGAGGAACATGCGGAGGAAGTACGGCAAAAGCGCGATACATTCCGCAGAAATCTTGAGCATATTTTGGCTCAAGGGATGGAACAGGGAGAGTTCCGAGAAGGCCTGCAGGTAGAGATGCTGTCATTTGCGATACTCGGCATGACGAACTGGAGCTACCAGTGGTACCAGCCGGACGGGAAAATACCGCCGAAGGAATTGACGGATATTTATGTGGATATGATTTTGAACGGCATTTCGTCCATGCCGGATACCAACTAGTCAGTACGACAAACAAAGGGGTGGAATACAATGAAGGACACAATTGCAGTAAGAAAAGGGGAGGAATTGAACCCCGCTATTCTATCATCTTTTTTACGTGAAAAGCTGCCGGGCATGCCGGATGCCAGGCTGGAAATTGAACAGTTCGGCTCGGGTCACTCCAATCTGACCTATTTGCTGAAATGTGGAGAGTTTGAGGCGGTGCTTCGTCGTCCCCCATTAGGTCCTATTGCACCAAAAGCACACGATATGGAGCGTGAATACAAAATTCTTACTTCTCTCCAGCAGCACTTCCCTGCTATCCCAAAAACGTATTTATTCTCTGACGATGAATCGATTGTCGGGAGTCCATTTTTCCTCATGGAGCGCAGGAGAGGGGTTGTCCTTGATACAGAGTTCCCTGCAACCATCCCGTATACAGAAGAAATAGGACGCCGTATTTCCGAAAAAATGGTCGACACATTAGTAGAGCTTCATGGCATTGACTATCAACAAACGGTCCTCGCACAAATGAGCAAACCAGAGGGCTTTATGGAACGCCAGGTGGAAGGCTGGATTGGGCGCTATGAGCGTGCAAAAACAGACGAGATACCGGAAGTGGAGACGCTGAAAAGCTGGCTTAGGGAGCATATCCCTCCATCAGATGAGGCCACGATTATTCACTATGATTACAAGCTGAATAACACCATGTTCTCAGAGGATTTTACGGAAGTGACGGGGCTGTTTGACTGGGAAATGGCGACAGTGGGCGATCCGCTTGCAGACGTCGGGGTTGCCTTGTGCTACTGGATTCAGGCGGACGATCCGGCACTATTGAAAACGGCCATGGGCAAGCCGCCCGTTACCATACAGGAAGGCTTCTATACACGAGATGAATTTGTAAAGAGATATGCGGAAAAAAGCGGGCGCGATGTTTCTAATATTCATTTCTACTTAACCTTTGCCTATTTTAAGCTGGCAGTAATCGGACAGCAAATTTATTATCGCTATAAAAAGGGACAGACGAACGACCCACGATTTGCACAGTTTGGCGTGCTAGTCAGCAATCTGATGAAATATGCATGGCTTACGGCGAAAAATAGCTAGCCATATCATAAGAAGATATGAAAAGATCATCCGAACAAAGAGGGCATTCATAAATATGTCTAAGAAACTGCAGGTGGTGGATTCATGCATAAAGGATGGAACTCTTTTACCTAAGCAAAATATCTTCATTTCATCATCTACTGAGATGCTATCCTCTCAATGGATAACGGAAAAGACCCCAAAGGAACAAAAATTCCCTAGGAAATAACTTTCCTAGGGAATTTTGATGACGGCTGTGTCTTCCCTTCCGTCATTGTAAAGGGCAAGCCTGTCGTCCTTAAGCTTTCAGGTGCTCCTGCTGGTAAGCAGCGAACTGCTCTTCATTGAAGCGTTTCTCCCATTTCGCCATGATAAGCGCTGCCAATGTATTACCTACAACGTTAACTACTGTACGGGCCATATCCAGGATACGGTCAATACCAGCAATGAATGCCAAGCCCTCAAGGGGAATGCCTACAGTACCTAAAGTGGCAAGCAATACGACGAAGGATACGCCTGGAACACCGGCAATACCTTTTGAAGTAACCATCAGCACAAGCATTAATGTAATTTGTTGCATAATGGAAAGGTCGATTCCGTACATTTGTGCAATGAACAGTGCCGCAATTGCCTGGTATAAAGTGGAGCCATCCAGGTTGAATGAGTAGCCTGTAGGGATAACGAAAGAGACGATATCCTTTGGAGCACCCATCTTTTCTGTTTTTTGCATGATGCGGGGCAGTACTGTCTCTGATGAGGAAGTAGAAAATGCCAGTAACAGCTCGTCCTTAATCATTCTAATTAATTTGAAAATATTAATGCCAAAAATCTTCGCTGTAATGCCCAATACGACGATAATGAAGAAAATCATAGCTCCATATACGAGAACCGCCAGTTTTCCAAGCGGAATTAGTGAAGATAATCCAAATTTAGAAACGGTTACACCGATTAATGCAAATACACCAAACGGGGCGAATTTCATTACGAGGTTCGTTACCCAGAACATCGCGTCCGCCACTCCGTTGAAGAATGCCAGCACCGGCTTCCCTCTTTCTCCGATTGCCGCTACACCAAGGCCGAATAATACGGAGAAGAAGATGATTGCCAGCATATCGCCTTCAGCCATTGCATTGACGATGTTCTTTGGCACGATATCGACGAGAATCTGAAGTGTCCCCTTGTCTTCCTGTGCTTCAGTCGTCTCCACATAGCTTGAAATGTCTGTTTGAGTCAGTTCATTCATATCGATTCCGGCGCCGGGCTGGAAGAAGTTCGCAGCAAATAGACCGACGACGATTGCTATTGTTGTAATGACTTCGAAATAAATAAGTGTCTTACCGCCAAGTCGTCCCAGCTGTTTCATGTCGCCCGTTCCGGCAACACCCACAATGAGAGTTGAAATAATAATCGGTACTACAATCATTTTGATTAGGTTGAGGAAGATATCTCCGATAGGTTGCAGGTAAGTAGAAATATGTTCATTACCGTAGAAGATAGCACCTACAGCAATACCTAATATAAGACCGATTAAGATTTGGCTGGCTAAACTAATTTTAAACTTTTTCAAAATAGTTCCCCCTAATGCATCTATTCAGGACAAGCCTAACCTAATTGTAAAATAAGGTTACGAAATCCGACAAAATCCGACTATTCGATGCGGTGTAAACTATCTGAATATAAGACTTGTATGAATTTTTTTATGTTAACTTTCGCTTTCCGTTCACCGTTCCTCTCGATCTGATTCATCAGTTGGCGGATATCCGTCAAATCGAAATAGCGCGGGGCGTAGTATTCGAACTCTGAATTGGTATAGTCGACGATGCCCAGGTTGGCGAGGTTGATCATCGCCGCCAGAATGGTACGGCGGATTCGCTGCTCGATTGCCTTGCTTTCCTTCAGAATATCGTCGGGTGATGTCTTTGTCAGCATGGCGAGCTTCTCATAGATCTCCTTCAGTGGGGGAAGGGGGGCCAGGTGATGCTTTTCCGAGACGAGCTGCTCGATGATTTTGGTGATGTCCTCGCTGCCCACCTCTCCGACGATGCCCATGTCGTTCAAGATGGACTGGACATGGTCCCGTACCGTCTTCTTTACCTGCGTCTGGGGCATTTCAAAGCTGGTGAGTGACTGGCGGATTGCCTGGATGGAGCTCTTCAGGCGATGCTGCTCCTCCGTCTTGCGCAAAATCGTCTGCACCTCGATTTTATTGATTGGCTTATGAATGAAAAATTCCACCCCTTTTTCGTATGCCTCCGCAACCATCTCCTTGTTTACCACTTGAGAAATCATGATGAAGCTGCCGTTGAACCGGTTTTCCTGCAGCCTTTCAATTGTTGCGATGCCATCCAGATGGGGCATCAATAAATCGATGAGGACGAAATCCGGCTGGGTCATCAAAATCTGCGGAATGGCCTCTTCCCCGTTGGCGGCTTCACCAATCACCGTCCCAAGCATGGATTCAGTGATGATATGATGGAGCATCATTCGACTGGCACGGTCGTCGTCTACAATAAAATAACGCATAGCAATCTCCTTTACCGCAATTTATAGGTTGGAATGGTGATGACGAAAATAGTGGTGTCGGCGCTTGAGACTTCCATTGCCCCTTCTAGTCGTTGGACTATCGTTTGTACATGTGAAAGCCCTATCCCTGTAGATGGGTTGCCTGTCTCACTGAACTTTGTTGTATAGCCCGGATCGAAGATGACAGGCAGCACATAGTCAGGAATGCATGGACCATTGTTTTCAATTGTAAAAACCGTTGCTTCCCCATTCGTTTCAACCGCCAGCCTGATGAAACCCTCCTCCTCAATGGCTTCGATGGCATTTGAGATGATGTTGTTCAACATGGCAAGCAGTAGAATATGTTCCTTTGTATCGAAGTCCTCCTGAAAGGCGGCTTCGAATTGAATGTCCTTGTGCAAAAATTCGCTATAGTGCATATTCGCTTCGATAATGAGCTGAAGCAGGTAGGAAAGCGTATAACTATCCGCTCGTTCGGCGGTAATGATTTTGGAGAGGCCTGCATAGATGCGCTCGGAATCCTTTTTTATCTCATGAATTTCCTGGGACAGCATCAAAGCCTTCAAGCACAAGGGGCTGTCGATTTCCTTCAATTGCTTATAAAGATCGAAGCCGTTTGCCGTGATTTTCTCGATCTGCTCCATGGATTTTTGCAAATAGAGCGTTTCGACATACAGGTCTGCGCCGATGCTTAGCAATTGCTCTGTCCTTTTCTTTTCCTCTGAAAGGGCCAGTGCACTGAAGAGCCCGGCTACAAAATAGCTTCTCAGTACCGCCACAGTGGTGAGAAGAAGATAGTCGCCAAGCGAAACCACATGGCCGGTGATGAGCAGGGCGATGGCCAACTGCTCCACTGTATTAGCAATCATTTCTAGCAATGCACCATAGAAACCTAGCTTAACAGGGTTCGTCCGGAACCGGTCAAGTCTTGCAATCGACAGCAAGCCTGCGAAAGTAATATAGAACAGGGCAGCCGGTACATGTTCGATAAATGAAAATGCATCATATATGAAAAAATCAAGTGAAAGTCGGAATAGAAAGACGGTGATGGCCGTAACGGCACCGGTCTTCAAAATGGAGGCCGGGCGTACAATGGCAGCCAGGAAGAAAATGATGCTTCCAAGTCCGAACCGGAAGGGCTCCTCCTCGAAAGGTATAAATTTTACTTCGCCGCCAACAGCAGTCAGCAGGGCAATCAGAATCATCACCAGGAATGAATTGGGAGATGTCGTAATCTTAATAAATCGCTCCAATAATACACCCCCTATAGTCCTTTTTATATGTAACTCGATATCTATTATATAAAACAAAAAAGCGCAGTCCCATCAATATGATTTACAGGCCGCGCTTGTATCGAAATATATCCATTTGAAAAAAGAAAAAACCGCTACAAGAGCGGTGTACATTTAAAAAATGGCGGAGGAAGAGGGATTCGAACCCCCGCGCGGTTTAACCCGCCTGTCGGTTTTCAAGACCGATCCCTTCAGCCGGACTTGGGTATTCCTCCGTATAATGCCGAAGTAACTTTTCGACGAAAATTAATATAGCATGCAGTGAAAAAAAAGTCAACTGTACGGTAAAAATGATAGTAATTAGTTAATCTTATGGAAAGGTAGTCTATCCATTGCTCTTTCTTTTTAAGGAACCCCTTTATAGAAGGAGGCAGAAAAAGCCGATGGGTGCGGAAGTGGCTACTGCTGCCGGGACAAGTGCACGCGGCAGACGACAGGCTCGAGCAGTCTGGGGAAATGATAGATGTGAAGCCGATTGCCTAGGTGGTGAGGCCTTTACAAAGGGGCCCCCCTCTTTTTCGTGGAATTTCCTG
>JBJEFP010000051.1:5657-20358 GCA_051874195.1 Lysinibacillus sp. | reverse complement strand
AAAATAAAGTTGAAAAAAAATCGCAAAATATGGTAATATTCACTGTAGTTAGTAAGAGACAGGTATAATGGAATTTTTTGTTTTCATAAAGTGTTTAACATCTTATAGCCAAAAAGATTGGAAAAATAATAATTAAGTATTTTCGTATCTTACTTTTCATTATATATTAGTAACAGAGTGATGTTATATTTTGTAAATAATTATGCGGTGAGCATTTATAAGAAAGATGGGGTAATCTATGCAACTACATCAACATTCAATATCAGAAACAATTTCAAAGAGGTACTTCCAGGAAATCGACAATATTAATCAGTATCAGGGGATTGAAGATTTTTTTAATATTGAATCGAAGCTGTTGTTTGAAATCTATCACTTAGAGGCAACGAAAGCGAAGAAATCTTTGCATGAGATTATAGATATTTTATCCATTCGTTTCGGAAAACAGGTGATAAAGGTCGTACGCCATTATTTCATTATTCTATCATCAATTGTAGCGCGTAAGCTGTTGGACAATCAGGTGCCGTCCAAAAAGGCATTCGCCTTCAATTTGGCCTGTGCGGATATGATAGAGAACAAGATGAAGGATGCGGAATTTCTGCAATTTGCCGATGATTTGATCGATTTCTACGTCTATTTTATTGCTGATCGGAGACAGCCGACATTCCGCCATCAAACAGTGAACAAAGTCATCATGTACATCAATGACGAGCTAGAGAATGATTTAACAGTTGAGAGTATTGCCTCGAACTTTCATATAAGCACTAGTCACTTATCGCGTATCTTCCGTGAGCACGTAGGAATTACATTGGTCGAATATTTGAATGTGCGCCGTGTAGAGGAGTCGCAATATTACCTGCGCCATACAAATAAAAGCATTACGTCGATTTCCGACCAGTTCCACTTCTGCAACCAGAGCTATTTCACTCGGATTTTCAAGAAGTACACAGGCGTGACCCCTAAGCATTTCCGTGATGAACTGCATCATGAATTTTACCGGTTTGAAATCAATGAACCGGATTATCAAAAAGCATAAATCGGTTAAGGCCCTGCTTCAAACGGCAGGGCTTTTTGGGTTCCGGATTGGCGTATGGACGTGCATTACGGTATACTTCAACTGTAAAAACAATGAGAAGGTGACAAAATGAAACATCTTAAATTAGGTGGATTGTTGATCGGTGTCCTATTAGTGTTGACGGGCTGCCAATCTGTTGAAAATGAGGAGGGTTTTTTTTATAGCCTGTTTGTAAAGCCAATGGATTCGCTTTTGGATTTCTTAGGGAATACGGTGTTCAATGGCAGCTATGGATTGGCGATCATCGCCATCACGGTGGCAATACGTCTGGTCCTTATGCCGTTCATGCTGAAAAACTATCGTAGCCAGGCAATCATGAAGAAAAAGATGGATGTCGTAAAGCCGAAAATGGAAGAAATTCAGGCGAAAATGAAAACAGTTAAAACGAAAGAGGAGCAGATGGCCCTTCAGCAGGAGCTGCTGAACCTATACCAGCAGCATGGCATTAACCCGCTGAATATGGGATGTCTCCCGATTTTGATACAAATGCCAATTGTCATGGGGCTGTACTTTGCCATCCTTTACTCTGGAGATGTAAAGACCCATGAATTTTTATGGTTCCATTTAGGTTCACCTGATATCATCATGACAATTGTCGCGGGAATCATTTATATGGTACAGGCACGGGTTTCGCTGTGGACAATGCCGGAAGCCCAGAAGCAGCAGATGAAATGGATGATTTACATTTCTCCTATTATGATTGTGATCATTTCCTTTACGTCGATGGCGGCACTACCGCTTTATTGGTCGGTCGGTGGGTTCATTTTGATTCTACAGACATATATCGGTCGTAAATACTTCTCGGATGTAACAGAATCGAAATAGGGAGATTTAATATGAATGAAAAAATGATTTCGCTCGCTCTGGTGGTCATTTCGAGCGCGCTGGCCTTGTATTTTGTCATCGTGGGGAATTTCGAAATGTCGGTGTTGTTTTTAACGCTCATGTTCACATTCACGAACTTTTTCCGCTACCGCAGCTTTAAGCAGCAGGGGATGGAAAAGGAATCGAGATGGATGCGGAATACGGCGTTCTTCTTTCTGCTGTTAACTTTAGTCGTGCTGTATATAGTGGTGACAGGGTGATGACGGGCTGCGTCATCGCCAAAGCCGACAAGCTATTTTAGTTTTCTGTATTCGGCCACCACTCCATTATAAAGGAACTTCTTAAAAGCATTTAAGAGGTTCTTTTTTTGAGGAAAATACGAGATAAAGGTGTTAAAATAAGAATATTGTTTTAAGAAAGAAGGCGCAGTATGAGAAAATCACGAGCAAATCGACGGAAAAGCAATAAACCGCTTTTTATTGGTGTTACTGTTATAGCTATTTTGGTGCTGGCTGCAGCGGGCCTTTATGTATATAGAGATGCAATCTTTCCGAATCAAAACGGGGAAGGGAAGAAGACATCCACGGAAGCAGTGGAACAGAATACCCCTGAAGAGGTGGAAGAACCTGTAGATGCCGGGAAGTCTGAAGTTGAAGAGGAAGCTAATCGGGAGGAGCAAGCACAACCAAGCTTTACAATCGATGAAGGTGGCTACCCCGTAGAGGTGAAGGAGGCGACGGAGCCTACCTACATCAATGGCGTGCTGATTGCGAACAAAAAATACCCGCTTCCTAAGAACTTCAATCCAGGGGAAGACCCTGAGGCCAAAGCGGCGCTGGATCAAATGGTGGCGGCGGCAAAGGCGGCAGGGTTCGACCTGGTTGCCTTCAGCGGCTATCGCTCCTATGAATACCAGACGCAGCTCTATACGAATTATACGAATCGGGATGGCAAGGAAGCAGCGGACCGTTATAGTGCCCGACCGGGACATTCCGAGCATCAGACGGGGCTTGCCTTCGATATCGGGGAGGTAGGGCGTGAAGATGTATGGCTGACGGAGGAGTTCGGTGAAACGCCTGCTGGAAAATGGTTGGCGCAGAACGCCCATATGTATGGATTCATCCTCCGTTTTCCAAAAGGGGAGGAAGATGTTACAGGCTTCATGTACGAGTCGTGGCATTTCCGCTATTTAGGAAAGGACCTTGCTGAAAAGGTGTATAAAGCCGGCGTAGCGCTGGAGGAATATTTGGGAATAGAATAATGAGGAAAGGGCCACTCCCGTCAGCTTATTGCTTAAGGAGTGGCCTCTTTTTGGAAAGAGGGGTGTTTATTGCGGGCGGCGATGCCGGCCTGCTGTTGGAAGTCCGCGGAATGTAGCCACTTCACATGCAGCTGTGTGGCGAGCGCTCCTCTAGTGCCTGGTGCAGTGGATGGCGCAGTTTATAGAATGGGGGATAAAAGGCGTGAAATCGATTCTTTGAATTTCACAAGGAATGAGCGATTCTGATAGGTTTCCATTGTGAGTTCCTTGCAATCTAAAATATCTTTCTCGAACACTTCCGCTAAGTGATGCGAAATTTGATGATCATAAATGAATGCGTTCACTTCAAAATTCAGGGTGAAGCTTCGTACGTCAATATTGGCGGTGCCGACTGTGGAGATTTCATCATCCACCACAATCATCTTGGCATGGATGAACCCTTTGTCGTAATGATAGATTTTTGCCCCTGCCTCCAACAGCTGGCCTACATAGGAATAGGTGGCCCAGTAGACGAATGGATGATCCGGTTTGTTTGGAATCATAATCCGCACATCGATGCCGGACAGAGCTGCTATCTGGAGGGCATCCAAAAATGTATAATCCGGAATGAAGTAAGGCGATTGGATATAGATGTACTTCTTTGCGCTCATAATCATTTTGACATAGCCATTTTTAATGCCGGCATAGGCGGTATCGGGTCCGCTTGATACAATCTGGAGAGCGACATCCCCTTTTTGCGGAATGGCGGGGAAATAGCGTTCGGAATAACTGATTCGATGACGCAGGCTGGCCTGGTTCCAATCCAGCAGGAAACGGGTTTGCAATGGATGGACCGCGCTTCCTTCAATCCTTAAATGTGTATCTCTCCAATACCCGAACTTCTTCTTCAATCCTAAATATTCATCCCCGACATTAAAGCCGCCCGTGTAACCGATACGTCCATCGATGACTACGATTTTACGATGGTTACGGAAATTCAGGCGCGGATTAATCAGGGGGAAAATGGAGGGAAAGAAGACTTCCACTTCTCCCCCGACGTCTGTCAAATCCTTAAAATGATGCTTTTTAATACCTCGGGAACCCATTTCATCATACAGGATGCGTACTTTCACGCCTTGTTTCACCTTTTTGATGAGGACATTGAGAATTCGCTGGCCTAAATTGTCGAGCTTAAAAATATAATATTGAATATGAATGTGGTCCTTTGCGATTAAAATATCCTCAATCAGCGCTTCAAACTTATCATTGCCATCATCGAATATATCAACGGCATTATCCTGTGTCAGTACGGCATAGTTCGTTGTCAAATTCATATAGATAAGATCCTGGAAATCTTCCACATGTTGCTCCCGGAATTCCAGCTTCCCTTCTTTCAAAGCCTCAATTTGATAGCTGATCAACTTCTCAATCCCGATATCCTTCCTGCCTTCCCAACGGAACAAATGCTTCTTCCGGAGCTTGCGCCCAAGAAGCAAATAGAGGATGAATCCGCCTACTGGGAAAAAGAATAGCACCAGCACCCAAGCCCATGTAGACGAGGCATCTTTCCGTTCCAAAAAGATGATGGTTACAGCAAATAAGATATTCAATACGGCAATCAATAAAGTAAGCACACTATTATCGAACAAAAATGTCATTTGATTACCTTCTTTCATCTTTCCTCATCCTTATCTTATCTTATTTTGCCCAGTGAATGCATGGATTTCCGACAGGACAAATAAATAAAACCTTTCGGCTGTGCCAAAAGGTAGGGTGAATTAATAGTCTTCTATATAGAACAGGATGTCGGAGAAGTCGCATTTCTCCAGGTTTTTTCTAGGTATAAAGAATTTTACGACGCCGGAGTCGCCCCACATGATTCCCTGATCGTCATTCGAGACAATCTGCAGAAGAAGGGTGTCATATTTCTGCAAGGAGACCTCACTGGCTCGTGGGTCTGCGTCGATAAAATAGGGATAGCCGCCGATTTTATGTTCCGCGCTCGAAAAGTGCTGAAGATATACCTCGTCGAAGGGCTGCTGTTCACTCCTTGTGAAGTGTTCGGCGAGCTCCATTGGAATGAATCGGTCGAGCCTGTAGTCCGTAGCTGAAATGGGCTCCATTTCCCTGGAGAAGGTGAGTGATAATTCCCTGTCGATCGGACAGTGCGAGGTAAGCGGGTGACACTGGAAGGAAGCGTTTCGCAAATAGTGGAAATCCGTAACAAAATCCTCGGTCGTAACCTCGGGATAATACCGGACCTTGAAATGATTTGGCGACACGCATCCATTGAGTTCTAACCCTTGTTGATAAGTAGATGGAGATATGAAAATTTGAAGCATTCCTCCCTGCGGAAACGGGATGGGGAACGCTGCTTCTGAAAAGTTTATTTGGGCAAGCAATATCATATATTTACCTGCGCCATCCCTTGGCTGGCTGGTTCCCTTCGGCAAATAGGGAAGACCTGCGAGCTTGCTGCTTGTAAGGTAGGGTGCTTCATCCACGACAGTTATCTTCATGTACTCCATGACTGATTGTTCTAAAATATGCCGGAACTCTTCCAACTGCTTCGGTAGTGAAAATGATTTTAGTATCATAAGACTCCTCCAACTAATAGTTATTCATATGTAAAGCCCTTTCAAGTAGGCGGGCATGTGCGCACCCCCGGATCCTGCTCCCCGTAAAGCAATTGAATGGCATCGGCCCATGAAGAAGCGAGTCGGCAGGAGCGAATATCCCAGCCGCTTTTGGAAAGGGAAGGGATTCATGCCCCCCTTTTCTTGCAGTCAAGTCAATAAAGAAGCCGTACATTTAAAGGTGTAAGTTAAAAGTCCTGCATCCAAGGGCCGGACACTTTTAACCTTTACTATACGTTATTTTGAATCTTTTTATACATGTAGGGGGGAGGGGGGAATTCCATAGGCCGGCATATGGGTTCGAGATGATTCGGACCGCACGAAAGAGGGAACGGCTGCACGCAAGGCCTCTTGATGGCGATGCGCATACAAAGATGAAAGAAAAAGTCCCTGCCATGATGAGTGTATAGGCGTTTGCCATGCATCCCACAATGCCCATCCCAGAGCTTCCGATTCAATCTTCTGGCGATGCCTATAAGAACCGTGAACTTTCTGCCACGGACTTGGCGTATATATAACGGAATAAACCCTCCGGCATATAGTGCCGATCGCTTTTGATGATGGAATTGCAAAGGAAAAAGGGGGGCTACTGCCATTCCATACAGGGAAACACAGGGCGTTCTTTTGCCCGCTCCTCATTTTTGACCCCTTGCCGTGCCGGATGGCGGAAATCCATATACAACTTAACCTGAGATAAACGCCAAATACGGACTGTTGACCCGGTATGGCGCTTATTTTTAGTTAAGTTGTATATCAAAATCGACGAACGGTGTTTTGGGCGGTCCGAAAGCGGTGGTAGCCATTTTCTTGCCTCATCCGTCCGGCCCTGGCGTCAGCCACCCTTGTGGGTGAAACGGGGAGTTTTTCGCCAAAATGAATCCGGATGAATGGATGTACCACATGGATGAGGTCCGCTATCATCCGACCATGCCGCCTGATAGATTCAGTCGGATTGCCCTCCATCCTACGCCTCATAATTTTATCAAAATAAGGGTAGCATATATTATTTTAAAAAGTAAATGGGGAGATGTTTAGGACTTCCCTAATAAGAAAAAGAGCAGGGGAGTGCAATTTGCTTGACTTTTTTTAGTTGTAACATAATTGATAAACATTTTAGCATATAATAGTGATATGATAGCTTTAGATATGAAAGTCAGACATCTAATAATTGGATGAAACTTTTTGCGGGTTAGTAACGTTACAAGATATTAGGAAAGGTTGAGGTGGATTAAATGACGAAGGAAATCGACTTGAAGGAAATCGTTAAAAACTTATCTACACTAGGCGTAAAGGCAACTGTCACGAAGTCGCGTCTAGAAATTTTGAAAGTTTTGGCACCACCAACGCAAACTCCACAAACACAAAATGTATAGAAGACGAGCTGCCCGAAGTATGCTGAGGCAGCTTGTTTTGCTTAGCGGCAATATACAACATGTAAAAAGTCCGGACGACTCCCGTCCGGACTTTTTTAGTCTTCGTCATCATGTACAGAGAACATGGATGTACGGTAATGGAACTTCATGCTGAATACCAGCCCTATGGCAAGTGCATTGCCCATCAGGGAGCTTCCTCCGTAGCTTATAAACGGCAAAGGAATACCTGTAATGGGGAGGAGCTGGATCGTCATGCCGATATTTTCGAAAACGTGGAATGTAATCATCGCAATGATACCTGCACATACATAAGTAGAGAAGGGATCTTTTAACAGCAATGTTGTTTTCGTCAAATGATAGATCAATAAGAAATAGAGACAAATAACGGCGCTGGCACCGATGAATCCCCATTCCTCGCCGATGACTGTAAAGATGAAGTCGGTATGGTTTTCGGCTACGTATACGTCTCGACCGAACAGCCCCTTGCCGAAAATCTCCCCGGACCCAATGGCGTTCAATGAAGAAATCAAATGGTACCCTTCATTCGATGAATAGGAGTACGGGTCGAGCCAGGAGTAGATGCGGGCAAATTGATACGGGTCGAAGCCCAGCTTCTCCAAAAAGTCCTGCATGTACAGGGCCATCCATAAAAGAGAGCCGCCAATGAGCACCCCTCCACCCAGCATAGGAAGGATGATCTTCCATGAAATACCCGCCACGATGATGAGGGCGGCGGTGATCGCCAGGAAGACAAGTGAAGAACCGAGATCGGGCTGCGTCATGATGAAGGCAAGCGGCACAAACAGTGTAATGGCCATCTTCCCTAGCAGAATGAAGTCCGTTTTGATTGTTTTCAGCTGGTATTTTTCATGGTGCTTACTAATTAAATAAGCGAGCGCCAAAATATAAAAGGTCTTCATGAACTCCGCAGGCTGGATGTTTCCGATCGGCGTCGAGAACCAGCTCTTCGCCCCGTTTACCCGGACGGCAAAGCCCCCTTCCGGTATGATGGCGAGCATAACCAGTAAGAAGACCCCGAAGCCATAGAGCCACCAGGCCATCTTCTTGTACTGATCGGGTTCGAAATACATAACAAATGCCACGATGACGGCACCGATGATGTACCAGCGAATCTGCAATGGTACGAAGTTGATGCCATATTGCCCGGATGTCTGTGCCGAAGCAATGGCGAGCAGGCTGATGGCGAGAAATGCCAGAAGGATGAAAGCAAGCGACCAGTCGAAGCGCTTTGTGAATTGTCGATTATTATTCATGCATGCCACCTTATTTATAAATCATTTTGTTGAAATTAGCGTAAACTGTATTGACGATTTAGTGTAACATATTTTACGTGAAAATACCTTCTTCTCTAAAGAAGACAAACATATGACGATATAAAATTTAAATTGTTTCAAAAAAAGCAAAAGCATCATATAATAATCATATTATTTATTTAAGGAGTGGACGTGGGATGGCAAGGAAAATGAAAAGCGCGGATGACTTTATTCACCATTTATATGTACATATGAACGATGTGGATCATTTCGTCATCTATAGCGGGCTTTCATACAAGCAATTTTTCTCGTCTGTCGAGCCGATGAAAAATGTGCTGCTGCTAAAACACGCCTATGAGGAAGGCTCCTTTAATATGCATACACACTTCGATTTTGTCCCGGCAGAAGATATGGTCCCGTTTGTCAAAGATTTGACGGATAGGAGGGGAGACCTGTGCTGGGTCGACTTCCAAAGTGAAAAAGATGTCAATCAGCTATCGCCGATGGAGCAGGCTGAACTGCTGTACTTCGCCCATAAGCGAGAACCGCTTGACTCTCCATTTTTCAGCAAGCTGCAGAACCGCTATGCGTTTTATGCATCCCCAAGTGATAAAATGACGAAGGTGTACTTCCGTTTCCTAGGGGACAGCGAGCTGCTCATTGCAAATCTGTTTAATAAGATGATGCATGAAAAAGAGGGGGCGGGAGGCTTTTGGCGCCGCAAGTCAAAGCAGGCGATCCCGGTCATCAATCCAATGGTCCTCCGGGCATGCAGGCACTTTGTGAAAGAAGGGGCACTGCTCTCCTTGTTCAGAATGGAGAAGTCAGCGCGATATGGAATAGAAATCCGGATGTTGTCCGACTACAATTTCCCGGATGAAGTATGGGTCGACTTAGATGATATAATGGAGCAGGATTATGATGAACTAATAGAAATCAGCTAGGGTTGTCTCGAAATAATTTCGTGACAGCCCTTTTTCAAGGAAGCAAGGAAATTAGTTTATTGGAAATTTTATTTCGTGATAAACTAGGGATACTTAAGGAGGTCAACAAGATGAAGAAGAGAATCGGTTTATTATATGGGGGAAAGTCTGCGGAGCATGAAGTATCGCTCTCAACTGCCAAGGCGGTGACGCAAGCTTTAAATTTCGAGGAATATGAAGTACATCCGATTTTTATTACATTGGATGGTGAATGGCTGATCGGACCTCAATTGACAGCTCCCGTTGAAACGATTGAACAACTACAATTCGAGTCGAACAAGACACCGAATAATATAATAAATTTCATCAATGCCCATAACGACAAGCAATTCGATGTCATTTTCCCGCTGCTGCACGGCACGAATGGGGAAGACGGCACGGTGCAGGGGCTGCTGGAAGTCCTGAATGTGCCGTACGTCGGGAATGGCGTATTGGCATCCTCGGCGGGCATGGATAAGGTAATCATGAAGCAACTATTCGAAATAGCCGGCCTTGCCCAAACGCCCTACACTTATTTTATCCGCAGTGAATGGGTAAAAAATCGCGAGGGAATCCTGGCGAATTGCGAGAAGCTCCAGGCGCCGCTATTCGTCAAGCCTGCCAATCTAGGCTCAAGTGTAGGAATCAGCAAGGCATCGAACCGCGAGGAGTTGATTGCCGCAATCGAGCTTGCCCTCCAATACGACCGTAAGATCATTGTAGAGCAGGGAATAGTGGGGCGAGAAATTGAAATGGGCGTGCTGGGCAATGACGAGCCGAAGACCTCGGTTGCCGGTGAAATCAAGCCTGTGACGGACTTTTACGATTATGATTCCAAATACAAGGACGGATCGACTGCATTGGTCATTCCTGCCGAAGTCTCGGATGAGGTCTTTGATAAGATGGGCAAGATGGCGAAGGCCGCTTTCAAGGTGCTCGATTGTTCGGGTATAGTGAGGGCCGATTTCTTCGTTACGCCTGATGAGGAAGTAATCATCAATGAGGTGAACACGATGCCGGGCTTTACGCCGTCCAGCATGTACCCCCTTTTATGGCAGCATACGGGCGTGAGCTATCCGGAACTGATTGACAACTTGATCGAATTGGCTATAGAGCGCCATGCAGAAAAGCAAAAGCTCCAATACAACAAGGATTGATGACGAGATGAAAAAGACATTAGCACAACTGGCGGCATGGTTGAAAATCCGCGAACAAGGCTATGAAGATACGGTTGTAACGGGCGTTTCGATTGATACGCGCACAATCCGCCCCGGCGACCTGTTCGTGCCGTTCCGGGGAGAAGCGGTAAATGGACATCGGTTTGTCGAGCAGGCATTTGAAAAGGGGGCTGCAGCTTCCCTTTGGCTGAAAGATGAGCCGAATCCGCCACAGGGGCGCCCCCTCATCTTTGTGGATGATGCAGAAGCCGCCCTCCAGCAGATGGCCATCGCCTACCGGAGTGAACACAAGGCAACTTTCATAGGAATTACAGGTTCCAACGGCAAAACGTCCACCAAGGATATCCTGGCGGGCGCACTGTCGCCGTATTTCAAGGTGCAGAAGACGATCGGCAACTTCAATAATCAGCTTGGCCTGCCGATTACGATTTTGCAGCTGGATGAAGACACCGAGATTTCAGTGCTGGAGATGGGGATGAGCGGATTTGGCGAAATCGAATTGTTAACGCGCATCGCCCGCCCACATCTGGCTGTCATCACAAATATCGGTGAAGCGCATATGCAGGAGCTCGGTTCCCGTGAAGGCATCGCCCAGGCGAAGTATGAGATTACAAAGGGGCTGCTAGAAGAGGGCGTGTTGTTTTACGACGGTGATGAACCGCTCCTTCGCAAGCTGGTGGCAGAGGATGCCTATACGGAAACGATGTCATTCGGCTTCGGTGAAGAGAACACGTTGGCGGCCTCCCGTATCGAAACGACTGAAACCGGCAGCCGCTTTACAGTAAAGGGGCTCATCGAGGGGACGTTCGATATCTCTGTACTTGGCGAACACCAGGTGAAGAATACACTCGCCGCCATGCTGGTCTGCAAAGCGCTTGGTCTGACGGACGACCAGATCCGCACATCGCTGAAGCAGGTTGCCCTGACGGATATGCGCATGCAGCTGGTGCCGGTGGAGAATGGGCCGTTGTTCATTAACGATGCCTATAATGCCGCTCCTACCTCGATGCGTGCAGCAATCCGTTTTACCAAATCGACGAACATGCGGCCGGAAAAATGGCTCGTGCTCGGTGACATGCTGGAGCTTGGGGAGGATGAAAGGGCATTCCATGAGCAAATGGCGGAAGAAATTGATGCGTCAATTGCCCGTGTGTGTCTATATGGCCCTCGCATGAAGTGGCTGTATGAGCGGCTGAAGCCTGTATTTGATGCGTCCCGTCTCGTTTATACGGAAACAGACTACGGACCAATCGTAGAGGCAATCCGCCAAGACGCGGATGAGAATACGCTTGTCTTGCTAAAAGGATCCCGCGGCATGAAACTTGAGACGATTGTCAATACTTTTAAATAACACGGGAAAAGGGGGCGTGGGAACTCCTGTGGGCGCCCTCCTTTGTCCTAAGGCAGCACATCTTAAAACATACGCATTATAGGCCAATACTTCTTGCTGGGTAACCATCGAGAGAACCAGAGTTGCCCGGAAATTTCCATATTTTCGGGCGACTTTTTTAGGGGGAGGAAATCCAGCGAGCATGGCATTTGGCCGAGCCTGCAAAATAGGTGGGGTAAAAGAAATGACGGTGGGACTACTAATTTTACATGGTTTTTCAGGAGGACCTTATGAGGTGCAGCCGTTTGCGGACTACGTGAAGGAGCATACGGATTGGCTGGTGGAGACGCCGACGTTTTCCGGGCATGGCGAAGCAGATGCGCTCGACATGAAGGGATACAAGGCGGAGCATTGGATCATGGATGCCGAGCTGGCCTACCGCAGCCTTGCGAAGAAGGTGGATGAGGTAATGGTGGCGGGCTTTTCGATGGGCGGCGTCATCGCCATGTATCTGGCAAAACGCTATCCAGTGAAAAAGCTCCTGCTTCTGAGTGCGGCGGCGAAATATATGAGCCCTCTCCAGCTCGCAAGGGACATTCATTCGATGGCGGAAGATGCATTTCATCACAAACTTCGTGAAAATGAACTTTTTCAGCGCTATCAACATAAATTAAGGGATGTACCTCCCTCTGCGACGATTCAATTTATGGAAATCGTGAGGAAGACGGAACCGTACATCGGCCATATCACCTGCCCCGTCTTCATCGTGCAGGGGGCGCTTGACGAGATCGTCCCGGCAGCTACGGCCCGATATCTTTATGATAAAATTCCTGCCGCCAAAAAGCAGCTGTATATTTCGGATTGCGGGAAGCATCATATATGCTATAGCGAAGATTGTGATGAATGGTTTGTGAAAGCAGTCGCATTTCTGGCGGAGGACCGATAGTCGGATTGTTGTGATTCGAGCATAAACATTGCAACGTGTAGAATGGCGTGTTAGACTATGTTAAGCAATGGATACATTTTGTGCGAAGACTCTTCATGATTATTGTTGAAGAGTACTTTTTTTTGAATTTAACGGTTTCATTCTATTTTTATAATCCTTCTTTTGGATTGAAACAGCTGAACGATAGAATTGAACCGCTCGGCAGAGACCGGGCTTTCCCTTTCATATAAGAGAGCTCTGCAGCAAGCGGAGAGAATTTTTAAGTAACGGAAACGTTCCACATAAAGGCTCGATTTTGCCGACATACTTCATCTGAAAATGTAACCATTTGTCAACTTAAAAGGAAAAAGGAGATTGAAGAGTTTGACAAATTTTTCAGAATTAAACATTAGTGAATCTACATTACGTTCAGTTAAGCGTATGGGATTTGAAGAAGCAACACCTATCCAGGAAGGTACTATTACGTTTGCAATGGAGGGCCGTGATGTATTGGGCCAAGCGCAAACAGGTACTGGGAAAACTGCCGCATTCGGTATTCCTCTAATTGAAAAAATTGACCCTAAAAACCCGAATATCCAAGCTCTAGTTATTGCGCCAACTCGTGAGCTGGCTATTCAAGTTTCTGAAGAGCTATATAAAATCGGTTATGATAAACGCGTGAAATTATTGTCTGTATATGGTGGACAGGAAATTGGACGCCAAATCCGCGCACTAAAAAACAGACCGCAAATCATTGTTGGTACACCAGGACGTATCATCGACCATATCAACCGTCGTACACTAAAGCTGGACAACGTACAGACGCTAGTATTGGACGAAGCGGATGAAATGTTGAACATGGGCTTCATCGACGATATCAATGCGATTTTGGAAAACGTACCGGCTGAACGCCAAACATTGCTGTTCTCTGCTACAATGCCTCCAGCAATCCGTAAAATCGCAGAGACATTCATGCGCGACCCAGAAATCGTTAAAATCAAGGCGAAGGAATTGACGATGGAAAATATCGAGCAGTTCTTCGTAAAAGCGCAGGAACGCGAAAAGTTCGATGTGCTGACACGCCTGCTGGATGTGCAAAAACCGGAGCTGGCTATCATCTTTGGCCGTACGAAGCGCCGTGTCGATGAATTGTCTCAAGCATTAGGACTTCGCGGCTACCTTGCTGAAGGTATCCATGGGGACTTATCGCAAGCGAAGCGCCTTTCTGTATTGCGCCAATTTAAAGAGAACAAAATCGATATCTTAATTGCAACAGACGTAGCAGCCCGTGGATTGGATATCTCAGGTGTAACGCACGTTTACAACTTCGATATCCCGCAAGATCCGGAATCGTACGTTCACCGTATCGGCCGTACAGGTCGTGCGGGTAAATCAGGCCTTGCCGTAACGTTCGTAACGCCACGTGAAATGGGCTACCTGCGCATCGTGGAAGAAACAACGAAGAAGCGCATGACGCCACTTCGTCCACCAAGCACGGAAGAAGCGCTTGCCGGACAACAAGAAGTAGCGATGCAAACGCTAGTAGAGCTTGTTCAAAATAATGACTTGGGCAGCTACCGTGAAATGGCTGCGCAGTTGTTGGAAAACAATGAAGCAGTCGATTTAGTAGCGGCAGCTCTTAAATCCATGACAAAAGAGCCGGATGCAACACCTGTAACAATTACAGAAGAGCGTCCATTGCCGATGCGTCGTGACCGTTCTAACGGACGCGGCCGCAGTGGTGGCGGAGATCGTGGTCGTGGTGGCCGTGACCGAGGCGGCCGCAGTGGTGGCGGCCGCAATGACCGTGGCGGAGACCGCCGTCGCGGAGATCGCGACCGTGACCGCCGACCTCGCCGTCGTGATGAAAGATAATATGAATGAAA
>JBJEFP010000051.1:0-5557 GCA_051874195.1 Lysinibacillus sp. | reverse complement strand
ATCGCGACCGTGACCGCCGACCTCGCCGTCGTGATGAAAGATAATATGAATGAAATGGAGCCGTTCCTTTTGGGACGGCTTTTTCTGTTGTTTAGAAAACATCGGATTTCGCCTTGCGCCTACGAAGAGGAGTGAGTATTTGGAAATATTCGCACGTTAGCGCCGGCATTTTTTTGGACTTGGCGGAAATGGATGAGAGGAAGGTGATGAAAAGTGAAACATTTCCCAAACCTGCCACGTATAAAATAAAATAGAGAGAAGAGGTGGTGCAGGTGAGAGAGCAACCGAAATATGAAATTCCCAAAAAGGGAATAACGGTATGGCGTATATATGGAGTGCTTCAGACGCTGTTTTTAGTCTTGCTGGCAGGAGTGACATCAGCGTTAACTTATTATTTTGAAGGGCCTTTCTATCTTCATCCGATTGCTTGGGCCATCGTTATAGTAGCCGTCATTTTTTTAATATGGCTGTTTCCGAACATACGTCACCGGATTTGGCGCTATGAAGTACGGGAGCAGGAAATTGAAATTCAGAGTGGCCTGTTCATTGTGAAGCGCACATTGATTCCGATGGTGCGAGTGCAGCATGTCGATACGGAACAGGGGCCGATTTTGAAGCGGTATGGGCTGTCGAACATTTCAATTTCATCGGCGGCGACGACACATACGATTCCGTTCCTGGAAATGCATGAGGCGGATGGTCTGAGAGCGCGCATTTCGGAACTGGCAAGGGTGGCTGAGGATGATGTCTAAATATAAACTGCATCCAGCAGCAGTGCTCATCAATCTCGTGAAGGCACTAAAGGATATGGCGGTGCCCATCATTATTATTGTGGTAGCGAACGGCTTCAGTTTTACAATGGATTTCCGGGATGAGAATTTCTTCAGCCAGATGATTCCGCTGCTGATATTGATTGTGGTGCTCGCGTTTACATTGGTGGGTGGCATACTGAAGTGGTGGACGTTCCGGTATTGGTTTGAGGACAGCGAGCTGCGTGTGGAATATGGGCTGTTCGTCAAGAAAAAGCGCTATATCCCGTTTGACCGCATTCAAAGCCTGAATTATAAGGAAGGGATTTTTCACCAAATCTTTGGGCTCGTCCAGGTGCTGGTTGAAACAGCGGGAAGCAAGGACGGGAAACCGGAAGCGGAATTGACGGCCATTACCCGTGCCGCCGCCGACCAAATCGAATGGGAGATGAATCGGACAAAGCTGGCTTCGCACTCGGTCGAAGAACATGAGGTACAAATGCCGGCTGGACGGATCATCCATAAAATGTCTCCGAAGGACCTCATCATCCTGGCGACGACATCAAGCGGCATCGGCGTTGTGATTTTCGGGGTGTTTGCGGCTTTGTCCCAATTTGCGGAGTTTGCGGAGTACATTCCACTTGATAGAATCTACAATGAGCTCGCGCATCTAATCCAATATGGTGTGGCCATTGTTGTATCCCTTATCTTCATCGGGCTATTGGGAGCGTGGATTATTTCGGTCGCTATTACGCTGCTGAATTATTATGATTTTACAGTGACGGAGGAGAACGATCGATTAATCATCACGCGGGGGCTTTTGGAGAAAAAGCGTATTACCATTCCACTCAATCGGGTGCAGGCAATCAAAATTGTGGAAAACCCTCTCCGTCAGCCTTTTGGTCTGGCCACTGTGCAGGTGGAAAGTGCGGGCGGGGGATTTTCATCGGGGAAGGAACAGAAAATTACCCTGTTTCCCCTTATTTCTAAGAAGAAAGCATTGGAACCGCTGGCGGAGCTCTTCCCCCAGTTTGATTTTGCGACGGAGGGAGCAGAGATGATTCATTCTCCTAAGCGGGCCCGCTCTTTCTTTTACCGGATTGATTTTTTATGGTTGCTGCCGCTCATTGCAGTACCGACCTATTTCTTCTTTCCGTACGGTCTGCTCACCGTCCTCCTCGTCATCCCTGTTATGCTGCTAGGAGTATGGCAGCATAAAACGGCGCGCCTTGCCTTGCTCGATTCACAGATGATAATTGTTTACCGACATATTAGCCGTGTGACTTTTTTTGTGGAGAAGCGACGTATCCAGGTGACTGAGCAAAGGCAGAGCTATTTCCAAAAGCGGAAACAGGTAGCTACGGGTCGTGTAGTGATCATGTCTGGTATGAATGGTGCCGAGGCGAGGGCCTACCATATGGAGCAGGCGGATATAGAGGATATGATGAATTGGTTTGAACATACAAAAGCTTCCGCGGAGTAGAATCCGCGGAAGCTTTTTTAATTTCTAAAAATACCCATGTAGGTAACGGTAGAAAAGGAGCCGCTCAAAAGGCTCTCCCTATGCTTGCCACAGAAGCTCCTTCGTTCTTTACCAACCTTTTCGTACAGCGGTAGGCTTCGGCTTGAAGAAGAACAGGCCGATGATAAATCCGGTTGCAAGGCCGCCTATATGGCTTGCGGCGTTCACATTGGACTGAAGGAATGTCATGATGACACTGATTACAATAATCGGCAGGATGATTTGACGTAGCTGGGGCAAGGAATTACGATAACGGAACATAAGTGCGCCAAATGCTCCGAAGATTCCGAAGATGGCACCGCTTGCGCCGACGCTTGCATAGAAGGCATGTTGCGTCGCCAATGTCGCCAGGCTTCCTCCGATGCCCGATAAAAAGTAGATGACCAGGAAGCGGGACTTTCCTGCAAACTTCTCCAGTTCGGGACCAAATAGAAACAAGGAGAACATATTGAACAGAATATGCATCAGGCTGCCATGAAGGAACATGGATGTGATGATGCGCCACCATTCCCCCTGCATAATCAATCCGTTGACACTCATTCCGAAATTGAAAATTTCATCCCCCAACTTCGGGATTAATGTCATAATGTAAACAGCAAGATTAATTGTAATCAATGTGGAAACAACAGGGTATGCATTGATATACTGTTTGAAATTTTCATTGCGAATAAACATAATTCCACCTCGATTTACCCGTATTATACATGCAATGAAGAGTAGAATGAAAGGATGAGGCCCTTATGATTTTGGGAATCGGATTAGATTTGGTTGAATTAAATAGAATTGAAAAGGCCCACAGCCGGTCCCTCAAGTTTGCAGAACGAATTTTGACAAAGCGGGAGCTGGCCATTTTAGAGACGCTTTCCGCCTCGCGCCAGGTTGAATTTTTAGCGGGAAGGTTCGCAGCGAAGGAGGCCTACGCGAAGGCGCTCGGCACAGGAATCGGACGGGGGTGTGAGCTGCACCAGATTGAAATCCTGAAAGATGGATCAGGGAAGCCTGTTTTACACTTCGACGGGGAGGCGGTGAACGGCTTTGTCAGCATCACTCATACGAGGCAGGTAGCGGCCGCGCAAGTTGTCCTGATGAAATAGTACATAAATTGCCGAAACACGCCATACACTTACGGTAAGGAACAAGGAGAAAGGGTGGAGCAGTGCGATTTCGATTATTCGGTCTGCTGGTGATAGTGGGAATGTTGTTGACGGCTTGTGGAGGTGCGTCTCAGGAAAAGGTTGTAAAGAAGCTGGATGAACAATGGGGTGATGGAAAAGGGTACGAGCTAACGGCGACGATGGAGATGAAGACAGGAGGAGAGCCTCGTACATACGATGTGAATGTGTGGCATACAAAGCCCGACTTCTATCGTGTGACCGTAACGGAGCAAAATGACAATGTGACACAGATGATTGTGCGTAATGAAGAGGGTGTCTTCGTTGTGACACCGGCACTGCGGAAGACATATAAGTTCCAAAGCGAATGGCCGAAGCAGAATAGCCAAGCCTACCTGATCGGAGCATTGGCGGAGGACCTTGTGCAGGATAAAAAGGCGGTGATGAAGGAAGAGGGAGGCGCCTATGTGTTTGAAACGGCAACCCGCAATGCGGATAAGACAGGGCTTCCGCTTCAAAAGATTGTAGTGGATAAGGATACGATGCTTCCTAAATCAGTCACGATTATGGATGAAACGCAGGAGGAAAAAATCGTTATCGATTTCAAGGACATCGATTTGTCGGTTGCTCATAAAAAGGAAGAGTATGCAGTTGAAAAATTCTCCGGAAATGGGGAAAATGAAGTTGCGGGCGCCGATATAGAAAACAAAGAGTTCCACACGCACTACCCAACTGTGCAGTGGGATGGTACAAATTTCGCTGAAGAGCAGACTGTCCAAGAGTCAGGAGTGGAACGCGTCATTCTGACTTATGAAGGAGACAAGGCCTTCACGCTGATGCAGCAGCCTGCAAAAGCGGGGAATTCCGTACTTCCTGTATTTGCACCGGGCGACATGGCGGACTTGGGCTTTACAATCGGCGCCATTACAGATACATCGATCAGCTGGGAAAAAGACGGCATCTCATTCTTTCTGGCATCCACGAAGCTGACGCGTGAGGAAATGATGGAGGTGGCCTCCTCCATGACGGCGGGTGGCCTGAAATAGAGGGGAGGCCAAGCTTTGTTGGGCTGATGTAGACGTAGAGCAAATGGAAGTTTAAAAATCGTAAAAGAGGGTAAAACAGACAATGGAGCATATACAACAGTACCGTCCGACAAAAGCAATTATTGATTTACAGGCAATTCGAGAGAACGTGCAAAATCTGCACAGCCACCTGCAGGAGGGCGTGCAGATTGTTGCGGTAGTGAAAGCGAATGCTTATGGGCATGGGGATGTAGCGGTTGCACGGGCAGCATTGCAGGCAGGGGCGTCCATCCTGGCGGTTGCAACGCCTGATGAAGCGGTTCGGATGCGACAGCACTTCCCGGATGTCGATATTCTAGTTTTAGGTCCCACCCCAATATCATTTGCCCCTTATGCAAGCGCCAATGGCATCATGTTGACGGTGTTCTCGGCGGAATGGGTCAAACAAGCGAAATTGGTAGAAGGGCTTTCAAAGCCGCTGCTATTACATATGAAAGTCGATTCCGGTATGGGCAGAATCGGCGTAACCTCGAAGGAGCAGTTGCTTGAGCTATACGAAGAAATTCAGGAGAAGACGAATTTTGTAGTGGACGGCATCTTCACTCATTTTGCCACGGCGGATGAGGAAGATGCTACATATTTTGACGGCCAGGCAGCCCTCTTCAAGGAGATGGTCGATGCACTGCCGGCTAAACCGAGGCTTGTTCATGCTGCTAATACAGCGACGGCGTTAGTGAAACAGGCGTCGTTGCAGTTCGATGCGGTCCGATACGGTATTTCCCTATATGGACTGGCACCATCGGAGTATGTAGCGGATATTCTGCCGTTCCCAATCAGGCAGGCGTTTTCTTTGCAGACGGAGCTTGTCCATGTGAAGAAACTGAAGGCCGGCCAATCGGTAGGCTACGGCGCTACATTCACAGCGAAGGAAGATTGCTACATCGGAACGTTGCCGATCGGCTATGCAGACGGAATGATTCGTAAGCTCGGTGGGCAGACGGTCCTTGTAGACGGAGAGCGCTGTCCGATTGTGGGCAGAATCTGCATGGACCAATGTATGATTTTACTGCCTCGTGCATATAATATTGGTGAGCTAGTAACATTGCTGGGTGCACAAGGAAACGATTTCATTTCGATTGACGAGTGGGC
>JBJEFP010000050.1:4490-20421 GCA_051874195.1 Lysinibacillus sp. | reverse complement strand
TGAGCGAATTCCATTGATTGGTGATACAGATCGTTTATCACTTTGCTTACAATATTAATGGCAGAAGAAATCCCGGCCTATCGAACGCATTCGTTCCTCTTTGGAAAATGGCGCGTTTATGGTATGCCACTTCAATAAATGGTCAGGCATTGCTCTTCCTCATCCCATTTTTCAAGGTGCAGAAAGGTCGAAAGGGAGAAAGTCCCGTAAGACATAACAGGGAATAAGACACAAGAAAGCCATCGATCTAAAAGAGGGCATTTTATTTTGTCTTTTCCTTATAAAAACGATAATACGTATCTGTAGGCTGCTTTTTAATAATCCCTTGAGATTCCAAATAGATTAAATTCGTTATCGTTTGCATGGCTGCAGCTGCAAACTGCTCTCCTGTTGCATGCGGATACAGCCTCGATGTAATTTCTTCCGCAAAAAGAGGTTCTCCGTCCATTGCTTCCAAAATTTGCGCCCACCTTGTTTCATAGCGTCTTCTCAGCCTCCCCACCCGGTCTTTGAAATTTTCAATTAAGGATAGATGACCTGGCAATGCATGTTCAATATCAAGTGTCTGCAAATAGTCGAACGAAGCTAAATAACTTTCTAAAGGATTATATAAATGCTCGGATGGAAGCACAATCGGATTGATTTCCTCCAATATATGGTCACCTGCAAATAATAGTTTCAGCTCCTCATTATAAAAGCAAAAATGGTCCGGTGAATGCCCAGGTGTCCAGATGGCTTTAAATAACAGTCCCCCAAGTTCCAGCTCATCTCCCGGTTCAAACAAGATATCCGGTTCGAAACTATATGCTTTCACATTATTATAGGCGTTACCGGCACCTGTATCACTCCACAATATGTAATCATTTAAAAACAAGTACATACGGTCTTGAAATACGCCATCGTCATCAAACATCGCTTTTCGATATAAGTACTCCTCATACCCTTTCTTCGACATCACCACTTGGGCGCCATACGTCTCCACTAACCAAGGTGTAATCCCGAAATGGTCGGCATGTGCATGGGTTAGCACGATTTTTTTTAGCGGCTTGTCGAGCATCTGTTGCCAAATTCCGCATGAAGCCTCTAAATAATCGCTTGTATCGATCATTGTATAGCCATCTTCCTCTTCTATTAAATAGCAATTCACCATTTGCAGGTCATAAGGAAGCGGATGGACAACGCGATAAACACGGTCGCAAATTTTTTCTTTCATATTTAACCCTCCATATTTTTGAATATTTAGATACTTTATGATAAAATAGGTCAAATCTCAAGGAGTGATGCCAGTGGTAGACTACTATATTTTTAATGCACATGTCTTTGTCTTTGATCCAGTACCCCACTATGCCTACGGGCTTGCAATCCGACATGGGAAGATTGCAAAAATCGTCTATACATATGAAGAAATCTCAGCGCGCCACTACTATGATGCAGAGGGGGCCTATATTTATCCCGGTTTTATCGATGCACACTGTCATTTGAAAGCGAGCATGTCCAGCAGTATTCCAATCCCGCACTCCGTTACAAGTGTAGAGGCATTTTTACAATTTGCACAGCCATATTCTTCTCAAGATTGGGTTACCTTCACTGCTTATGATCCAGCTCGTTTCGGGCCTTTATCAAAGCAGTTGCTCAATGAAATCGACTGTCCTGTGCGTGTACGCCATGTCACTCGCCACGCTTCCTATTTCAATCAGCAGGCCCTCGACCGGCTTTTCGTGCCTGATATGCCGTCTGTTATGTTTCAAGCAGAAGAGGGAATTTATTATGGCGCAGATGCATACATTTCAAAGCAAATTCACACAGAATTAGAAGATTCATTTTTCATCCATAAAATCCCTGCCTTAGAGCAAAAACTATTACGTTATGGCATTACATCTGTCCAGGATGCGACGCCAAATGTCAGTCAAAAGGACAAGGACTTATTCAGCGAGTGGTCTATCGATACACATTTTGTAGAAAAAAAAATCGTCATGGAGCAGCATGAAACGGTTTATCCAGATGTCGAAACATTGTCCGCAATGTTTGAGCAACACAACCATTTTGCCATTCATGTCGTCACACCGGAAATGCTTTGGACAGTCCTTCATGCTTTCGAGAGAAGCGTGCGAAAACCTTCCATTCGTCTAGAGCACTTCAGCCTATGCCCAGAAGCCTTTTTACCGGATGTCATTCGGCACCGGTTTCATATCGTTACCAACCCATCGTTCATTTATGAGCATGGAGACCGTTATTTGCGCAATGTTGAAAAGGACGAACAAAAATGGTTATATTTAGTACAGGACCTGCTCGATTCACAGCTCATCGTCGCAGCAGGCTCCGATGCCCCTGTCGCCAGCTACAATCCATTCCAAAGCATGTATGCCGCCCATACAAGACGGACTCGAACAAACCAGCTCGTCAATGGCAGCCAACGTGTCAGCCGAGGCGACATGCTCAAAATGCATACAATCCATTCAGCCATGGTTGGTCAGTACGGAGACTGCAAGGGCTTGCTGCGTCAGGGCTACGATGCAGATTTTTTTATGACCGCAACCGACTTGTTGCATTGCCAATCAAGCATGCTGCTACAGTCTCAGATTGATGAAACATGGATAAATGGCATTAGACGTTTTAACAGAAAGGACTCACTTCATGGATAGAAACAAAACCATCCACCGCCTAAGTACGGTCGATAATGCCATTTCGGTGCTTTCGATGTTTTTAAGATATGAAACAATCAGCTTAACTGATATCGAACAGGCCCTTGGCATCAGTAAAACCGCCGCCTTCCGCCTTGCAGCCACCCTTGCTGACCGCGGCTTTTTGGTAAAAAACAATGAGCAAAAAACATATAAGCCCGGACCGATTATTTTTCAAATCGTTAATCGGTTCCAAACGAGTGATATAACGGCTATTGCACAACCGTTTCTTCAAGAATTGGCGGATTTAACAAACGAGGCCGTCTACTTATCAATTCGTACTGGTAATAAATTTGTTTTTTTATCAGGGTTCAAAAGTACGTTTGAAAAAGAAATGGTAAGTCCATTGGGCCAGGAATTCGATCTATATTTTGGTGCTGTCGGCAAACTTCATATGGCTTACATGTCTGATGCCGATTTAGCAACCTACTTCAAACGAACGGCACTTGAGCAGTTCACTACAACAACCATTATTGATTCTGAAAAACTGCAACATAATTTACAGCAAATTCGGGATCAAGGTGTTGCACTGAGTATCGGTGAGCGCATCGAGAATTTAGGAGGGGTGGCATGTCCGATTTGGGGGTTTTCCAATGAACCGATTGCCGCACTGGCCATTTATTTCCCCCTGTCCCGGATGGATTTAGAGCATCATCAACCCCTTATAAAACACTATGCCGATGAGATTTCTAAGGCATTTCAAGAAAGCACTCGCTCCTAACCTGCGCTAAAAGGGGTACGTCTGACAAGTAGGTTTGGGCGTATCCTTTGTGGCAAAAAGGGTGACATCTTGAGACGCCCCTGCAGAAGCAATGCTTCTTAGCAGATAGGTCTTAAGAAAAACGGAACTGCCCAGAAAGTTCCTACTTTCTGGACAGCCCCTTTAGACACTCCTGCCATGCACGTGTTGCTACTCTCTCCTCTACTTTCAGGCGATCTTCTAGTGGCTGGTCTGCATAACACGATACCAATTGTTTGATGTAACCGGCAATCCTTGCGTGCTTCGTTACATTTTTCATATAAGCAACTGTATCCATAACAAGCGTCTCCCGAGGGAAGATGCCTGTAATGAGCCCCATTTTTAGAGCCTCTTCCGGCAATACCGTATTGCCCTTTAGCGCAAATGACAGTGCCAATCCCTGTTTTACGAGCCTCGGTAAGCTTTGTGTACCGCCCGCCGCCGCTAATGTACCGAGTGTCGCCTCCGGTAGCGCCATCTTTGTATTTGGGGCTGCAAACCGGAAATCACAGATCATGGCCATTTCAATGCCAGAACCGATGGCAAAGCCATGCATCGCCACAGCTACCGGTTTTTGAAGCGTACGCAGCTCCTCCCATATGTCGTGCTGCAGACGGATTTTTCGTTTTGCAATAATAGATGGATCGTTTCCGAACTCTGTCAAATCCGCTCCCGCACAGAAGCCCCGTCCATTCCCCGTCAGGACAACCCCGTCAACAGTAGCATCTTCCTTGATATTCATAATGTACTCATATAGTAAATCACGTAATACCGTATCCACGGCATTTAATTTATCCGGTTGATTGAATGTTAAAATGACGATGTTTTCATCTCGGCTATAAATGATTGGCGGCAATTCTACCCCTCCCTATTCCCCTTTATAAATTGGTGCCCTTTTTTCAATAAACGCATTAATCCCTTCCATCCGGTCCTCGCTTGTCTGCAATACCATATATAAATCCAATTCCTGTCGTAAGCCTTGATCGAACGGCAGTTCACTGCCACGCAGAATGCATTCCTTCGTATATTGTAGGGCTAGTGGTGAGTAGCTTGAAAACTTCTCCGCTTGCCTGCATGCTTCCGCCCAAGCATCAGTGACGACTTGATTGGCTAGTCCAACCTCTACACTTTGCTCAGCCGTTAATACTTCCCCTCCTAATAACACAGCCATCGCAGGCCCTTTTCCAATAATACGTGGAAGGCGCTGTGTGAGACCTCCTGCCGGAACGACTCCCCATCTTGCTTCTGGTGAAGAAAATCTAGCGCTAGGAGAAACAAATCGTATATCGGCAATTGCTGCTAAACTAAAGCCAAAGGAGCTGCAGTCCCCTTGAATAGCCGCAATGATGGGATAAGGCAGCTTCGCCCAGCTCTTAATTGCTTTTGTGGCGAGCTGGACCGTTTTATATTCATCCGCAATCGACTCATAGACGGTCGCTTCAAGAGGCATACCAATCGAGAAATGCTCTCCTGTAGAACCCACCACCACCACCTGTACATCATCGGCGTCATAAAGCATTTGCGCTGCCTCTATCAGCTCTTGTATGAAGAGAGTATCCCATTCATTGTGAGAGCGTGTCATCTTTACATATGCGATTTTATCAGCTATTTCTATTGCTAGATTCCTCATGTTACATCCCCCTATAAATATGATTATGTTCTCCTAGTGCAGGTGCTCCCCGTGTATTTTGCAGCCAGTTCCCCTCGACAATCGCTTCATTGGAATAGCTGAATGCCTGTTCCAATGACCAGTAATCGGTCAGCTCATACACTTCCTCACCATGCATCGTACATGCCACCTCATATTGCGATACATCGATAGCGATTGCACAGTTTTGCTGTATTTTCATGAGGAGTGCGCTCATGATGCCGATAGCTCCATGGATTCCGGCAGCCATGTCACTAATCGAAAATCCAGGCAACCGCGGTACGGCTAACCCACTATGCGCTTCGATTGTCGGACCATAGCCAACATAATCCCGGTACGGGCCATATTGTCCGTATGCGGATAAGGAGGCGATGACCAGATCTGCTTTCGCCTGCACCAGCACATCATTTGTGAAACCCAAATTCTGCATTACTCGAGGGCTGAAATTGTTGACTACCACATCCGCCCGCTCCAGTAGGCGTAACAATAGTTGTTTCTCCTCATCATTTCTTAAATCGAGCGTCATCCCATATTTATTACGATTCAGCTCCTCGAAAAAAGAGGAAGACGATTGCGAATTCAAACGAATGCCATCCGGTCTGAAGGGTGCCTCGATCTTTATCACCTCAACGCCTAAATCCGCAAACAGCCGGGTGCAATACGGGCCTGCCCACATTGCTGTCAAATCAACAATCCTCATCCCCTCCCATCCACTCATATGCCATGCTCCTGCAACCTGCCGAATTGTGGTCATCTCCCATGGCAACCGGCGTTCATAAAAGCGCCTCGCCTGCAGCTGTGGACAATTCACAAGCTCCTCCTTCTGCTGGACAATACTGAACGGCAGCCGTACTGCCTGCATAAGCGGCACCAGCTCTTCTGCTTTTTGTGTTGCCATCCATCGGGCGAGCAGCCTTTCAATTTGCTCAACATCCTGCTGCCTGGCCCGTTCATCCGGCCACCTGTTTTCAATTTGTGCAAATGCTGCGAGCAGCTCCCATTGGGCATTGGATGGAGCTCCAACAAAGACAGCTCTATCCTGCGCCTGCAAAATGGTCATCGGTACAAGTGAATGATGCCGGTTTCCAGATGCGGATCTCACAACACCGTCCTTATAAAAACTGCTGCGGGCTCCTTCCAGCGCCGATACCAACAAAGAAAATACATTTAGGCGGATATGCTGTTGCATACCCCAACTGCTTTCCATTACAGCTACAAGCAAATAAAATACGGCATGCGCCCCTATTAAATGGGAGGCCGGCTTCCCTGTTATCAAGTTGCCGTCTGTCAACGCTGTCCAACCGGCTTTCCCCTGAAATTGCGCTTCCATTTTATCCGCGATAGCACAATCATAGACGAGTTCCACAATCGCTACGGGTACTTCCAATGCAAGTGGTTCCTCTATTACGATTACATCCCATTTTCCCCTTCTATAATGGCCGCTTATATGGACATCCGCTCCTTGCGCGGTAAGAAGTGAGGCTGCATAACGCAGCACATCGCTCCCACCGACAAATAAAGCGGATAAGTTTTGCAAATTCAAAACAAATCCGCCTCCTTTAACTAGTCTGCCGTTGGTAGTGCCATCGGTTGTTTAACCGTCATTTCCTCACCGCAGCAATGTATGCTTCCGTCCCCTGGCTTGATGCACATTACTTCACTGCCGCATGCCGGACATTCCAAACGCTTCCCTAATTGATTTGCCATACAATCACCCTTCCCTTATTTCTGCTGAACTTCCTGATTACAACATGTAAATGTTGGGGCAGTAGATTTTGTGACAATGAATTCGCTGCCACATTTTGTACATTGTAGCTTTGTTCCCACTTTATATGACATACACAGCCCTCCTCTATACTGGCTTCATCACTGTACCGATAATGCCTTTATCCTGTAATCGTGCATATTCTTCATCTGAAACTTGCAATAGCTCCTTATATACATAGTCGTTATCGCGCCCCAATGTAGGCGTCGGATTTCGATGACGCAGTCGTTCCCCATCAATCAGCAGCGGCCAGCTCGGATATTTATGCGTACCTACAAAATCACGCTCAATTTCCTGGAATAGATCACTCATATATTCATGATTTTCAATTTCGTGGAGCCCTAATACAGGTGCAGCCGGGATGCCTGCTGCTCGGAGCTTTTCAGCCGCCTCATGATGTGTAAACTGCAACGACCAAGCTGTGATTGCCTCATCGATTTCATCATGATGAGAAAAGCGTTCTTCATAGGTCACATATGCTTGGCCGAGTTCCGGGTTTCCGATCGCCTCACATAAAGAGCTCCACTCTTCATCATTAGTGATGGATACTGCCACCCATGCATCATGGCCCTGGGCTTTGTATACACCTTGTGGGGCAATGCCTCTTTCCCTGTTGCCTGTTCGTCCCCAATCGCGGTTATTCAGCTGATAATCTGCAAGCGGCGCACCCATATAGTTCATTGCCGCTTCCACCTGCGCACATTCGATAAACTGTCCTTTACCTGTCTGCTTCCGGTATTCCAATGCAGTTAGCAATGCAAAAATAGCATGGTATCCCGAGATGATATCGCCTGTGCCGAGCACCGTCATCGGTCCAGCATCCTTATAGCCTGTCAAGTTCGCAATACCTGATAGTATTTCAAATGTGTAGGCAAATCCCGGCTCGTCACGCCATGGGCCGCTCAATCCATACGCTGGCATCGACATCATGATGATTGATGGATTGAGCTCCTTTAAAACGTCATAGGTTAGGCCAAAATTATTCATGACGCGAGGTGTATAGTTTTCAATGACAATATCAGATGCTTTGATTAGCTCCTTTAAATAGTGCTTGCCATCCTCTTCATTCAAATCGAATGTTGCGCCCTTTTTATTCATATTCGCACTATTGAATTGCGGGCCGAGCTCCCACCAGTTATCGGTTCCTGGCGTTGCCATTTGGAAACGGAAGCCGTCCGGGCTCTTGTTGGATTCTACTTTAATAACCTCCGCACCGAGTGCCCCTAAAAAAGATGTACAGAGAGGGGCAGACCACCACATCGCTAAATCGACAATGCGAACGCCTTTTAAATAGTCCTTCATTCCACTAGACCTCCTCTACCGCTTCTGTTTTCATCATACTGCTTACTACTTGATCCGTATGCTCTCCTAATAATGGCGCTGGATTTCTAATTGCCCACGGCGTCTCTGACATTCTAAACGGTGCCCCCGGCTGCCATAAATCCCCGAGTTCTTTGTGTGTCACTTTTTCAAAAAATGCACGTTCCTTATAATGAGGGATATCCATAATATCGCTAAATGTCGGGACAGGTGTTACCGGTACACGCCATTGCGATCCGAATTGCATTAATTCTTCCCGGGTATAGTTACGCAAAAATTCATTCAAACGCCCTAAAAATAATTCCTTATGCTGGAGGCGCTTTGGCAACGTCATGAAGCGTTCATCTTCCACCCAATCATACATTTCTGCCATGAAGCAAAAATTTTGCCATTGCTGTCCCGTCAAAACACTAATGCCGATAAATCCATCCTTGCATGGATGAACGCTCGGTATCATTGGACGACGCATGTCTGCCTTGAATAAGCTTGTCGGGTACGAATTCTGGACCGTTGGGTAGGATAATTGCAGAATACCGAAATTTGTAATTGGAATATCAAGATGTGCACCCTCGCCGGTTTCACGACTGCCACGGACAGCTGCCAGCGTTGCCCCGGCAGCGAACGTACCCGCAATATACTCCAATAAATGAAGCTGGCCACCAGCGCGGAGGGGTTCACGTGTCGGCTCGCCGACTGATGTCATATACCCACCCAATGCCTGTGCGGTAAATTCCGTCCCTTTATAATGTGCATAGTCACCCGTCTGGCCATATGTGGAAATCGAAGTAAGGACAATTTTAGGATTCACTTCTTTTAATACGCCATAACCGAGCCCCAGCCGTTCCAATACGCCTGGTGCAAAATTTTCAACTACAATGTCCGCAGTGGAAACGAGGCGCTTCACAATATCTACGCCTTCCTCCGTTTTTAAATCGAGCGTTATGCTCTTTTTATTGTTGTTTAAGTAGGCATACAATCCACTGGCATTGACATTTTCTTCATCGTGACGAAACGGACCGATTTGCCGTGATGGGTCTCCCGTTTCCGGACGCTCGATTTTGATAACATCCGCGCCGAAATCCGCGAGCAACTTTGTACAGTACGGACCTGAAATATACCAGGTTAAATCAATGACTTTCATATTTGATAAAGCTGTATTTGCCAATTTCCTCACCCCCTGCGTTTATAATTGAACCGGCTGCTTTTCTCCAATCACGCTTTTGGCTAACTTTCGTAAATGTATTTCAGGCGTACCTAACGTAAGTTGGATACCTTTTAGACGACGATAGCAAAACTGCAGTGGATAGTCGTAATCAAGCCCCATCCCCCCATGCAGCTGATGCGCGCCTGTCACCACTTTATGCCCTTCCTTACTGATCCACAATTTGGCGACAGCCAGCTCCTTGCTCGCATCCTGACCGCTCGCCAGCTTCGCCAAAGCATTATATGCGGCCAGATTCGCCCCTTCTGCAATCGTGAACATATCCGATAGGCGATGCTGTACGGATTGGAATGCTCCTATCGGCACTTTGAATTGATGGCGCTCCTTCACGTAGCTTGCTGTCATTTCAATCGTGCGACGCAGCAGGCCTGCCGCCTCTACAGACTGCAGGGCAATCGCATAATCATTTGCAGCAACGGCTATTTTAGCTCCCTCGCCCGGCAGGCCGATGACCGTTTCCGTATATACATTATTGAAGACAACCTCACAATTGCCATCTCCGCTAATTGTCGGGATTGTGTTAATCACAACCCCCTCCTCCTCCCGATTCACCAAAAAAGCGGTTAGACCTTGAGGGGCCTTTGCCAGAACCAATAATTTATCTACACCATTGGCAAACGGTGCGAAGATTTTCGTTCCCGAAATGTGGTACCCTTTTTCAGCAGGCATTGCTGTTGCCTCGATAAACTCTACATTATAATGGGCCTGGGGTTCTGCAATCGCCCCTGTCACCGTCACTTCCCCGGTAGCAATCGACGGTAGAATCGCCTGTTTTGTCTGTTCATTCGCAAATTGAACGATTGGTACAATACCATATGCGATTGTTGGGATTAATGGACTTTGGAACAGCGCTGCTCCCGCCTCTTCCACAACAAATGCCAGGTCAAGAAGCTCCGCCTCAAAGCCGCCATATTGCTCCGGAATAATGAGCCCGGCAAAGCCCAGCTCAGCTATCTTCATATAGATTTCCTGCAGATAATTCAGTTCACTCTTTTCGGCCTGCTTTACTTGTTCCAGTGAGTAATTATCCTTGAAGAATTTGCGTGCTGTAGAACGAAATTCTTCCTGCATATCCGTTAATCTGAAATTCATGCTTTACACCTCCGCCCGGCGTTTAAATTTCACTAGGGAAGCATCCTCAAACGCCTGCTCAATTACTACTTCAACCGGCATACCGATATACACTTCTTCAGAAGGACAATCCAACATATTTGATACAATCCGCTGTCCATTTTCAAGCTCAACCAACACTACGGCATAAGGCAGTTCAAACCCTGGATGTACACCACGATGATATACTGCAAAGCTATAAATCTCTCCTTTTGTCGGCGCTTCTACCCAGTTAAAATCGAAGCTGTGGCATTTATGGCAAATCGGGCGCGGCGGGTGTAAAATCGTTTCACAGCAAGCGCATTGCTGGAAATGAAGCTTTTTTGTCTCCTGCATTATTTGCCAAAACTTTTCCGTATCTTCATTCATCACTGGTTTCGGTGTACCGATTCCTGTATACGTGACCATGGTCAAACCCCCTTCCCTAAAATGAGACCGCTTGTAGGAACACAAGTGCCCCCTGTTACCAATACGTGATTCACGTTATCAATCTGTGTAGTCGATGTCCCGCGAATTTGACGAACACCTTCTGTAATCATATTCATCCCATGCAAGTACCCCTCTGACATGAGTCCGCCCGATGTATTGATCGGCAGTTCTCCGGTTGGACGGATGCGGTCGCCGCCCTTACAGAACTCAACGCCCTCCCCTTCTCCAACAAACCCAAGCGCTTCAAGCTGCATTGGCACTAGAGGACTAAAAGCGTCATAAATCTGTGCGACATCTATATCTTTCCGGGTAATGCCCGCATCGCGGAAAAGCTTATCACCATATGCCTTCACTTCCGGTAAAAAGGTGATTTTTTCCCGATAGTAGCTCGTCATGACTTCCCCATTTGTCGACATCCCCTGCGCTGCTGCTTCAATATAGGCCGGTTTTTGCTTTAACGCCTTGGCACGGTCGGGCGTCGTGACGATCACGGCAATCGCCCCATCCGAGCTGAGACAACAATCATGGCGGCGAAGCGGTGTAACGTTATATGGAGAATCCAAATATTCCTCCATTGTTAGTCCACGTCCATAAAATTGTGCTGCTGGATTACGGTTTCCGTTTTCGCGGTTGACAATCGGTATCCATCCCAGGTCGCCATCTTTCACGCCATATTCATGAATATAACGCTGCGCATACATTGCCACCCACGATACGGGTGTCAATAGTCCATACGGATGGTACATCCCCATATTAATATCGCCCATTACACGTGTCGGTTCAAAATCGCCGTATGAAAATGCGCTTGAGGCATCACGGATCGAGCGTACACATACGACATACTTCGCCTGACCAGACGTCACTGCCGCTACGGCCTGCGCGACTGTTGCACAGCTTGCGCCCCCACCGTAAGGAATTTTGCTAAAGAAGCTTAAGTTTGGAATACCGAGCGCTCGGACCAAATCAATCTGTTCTGTACTGTCCAGTGTATAATTGATGATCCCGTCGATTTCCTTCACATCTATGCCTGCATCCTCACATGCAGCCAGCACCGCTTCGATTGCCATGCGCAATTCCGTCCTGCCGCAGTTCCGGCTAAACTCGGTTTGTCCTATTCCAACTATCGCTGCTTTATTTTTCACTGATTCCACCATTTCTCACTCCCCCTTTGGCAATGCAACAACCGCTTTTCCTAATGCATGATAGCCAATTGAATTTTGACCGTAAAAATCGACTTCCACTAAATATTCGCCATTTTCTTCGTATTTTTTGCTAATCTGGCCGTTGAACGTCATTTTATCTCCCGGATAATTCGGTACCGCCAGCTTCAATTGAATTTTTTTCAACTCCCCCTCTGGTCCAGTCCAATCTGTTACGTATTTTCCAATCAAGCCATTCGTCGTCAAGATGTTCATGAATACGTTATCGGCACCCGCCGCCTTTGCCGCAAAATAATCATGGTGCACATTTTCATAATCATGTGTTGCAGAAATGGCGCCTACGACTACCAATGCAGGAGTGATATCCCGCGAAACGGTTGGCAGTCCTTCACCGACTTCTACCTCATCCCACGTTACACGGCTTACTTTTACTACATCCATCGCTTTTGCCTCCTATGCCTGTGGCTTATATGCTAAAATCGTGAACGATTGATTGCATACCATTTCATCCCGTTGATTTGTAAAATGATATAAAAACGTCGCAAAGTAGCCTGGCCCCCGTGCCGTCTGCTTCAGAGGTGAAACAGATTGTACGGATATCGTATAGCTGATGCGGTCACCGAGCTTCATCGGCACCCCATACTCTTGTACTTGCTCCGTCGCAACAATCGCCGAATAACCATTTTCCTTAAAAAGCGCGATTAACTGCTCCATCGAATTTGGCTCTCGTTCCACTTTCGGCCATAAAGGATTCATTGTATATGCCTGCACTTGTGTCGGCGGTGCAATGATACATCCGTACTTCGAATTGTTCGCGTAGTCCTCATCCCTATAAAGGGGGTTGGAATCCTCCATCACTTCACACCAATGGCGGATCATTGGCCGGCAAACTTCATCCAGACCTTCCACCTTTTCAGAGGTGATTCCAAGATGCGCCTCAATCATTTCTGTTGTCAATGTCATGCCTTCTCACTCCTACATGCTTTTTGATAAACCTAAACCAAATCGTGCCACTAAATCGCGCTGGACATCGTTTGCCCCGCCGCCGAATAAATGTACAACCCGACTCTGGGCATATTGCTGTGCATTTCCATCCGCAATCGTATACTTTGAGCCATCACGCACTTGGCCATACAGGCTCAAAATCTGCATACACTTATCGAATACAAATTGATTCACTTCGGCCGCAAATACTTTGTTCATCGACGGTCTAAATGGAGGCTCGTCTATATTTCCGTGGGCCCAGGCTGCACGGAGGTTCAACAGCTTCAATACTTCAAGCTGCATCGTCATTTCTGCAATATCGGCTTGTACTTGCGGGCGTTCAATTACGCGCTCGCCATCAATCACCGTCTCCTTTGCAAAGGCAACCGTTTCCTCCACCATGCGCTCTATTCGTGAATACGAAGACAGCATCAGACGTTCAAGCGATAATTGCTGTGTAATGTATTGCCAGCCTTTATTTTCTTCACCTACGAGCGCTGTGGCCGGAATCCGTACATTTTCGTAATAGGTCACATTCGTTTCTTCTCCCATCAACGTCATAGGTGTACATGAATAGCCGGGTGCATTTGTCGGCACCAAGAAGATGGATATCCCTTTATGCTTTGGGGCTGTCGGGTCCGTACGGGCTGCGAGCCAAATATAATCCGCTATATGGGCATTAGTTGTAAAAATTTTCTGACCATTTATCACATATTCATCACCTTCTCGAACTGCACGCGTCTCTAATGCCGCCAAATCCGTCCCTGCCTGAGGCTCTGAATAGCCAATTGCAATCTCCACTTCACCTTTCAGGATTTTCGGCAGGAAAAATTGCTTTTGTTCCTCCGATCCAAGCTTCATCAAGGTCGGCCCTACCGTCTCTAAGGTGATGAACGGAATTTGGATGCCTGTACGGTCAATTTCTTCGATGAAGAGGTATTGCTCCAATGCCGTGCGTCCCTGACCACCATATTCCTTTGGCCAGCCGACCCCCAACCAGCCGTCCTCGCCTAACTTTTTAATATACTTCCTCCAGATTGGCCCATTCACATTGTATTTCTGTTCTTCTAACAGTTCTTCTGTAATCGCTTCCTGTAAATATGCTCGTATTTCCTGTTGTAGCTGTTGCTGCTCTTCTGTTAATTCAAAACGCATATAACACTTCCCCTTTACGAATTTATTTCTTCACTGGCAAACTGTTCCTTTAAATCGCGCTTTAAAATTTTCCCCGAGGAGGTGCGCGGCAAGTCTGCTGCAAACTCAAAAATTTTAGGGCATTTAAAGCTGGCAAGGCTTTTCTTGCAATGCGCAGTTAAACTATCAACTGCCGGCGGATTTTCTAAATCCCTCGGTACAATGACTGCCAGTACTTCTTCTCCCCATTCCATATTTGGTACGCCCAATACTGCCGCATCCTTAACCCCTTCATGTTCTAACAATATATTCTCGACTTCCTGCGGGGAAATATTTTCACCTCCTCGAATAATCATGTCGGAGTTCCGACCGACCAAGAATAAGTAATCCTCCTCGTCCATCCACCCTAAATCCTTTGTGTTAATCCACCCATCCACTACCGTTTCTTTTGATGCCTCCGGGCGATTCCAATAGCTCTTCATGGCACGTGCTGTCTTAATGTATACATTGCCGACTTCACCTCGTTGAACCGTTTCGCCGAAATCGTTCAAAATTTTTATTTCTACCCCATCCACTACTTTTCCAACAGAATTCAGCCGTTGCAGCTTTTTCTGAATTTCTTCCTCGGAGCCTTCTAAACGATGGTCTTCAGGTCCTAATACAGAGACCGTGGATGTCGTTTCCGTCATACCGAAAGCGTTCGCAAAACCAACTGTATCGGGAAATACTTCAATCGCCTTCCGGATAACGGGATACGGCATGGGTGCAGAACCATACGATAGGCTTTGCAGGCTGCTAAAATCACTTTGGGCAAAACCAGGATGATCAATGATGCGCTTAAGCATCGTCGGTACTAAAAAAGCATGTGTAACTCGCTCCCGCTCTACGATGTCAATCCAGCTTTCTTCTGAAAACTGACGCGTCAGGACGATGCGGCGCCCGCCGTATAAGCTGTTCAACAAACTTGTCGCACCAGCAACATGGTAGTTTGGTACACATGTCAAGTAGGCACCGTTGTCTGTACCATCAGCGGGCTCGGTTCTGCCCATCACATAATTCGTCAGTTGTCCGTGTGTCATAACAACGCCCTTTGGATTGCTCGTGGTCCCACTCGTATAGAGAAGCAATGCCAAGTCATCTTCCGTCACATCGGCAAAGTCATATTTTTGGCTGTCGACAGTTTGCATGTATTTCTCCAGTTCATCACCAATAACAATCACTTTTATATTCGGGTACTCCTCCAAAAATGACTGGACGGCAAAAACATAGCGTTCTTCTACAATAAGTACCTTGATTCCGCTATCAGCCAGCATAAAGCTTAATTCATCCGGCTTCGCTCGATAATTAATCGGAACGGCCCCTGCACCGATTTGAAACGCTGCAAAAAATGCTTCCAGAACTTCCGGGCTATTCGTTGAAATGATGCCTATTCGATCGCCTTGAGCAACACCGTCCTGCTCTAATGCAGCTGCCAAACGTCCAACACGTTCAGCCATTTGTTCATAGCTATAGTGACGTCCTTCAAAAGATACGGCAATCTGTCCCGGCACCATATTCGTCACTAAATTGAGCAGCATATATACATTCATGAAAGTCCTCCCCTACACAGAATTTTCTGATTATTAAAACATTAACACATATATTGCTAATATAGCAATAACATTCTTTCTACAAAAAAACTGTTTTTTCTACAAAATTCATATTTTATCTCTATTACAGCAAATGCAGTGCCTGTTCAC
>JBJEFP010000050.1:0-4390 GCA_051874195.1 Lysinibacillus sp. | reverse complement strand
CCTGTTCACACCTCTGGATGTTTACAACTCGACAATGAAAGGTCTCGCTCCCTTCACTGCCGTCTCTTCAGGAAAATAAACTGGGTCATCAGACTTACTCTTGCATTCAAAAAATTTTCAGAGTGACAAAAGGAGGGGCACCATCTGGTACCCCTCCTTTTGGATATCGTCCTATCGCTTTTGCTAGGCATTTTCTGTCTATTTTTGATGGATTGCCTTGCCGAATACGGCGCTCGCGGCATCACCGATATGTTCGCTTACCGTCGGATGCGGAAAGATCATGCGCGCCAGGTCTTTGACCGATCCTCCCGCCACTTTGGCAGCCAGCATCGCATTGATCATTTCCGTCGCCCCGTCCCCTACTACACAGGCTCCGTAGATGTCTCCTTCAGGACTTGCGACAAATTTCATGAACCCTTGTATGTTCCCCTCCAATAATGCCTTCGGGTTTGTCGGCAAATACATCTTTGTGACAATGGCATCTGTCGGCGCCTCATGCTCCAGCATGCCGAATGTCGCAATTTCCGGATGCGTATAGACACATCTTGGAATCTCCTGCTGATTGATGACGCGTGGATATTTTCCTAGAATGTAGTCTACGGCATGGATGCCTTCCGCGCTGGCGGAGTGTGCAAGCTGGAATCCTCCGACCAAATCCCCTATGGCAAAAATACCGGGAATGCTTGTTTCGTAATGATTGTTTACCGCAATAAGGCGACCATCCATCGCCAGGTTCAGTTCCTTCGCAATACCGCTGTTCGGTCGGCGCCCGGTAGCAAACAGCAGATTCTCATAGGCGAAGATGCCTCGCGAAGTATGGATTTCATGCCCACTAATCTCCTCAAACTTGAAGTCTGTAACCAATTCGATGCCGAGCTTCTTCATATTCTCCTTGATGATCGGGCGGGCATCGGGTTCTTCCGTTTGCAGAATATCCGTGCTATGGTTGAGTACAGTCACTTTCGTCCCCATAGGTGCCAAGGCAAATGCCATCTCAATGGCAATGACTCCCCCGCCAATGATTGTCAGTTGCTTTGGCAGTTCCTTGATGCTGAAAAATGTATCCGTCGTATAATAGTCGGCCGTTTCTATTCCTTTCAATGGCGGAACGAAGGGATGGCTTCCTGTGGCAAGAATCACCTTTTTCGCTTTGAATGATTCGTCTCCTACCGTCACAATTCGTTCCTGTGTTACGCTTGCTTCCCCATAAATCAAGCTGATTTGCGCCTTTTCGATAAAACCCTCGATATTGTGCAGCAGTTCATCAATCACTGCATCCTTTCGTCTCATGAGCTTCGGAAAATCAATATTGATTGTCGGCACCGTGATGCCCCAGTCCGTTCCCCGCCGGATTTCCTGCACGAGCTTGCTGTGCTCCAGCATGATTTTCGATGGAATGCACCCGACGTTATAGCAGGCACCCCCGACCTTATCCTTTTCGACAAGCGCCACCTTGAAGCCGCTTTTCGCAGCATGGATGGCCGCTACATATCCGCCCGGTCCAGCGCCTATGACGGCTAAATCGTAAGTCTCCATTTGTCATCACCTCGTAGTTAACGATAACATTTACCATACTTTAGAGCAAATGCCGTTTTTAGCCCGAATAACCATATAATATTTGATGCTTTTAGGAAGGTCGGACAGCAAATGGTACGTCAGAAAAGTCTTTGGAGAGATGCTGTGCCCACAGAGACACCGCATCCTTTCTCATATCACATTGCGGTATTTTCACCAGCAGCAAAAAAGGATTGCCCGATAGACTAAGCTACCGGCAACCCCTTTTCCACTTTACAAAACGGCAATAATAACGCATACCCAGGCGGCAAGCTGAAGCAGACCTCCGATTGGTGTAATGGCACCCAGCTTGCGGATGCCTGTAAGAGATAGCACATAAAGGCTTCCCGAAAAGATCAGCGAACCGATGAACATACACCAAGTCGCAGCCGTCAGCGCTCCTGATTGTCCCAGACTATGTATGAGGAGACCTATCAAAATCAGCCCAAGCGCATGATACATTAAATAGCGGCAAGCCGTCTCCCAGTTATCCGCGTATTTCTGCTCCTTGAACTTGTCCTTCAGCGCATGTGCACCGAATGCTCCAAAGGCGACCGCCAAAAAGGCCATCGCCGCTCCTAACATGATTGCCAATTGCATACTGAAACACTTCCTTTCCTCATTTCTCCATATATGATAGCACATCTTCAGTCGTCGGCAGGGCGGTCATAGCACCGACCTTAGTACAAACGAGTGCTCCTGTGATGTTGCTGAACTTCGTTGATTGCTTATAGTGCTGAAAAGTTATATCATTTAGTGTCGGATAATCAGAAAACTGTTTCAATAGTGCACCAACGAATGCATCACCGGCTCCTGTCGTATCGATTGCCTGAACCGGAATGCTTGAAACCAGTGCTTCCTTCACCCCGTCGGAAATCCATGTACCCAGTTCCCCCTTCGTCACTGCAAACCATTTTCCGATGGGGACCGGCTGTCCATACATTGCAAATTCCTCCTCGCTCATCTTCACAAAATCCGCGAGTGCTACACATTCCCCTACACGCTGACGGTACTCTGCTTCCCTTCCCTTCCATAGGTCCAACCGGAAATTCGGATCGAAGGAAATGAAGGAACCACGGCTCCTCATTATCTTCATCATATTCATGTATGTATTACGAAAAGGATCTGAAAGTAGCGCCGTCGCAGAGCCGAAATGGACAATCTCAGCATCCAGCCGCTCCATATCGATATCTTCCATGACGAGCATCCCATCGGCACCACGGTTGAATAGAAAATCCCGCTCACCATCCCCCGTACGCGATACAAACGCAAGGGTGGTCGGCGCATTTCCCCGGACAAGCATCGACGTATCGACTCCGGCGTCTGCAAGCGACCGTTGCAAAAAGTCGCCGAACGCATCATTCCCTACTTTGCCGCAAAATTTCGCCTTGCCTCCCAATTTCGCGATGGCAGCACACACATTCGCCGGTGCTCCGCCTGCCTGTTTTTCATAATGCCTCCCTTCCACTAGGGTCACATTCGTCTCTGTACAAAAGAAATCGATCAATAGCTCGCCGATGCACATAACTGTCTTCATATCATCACCTCTTCTACCATCATACCCGGCGAAGCCTGTTTTGGATAGAATGAGAAGTTTACGTGCGGTTGGATATGGGTATAGTTTTTTAAAAAAGGGGTGCGTCGATGATGAAGAAGTTGGCTGCAATCGCAGCTTTTTTATGTGGGGTGAGTATTGCATTTTCCGTCTCGGCAGACGAGTTTAATCATACCGTGACGAACAACAGCGGACTCAGCAGCATGCATGGCGTAAGTGGTGAATTTGAGGAATATAGCGAAGAGAATGTAGAAATCCTTCCTGCAGGTACGGGAAATCAAACGGTGCAAGCCATCCGTCTCACGGCCAGCGACATGCGGAAACTCTATAGGCAGAAGCCCTACATAGGGACAAACCGAACGGAAGACGGCCTTTACTTGCGCATCGGCCACTTTTCCATTTATCTAATACAAAAGCTGTAGGCAGGATGGCCAGATCCGTCCTGCCTCTTCATCTGTCGCTTGACGAACCTGGACAGCTTGCCGGATTACGGCTGTATCTCAATGATTCCGGAAATTTCCGTTCCCTGCAGCGCCTGTGTAGCGAGCCGGTCCGCCTCGCTGTTTTCCTTTCTCGGTACAAGTTCATACTCGGCCTTGAGCCCCAGCGCCCGAAGCTTGTCTTCTATTTTATCAGCCCATTCAGCCAGGTTTTTTTCATATGCCGGCCATTCCCCGTTCAGCTGATTGATGACGACCTGGGAATCCCCCACCACACGGATTGTCTGATGATGGACATCCATCAGATCCAGCTCTACTAGTGCAAGATGAAGTGCCGCATATTCCGCCTCATTATTGGAATCCAGCCCCGACACATAGGCATTACGGCGCAACCGTTGCGTCTTCCCGTCTTTCTCGTAATAGATGGCTACACCAAGACCCGAAGCCTTCGTCTGGATATCGAATCCCCCGTCGAAATAAAGGGTGATGTTATGCGGCTCCGTCTCCATCTCCTTCAAATATTTCTTCAGTTCCTTGATCATCCAGGTACTGTCGTATTCATCGATGATTTCCAATTTCTTGACGCGTCCCGTCCGTTCTATATCTTCAGCAATCATGAGCGCCTGCGCGGGCGTCATCGTCTCGGAGCGGAAAGTCGCCGTTGCTCCCTTCGGTGATTTATACGTCCATTCGAGCATCAATTTCATAAGGTGTGCACACCTCCCGTAGATTTCCTTTATTATAACAAAAAAACCACTCTTCATACGTAGAGGACGGGATGGAAGAGGATTTGTCCGGGTTGTTCCATACTCCGATTTCATCCATTACAAATCGGGACAGC
>JBJEFP010000049.1:0-20607 GCA_051874195.1 Lysinibacillus sp. | reverse complement strand
TTTACGGGCCAGTTTAAAAATCACTGTTTTTATGAGCCGGCAGCCGGCACGTGTGAAAGTGTGTATATGGGATAGACTCTGTCCGGGAATTATATGAAATGATGTGACCAATAAAATACAGCAGTAAAAGCACCTTAATTTTGCGTTTTAAGTATCATGCAGGTACTTAAACGGTCAATATAGGGTGCTTTTTATAACTTGTGCGGGCATACGTAGAATGGAAGGATGAAGAAAGTGGCGGCAATCTCTAGCTGTCGATGCCTATACTATACATGGTAGAATAAGCAGGATAATGGCAAGATATTTTATGAGGAAGGAGCGGAATGCATGGACATCAAAATCAATCAAAAAATCATCAAAGACATGTGCGGGACCGTCTCCTTCAAAAGAGGAGAGGCGTATCACCGGGCAAATAAAGTGAAGATTGAAGATGATGGCGCGGATTGCTGTACAGCTACAGTAAAGGGGGTAGAGGACTTCGTGGTCACAATCGGAAAAGACGTGTCCGGGCGCATTCAGGCATCCTGCAGCTGTCCTACCGTCGCCGATTTCACTAAGAGCTGCCAGCATGTAGCGGCCGTTTTGCTGGCGATTTTAGAGCAGAAGCGGCAAAGGAATCATCCGGTTGATGCCCTAGGAGAACAAGCGGGTGGACGGCAACTGGCAGAGGGAATCCTGACGCTCTTCCAGGACGAGCCGCCCCGAAAAAGCCGCCATCAGCTCCATTTTGAAAACCGGCAAGTACTGGACGTCCAGTTTATCCTGAAGCCTTGTGCGGCCGGGAAGGGGCAATACTTATTAGGAATGGAGCTATCCATCGGCGGAATGAAGATATCGCACATCCGTCATTTTCTACATCATGTAAAGCTGGGCAGGCCTTGTACGTTGTCAGCCTCCTTCACCTTTGATCCGGACGAGCATTGCTTCACGGATGAAGTCCATGAGGTATTGCAGCAGCTGATTCGGATTACGCACGATGAAATGGCTTTCTTAGAAGCCTTACCGGAAAATCGGGACCAGGCGTTGCTGTTCATACCGCCGTCTGCATGGGGAGGGCTTCCTCCGTTACTTGGACAACTGCCGGCTTTATTCGTCGAGCAGGATGGACAACCTCCGCAGCCTCTGCGATTTGCGGATGGGACGCCCCCTTTCCATTTCATCGTCGAAGCGGTAGGCAACGATTACCGATTGACGATGGAAGGTTTCGAACGGCTGCTGCTTTTCGGTGCGTATCATGTCGTGATGGACGGTGGCCGTGTCTTCCAGCTGGATGGGCAGGACTGTGAGCGGCTGGTGGAGCTGCAGCAAATGCTTGTCACGCCGAATGCGGATTACGTCTCGATTCCGCATGACCAAATTGATTTGTTTTTGCAAAAGGTAGTGCCGGGGCTACGGAAAATGGGGGAGGTCAGCCTGCCGGAACAGCTGACGAGGAAAATGATGAAGACACCGCTTGTCACCAAGCTTTACTTGGACCGTCTGAAAAACAGGCTGCTGGCAGGACTGGAATTCCATTACGGCCATGTCGTCATTCAGCCGTTGGAGGGTTCGGAACAGCAGCCACGCACCGTAATCGTAAGGGATGTGCAGAAGGAGCAGGAAGTCCTCGACATAATGGAACGGAGCGGCTTTACGGCAACTGAAGGCGGCTACTTCATGCAGAATGAAGAGCTTGAATATGATTTTTTACATCATGTCCTGCCAAAGCTTCAGGCGCTTGCGCAGATTTATGCGACGACTGCCGTCCGCAATCGGCTCGTCAAAAAAAGTGCATTTCCTAAAATGGCGGTAAAGGTCAAAAAGGAACGGACGAATTGGCTGGAGTTCAAGTTTGAGATGGACGGCATTACAGATGGCCAGGTGAAGGAGATTCTCCAGGCGCTCGAAATGAAGCGCAAATACTATCGCCTGCCCAATGATTCATTGCTGTCGCTTGAAACGAAGGAGATGGAAGAGATTCGCCGCTTCCTGCTGGCGGGCCCTGTCCAGGATGATGAGTATGAGGCCACTTTCAACATGCCGATAGTGGAAAGCCTGAAGTTCCTCGAGCTGATGGAGGAGAGCGAGGCGTTTGCGCCGGAGGAATCCTTCCGACAGTTCCTCGATGGGCTGCTGCAGCCGGAAAAGTTGGCATTCGACGTGCCGCCAAGCTTGGCGGGCGTGTTAAGGGACTACCAGAAGCAAGGGTTCCGATGGATGAAGGCGCTGGCAAGCTATGGATTTGGCGGAGTATTGGCCGATGAGATGGGGCTTGGGAAGACGGTGCAAAGCATTGCGTTCATCGTTTCGGAACTGGCAAACATCCGAATGCGCAACCAGCCCGTCCTCATCGTATGTCCGTCCTCCTTGACGTACAACTGGCTACATGAACTGCTTACCTTTGCGCCTGAAATCCAGGCGCTCGTCATCGATGGGGATACGGCCGCGCGAAAAGAGCTGCAGCGCAATCTTGGAGAGCTGGATGTCCTCATCACATCCTATCCACTGCTGCGCCGTGATTTGGCCTGGTATGAGAAGCAGACGTTCCATACCGTGTTCTTTGATGAGGCGCAGGCGTTTAAAAATCCGATGACCCAGACGGCACGGGCCGTCAAAAAGATAAAGGCCGATCATCGTTTCGGGCTTACAGGGACACCGCTTGAGAACAGCCAGGAAGAGCTCTGGTCCATCTATCATGTCATCTTCCCGCAGCTGTTCAGGGGGCTGGAGGACTACAGTCACCTGACACGGAAGGCCATTGCGCGGAGGGTGCGCCCGTTCTTACTGCGCCGGCTGAAGGAAGACGTACTGACGGAGCTGCCAGGCAAAAATGAAGCGCTTGAGCTATCGGAGCTGCTTCCGGAACAGAAGGAGCTGTATGCAGCCCTCCTGGCGAAGCTCCGGCATGATGCATTGAAGCACCTTGATCAGGAAAGCTTCCGGAAGAACCGCATCCGCATCCTCGCCGGCTTGACGAGATTGCGCCAAATCTGCTGCCATCCCGGCTTGTTTGTGGACGGCTACAAGGGAAGCTCGGCAAAGTTCGAGCAGCTGCTGCAAATACTGGAGGAATCCAGGCTTTCTGGAAGGCGGGTGCTGGTCTTCTCGCAATTTACGAAAATGCTTGGGCTCATTGGGCGGGAGCTTGCGATGCAAGACCGGGAATACTTCTATCTTGACGGCCAGACGCCTTCTGAGGAACGGGTGGAGCTGTGCAACCGATTCAATGAGGGGGAGCGCGATGTATTTTTGATTTCATTGAAGGCGGGAGGCACGGGCCTGAATCTGACGGGTGCTGATACGGTCATCCTGTACGACCTTTGGTGGAACCCGGCCGTAGAGGCACAGGCGGCGGGCCGTGCGCACCGGATGGGCCAGAAGAATACGGTACAGGTCATCAAGCTCATCGCACGCGGCACGATTGAAGAAAAAATGAATGAACTCCAGGAAAAAAAGCGGGACCTGATTGCAGACATCCTCACAGTTGATGAAAAGGCGCCGGCCGCCTTGACGGAAGCGGATATCCGGGAAATCTTGATGATATAAGGGATGCGTAGTTCTATAAATGGCGATGTGGGGATAGGTGTCCCCATGTCGCTTTTTTTATGAGGTCAATTTTTCCAGAAGGCCGCCATTTTCAATTTGCCGTTATAATCTCCTTCCTATTTCACATGCTACTCCTATACAAAGGAGTGGATACGTATGGATAAAGAGCGGAAGAAACTTTTTGAAGAGCTACCGGACCGTCCGGATATGGTGGATACGGACAAAATCAGTATTTACGATTTGCATGAGGATATGCAGACGGTGGACGTCATTCCGATGGATGAGCTGAATCAGAAGGTCATCGTGGAAAGCAGTAATGAGCACTTGAACCGGGTGCCGGGCATGACCAATCTTGAACGGAATGAACAGCAGGGGAAGGAGTAGGTTCTCCTTGGCTGCGCCCCTCTTGAAACAAAGAAACGGTTGTTTCGCAGGGGAAAGTAAGTCCACAATACTGCTGGAAGGACATCCTGCATATCAAAGACCTTCACTGATAGAAGTGTCACGTTATTCTGTCAGCCCCATGAATCCCGGGTGCAACGATTGCGTATAGTGTGGAGTACTAGGTGAATGCATACAAGCAAAGGAGTGGGAGAATGGGAATTTTCGATGGCTTGATGGGCAATGCAAGTGAAGTGAATCTGGAAGTGCTGAAAAAGGAAGTCGGGGAATTGCTGACGGCGAACGAAAGCATCAAAGGTGCTTATAAGGTCATTCGGGACGTATTCATCTTTACAAATAAACGGCTGATTTTGATCGATAAGCAGGGGGTGACGGGGAAGAAGACGGAGTATCTGTCCATCCCGTATAAAAGCATCGTCCACTTCTCCGTTGAAACGGCGGGCACGTTCGATCTGGATGCGGAGCTGAAGATTTGGCTCTCGGGCAGTGCTGTGCCAATCCAGAAAAACTTCAATAAATCCACGAACATTTATAACGTTCAGCGTGTGTTGGCGGAATATGTGTTGGATTGATGGATGGGGTGATGGGTGATCAACTTGGAGGGCAGCCGGTTGATCGCTTTTATTTTTTGACTTCCGACTGTCGTGTCCATTCGCCCTTATGCAGAGGACTACACTTTATGCTGTGAAGAAAGAAGGGATTTACGGTCATTAATGGAAATAAGTAAGGGGAAGGTCAGAAAACCTTACTTGATAAAAGACGGTGATGAGATGAATGCAGAGGATATACTGGCAGTGAATAAGAAGGGATGGGAAAAATCGGCGGAGCGTTTTTTCGGCCGGGATGCGCTCCCTGGTTATGGTCCCTTTTCGTTAAGGGAGGATGAACTTCGTTTATTTGGCGATGTTATTGGCAAAAAAGTGCTGGATGTAGGGTGCGGAAGTGGACACTCCCTTCAGTATGTAGCGGCTGCTGGAGCTGCAGAGCTGTGGGGCATCGACCTTTGTTCCAAGCAGATCGCCGCTGCTTCTGGCGTGCTGGCGGACAGGTGCGTTCCTGTAACGCTGTTTGAATCGCCCATGGAGGAGAACCCGGGACTGCCCGGCGAGTACTTTGATATTGTGTATTCCATTTATGCATTGGGCTGGACGGTCGATCTGAACCGCACCTTATCGAACATTTACGGCTATCTGAAGCCAGGTGGCAGCTTCATTTTCAGTTGGGAGCACCCGTTCCACGACCGCCTTGCATATGAGGATGGCTCCTTTGTTTTGAACAAGTCGTATAACGAAGAGGGGCCGGAATTCAATGAAGGATGGCATCGTGAAGTGGTCATCCATCACAGGAAACTGAGTACTTATATCAATTCGTTGATTGAGGCTGGCTTCATCATCGAAAAAATCATCGATGATGTCGTGCTACCTGACATGCCGTCCGACGAGCCTTCAAAATGGTATTCAACGCAGAAGGCCGGACTGGTGCCTGCGACGTTCATTGTAAAGGCGACGAAAAAGCCCTAGCAGCATGGCAACTTACAAACGGTTGTCCTGTTTGCGGATCAAGCGGCCTTTCTTGAATATCCCGAAAATGAAAGGACGCCGCCCCGGTAGCCAGGTAGGCTCCGGTAGCGGCTTCCATACATCCGTTAGTGGAAATAGTTGTCTACACGTTGGACGATTTCGTCGGCAGACAGACCGCTCGCCTCGATGACAGGACCATCCATGACAGGGTCGCTGATTCCCATCACGTCCATGTCTTGTCCTGTAATGACGCAGGCGTCGCATTTTTTCGCGTCCTGTTCATTACGAAGCTGGATTACGTCGTATCCCTTTGCCTTTAAGGCATCCACGACGTTTGACAATGATTGTTCAATACCGATAACTTTGGACATTTTCCTTCCACCTCCACTATGTAATGTGCCATATCAGCGAATGAATTATACGGATGGATGAGGCGAAACGGCAGAAATTGATGTTGACTGATTCTCCTTTTCTTCCCGGCCTCAGAATCGGTATAGCCATTGCCCGGCAGGAAAAACTGAAGGGGAGGATGAAGGAAGGGAGTGTTTGCGTTTGAAGGACCAAAGACCGCCGCATGAGCAGCTGACGACGAAGGATAACGGCTTGTCGTCGATGCAGGAAGTGATCTACCGCAAGGAATTCAAGCGTGCTGACCAGGCGACGACAAAGAAGAGCCAAGGGAAGAAATAGAGCAAAGAGGACTCCGGATTGTCATTTATCCGGAGTCCTTTTGCTCTTTTTGGGATTCTATTATCTTCCAATTATATTTCTTCAGTAAAATAAATTTTATAGAATTTCCGGTTGGTCGCTTCATCGTAGCCGACTTCGATGAGCTCATCGACCTGCTCAATGTCACGGACGTTCACCTGGATTTCGATATTGGAATCGAGCTTGATCTTCCGCTTGTAGGTTTTTTCCGCCTTTGCAATCGCGCTTTCGGAGATGACCGTCTCGAACGGCTTCACTGTATTGACGATGATGTCCTTCTGCACGGAATCAGTCTTTTCGAAAACCGTTTCGATATAGTCGTCTACCTCGAATTCCTCTTCGTTCCGGAAGTAGTCAAGCGTCTTGTTGAGGAGCCCGAGTTTTTCGGTGTTGGAAAAGCCCTCTTCCTTTAAGATGTACTTTTTGCACTCCGTCAGGGCGAGGTTCGTTTTATAGAAATGCTCGTCCGCCGCCTTCACCTTCAGGAAACGCTCCTGCCAATACACGACATCCTCCTTCCTTTTCGTTTTGATGAATACTGCAGGCGGCTCATCCTGGCCCATGTCCACGATGACGGCCATATTGTTGCTTTTCTTTACGTTGATGCCGTCGATGCCGTTGACGACCATTTTGTTCTGCTCGTTCTTTACATCGAGGAACATTTCCTTTTCATCGATTTTGATGATGGCAAGCGCCTTTTTTGCCTCTGAATGCCACAAGCAGTTGTCGAACAGCCCGATGAACAGCTCGCCGGGTTTGATGTTCGGGTGCTGGGAGGAGCTGTGCAGGTGTGTGGCGATGTGCTTCGACTGTTCGAGGAAGCCGTCCGCCTGGTCGAAGATGGACGTCACGTATGTATACACTTCGTTCAGGCCGATGTCCGTCTCATGGAAAAATTCGAATTGCTGTTCAAGGTCGAGTTTGCCGAATGCCAGCTGCGTAAAGGCGGCCTCCAGCAGGACATCCGGCTGCAAGAAAGCCTCTTCTCCCAATACGAGTGCATCGCCCACATAATGCACGGCATACGTTGTCAATTTACTATCACTTACTTCTAGCATGGATTCACCTTCTGATCATGGATTATAGATAACTTCCCCTATCATATCATGCATCCTCGCTTCATGTGTTTGCATGAGGTTTTGAGAAAGTGTGGCACCCCGTAGCACAGCTGACAAGGCTGTCATTTCTTTCTTTGGCATACTTCACAACATGGTGCGGAAACGTGTCATAAATAGTGACGCGCAGTTGGCCGGTGAAAAGAAGTCGAAAGCCCTACGAAGCACTGATTCCATGAAGAAAGCCGTTTAATTGGGAAACCCTTTTGTATAGCCTTTCTTTGCATAATAATTAAAAAATTTAAAAAACTTCTTGAAAATCACGGGAATCCATGTAAAATGAAATTATAAACAAATCATGTTACTTTTTATAACATAGATATAACAAAAAAAGTGACATTATAAAAAGGGGGAATTTTGATGGATGAGGTAATGTATTTGATGAACAGCCTTTGGACGATGGTTGCCGCTGTACTCGTCATTTTCATGATTGGTGGGTTCATCATGCTGGAAGCTGGTTCAACTCGAATGAAGAATGCAGGGCATGTCGCTGGAAAGACGATCTTTACATTCGGATTGGCATCAATCGTCTTCTGGGCGGTGGGCTATGGATTTATTTTTGGTGGCAACGCCAATTTCTTTACAGGCATGACGGACTTCTTCTATTCAGGTGAAAATGCATCAGACGGTGCACTGGCCACGACGGTATTCTTCGTCTTCCAGATGGCGTTTGCAGGCATTTCCGTCACGATTGCACTTGGTGGATTTGCTGAACGTGCGAAATTTTCGGCATATGTCATCTTCACGATTCTTTTCGGCATCATCGTCTATCCGGTCATCGCACACTGGGTATGGGGAAACGGCTGGCTGGCAGAGCACGGCAAGCAGGACTTTGCCGGTTCGACGGTCGTCCACTTGACGGGGGCGATGGCAGCATTGGCTGCAACAATCATTTTGAAGCCCCGTATTGGAAAATATAACAAGGACGGTTCCGCAAACAACCTGGCGGGCCACAACCAAGTATACACGGCTTTGGCCGTATTGATTCTATGGGTGGGCTGGTTCGGCTTCAATGCAGGCAGTACTGTATCGGTGGACGGCGCATTCTTCGGCTTCGTCGCACTCAATACGAACTTGGCGGCTGGTGCCGGCGCGGTGGCAGCGACACTCATTTCATGGCTTATCTTAGGCAAGCCGGACATCCCGACGATTTTGAACGGGGCGCTTGCAGGCCTTGTAGCCATCACGGCATCATGTGCATTCGTTGATGTATGGGCTTCGGTTGTCATCGGCTTTGTAGCCGGCATCATCGTATTCTTCAGCTGCCGCTTCTTCGAAAAGCGCAAAATCGACGACCCGATCTTCGCCTTATCCGTCCACGGTATGGCAGGCATCTGGGGGACATTGTCCAACGGTCTATTTGCAACACCGGAGCTGGCGACTACTGGCCAGGCAGGGTTGTTCTACGGTGGCGGCCTTCACCAGCTGTGGGTGCAGTTCATGGGTGTCGTCGTATGTGGCGCATTTGCCTTTGCCGTATCCTTCGTCATCCTGTGGGTGATGAAGCTGGTGATGGGCAGCATCCGTGTTTCCGAAGAGGAGGAGATCATGGGCTTGGATATCAGTGAGCACGGCAGCTACGGCTATCCGGAGCAAATGACGACGGAGACGGTCGTGACTGTTTCCGGCGGCAAAGCGAAGGAAGTCAGGGCTTGATAGAAAAGGTCAGGGGGCGTTCGAACAGCTTTTTTGAACTGCTTCTCTACAACTGATACGTCCTACTGGATAGTAAACAAGAAAAACGGAGCTGCCCGGAAAGTTTTGGCTTTCTGGGCAGCTCCTTTCGGGTATTGCCCTTATAATGAAAGGAACAGATGGCTGACGAGAGAGGTGGGCAAGTGGAAACATTTGAATCAATCAGGCGATGGAAGGACCGGGAAATCGGCAGCTTTCTTCAGGATACACATGCACTCAACCAGTTTCATGACGAGGTGATGCGGAAGGTTTTCGATGTTGCCGAACGGCGCATCGACCTGGGGAATCCGCCATGCAGGTATGCGTGGTTCATCACGGGGAGCGGGGGAAGGCTTGAGCAGGGCTTCATGAGCGACCAGGACCATGGCCTCGTCTATGAAACGTCCAACGAGCGCAATGACTGGTACTTCAAACAGCTGGGGAACGAGCTCGCTGACGGGCTCCATATTGCGGGCTACCCATACTGCAAGGGGAAGGTCATGAGCTCAAACCCGCTGTGGTGCAAATCATTGGATGAGTGGGAGCGGCAGCTGGCCCATTGGATGGAGGAGGAAAGCTGGGATTCCATCCGCCAGCTGCAGATTTTCTTCGATGCACGTGTGCTGAAGGGGGAGGAGGGGTACATCCACCGGTTGAAAACATCCTTCTTCGAGCACATTCATGCCCATCCGCAGCTCCTGCAGCGCTTCATGCTGAATGTCGAGCATATCAAGAGCGGCATGGGGCTGATGGGGCAGATCTTGGTGGAGCGCTATGGCAAATATGAAGGATGCATTGATTTGAAGTATGCCGCCTTCCTGCCATATGTGAATGCCGTCCGCCTGCTCGCCATCAAGGAAGGGCTGTTTGAAACGCCCACCCTCATGCGGATCGAGAGGTTGAAGGGCATGAGGGAATATGGAGAGCTGCTGCAGAACGGCGAGGAGAATTTCCGCAATTTGCTGAAGTGCCGCTTATCCTTGGCAGATATAGAAAATTATGAAGATACACATTATCTAAAGGTGGAACCATTATCGAAGCAGGAGCGAAAGGAGCTGAAGCGGATTCTAAAGGACGGGAAGCAGCTTCATGACCAGGTACTCGCTCATATAAAAAAGGGTGTGGAGTATGGCATTTGAACCGTTTATGCAGCTATTGAGGGGATTCAGGGGAAGGCGGGACGGAGATGCGGGCGCCGGCAAGATTCAGAACGCACAGCAATTGGCGTACCTGAGGAACATCCAGCGGGAAATCGGCAAATACGATCCGATGAACATTCCGCTAGGGGAGCTGCCATTCCTCCTGTTTGATATCGAAACGACCGGTTTCCATCCGGAGAAGGGGGACGGCATCCTTTCCATCGGGGCCGTCAAAATGCGGGGACCTGAAATCCTGCCGGAGGAGTTTTACTCACTCGTTCGCTTTGACCGTGAAGTTCCTCCTGAAATCGTCAAGCTGACGAACATCACCACGGAGGAAGCAGGGAAGGCACGTCCGTTTTCCGACGTCTATACGGAATTTCTGGAATTCAAGTCGGACAGTACACTGGTCGCCCATCATTCCGTCCATGAACGAGGGTTTATGGAATATACGAGCTCAAGGCTGCTACGTACGCCCTTTAAGCACCGGATTGTCGATACGTCATTCCTCTTTAAGGTGGTGAACCCGGGCCTGCAGCTGGTGGCGCTTGAGGATTTATGCGCCCATCACGCCATTGAGGTGAAGGACCGCCACCATGCACTGGGGGATGCGAGGATGACGGCGATGTTATGGAGCCTGTATTTGGAAGAGGCGATGCAGCAGGGCCATGAAACGTTAAGTGATCTCTATAGGCAGTTCTCCCAGATGAAATAAACGAAAAGGCGTTGGACTCCATAGAATCCACGCCTTTTCGTGGTGAAGGAAATGATGAGGTATCACCAAAGGGATGGTGGAGAAAAGGTTGTCCGCGTCTATGGATGGTTTTTGGTCTTCTGGAATCGCCTAGTGCTCCGGGACAGCGCCAGGATGCCGTTGGTTTCTGTAAACCCTTGTACATGATGGGTATATTTACGTATGGTAAGAATAGGTTATTGGGGAAATTGTCATCATAATGTCATATTATTGATGGGTAAATATGATATTCTTGTTATAATATCATTTATGTTTTGGTAAATGATAAATATATGATGCAAAGCAGGAGATATATTATGGGGAAGAATAAATGGGCTGCAAAATTGGCAGCTGTTGTTGTAGGTTCATCCATATTTTTATCATCAGTTGGTTCGGCTTCGGCTTCTTCTTATACTGTAAAGCCGGGAGATTCACTGTGGAAAATTGCGATGCAGCAAGGCGTGACGACGCAAAAATTGATGCAGTGGAACAACCTGTCGTCAGGCATGATTTATCCAGGCCAAAAACTGAAGGTGACCGCTGTAAATGCCGGTCCGTCCATATCAACATCCACATCCATATCGACAAACGCTTCCGCCGCAACGTATACAGTCAAGGCGGGCGATACATTATCCGGCATCGCCAAGAAATACGGGACGACGTATCAGCGGCTCCAGCAATTGAACAACCTGTCGTCAGGCATGATTTATCCAGGCCAAAAACTGAAGGTGACCGCTGTAAATGCCGGTCCGTCCATATCAACATCCACATCCATATCGACAAACGCTTCCGCCGCAACGTATACAGTCAAGGCGGGCGATACATTATCCGGCATCGCCAAGAAATACGGGACGACGTATCAGCGGCTCCAGCAATTGAACAACCTGTCGTCGACAAAAGTTTACATAGGACAGAAGTTGAAGGTGAGCGGCTCTACTGCTACTGCTGCCCCGGTGAAAGCCAATATTGTCGATGTAGCGAAGAAATATTTGGGCATCAGATATACATATGGCGGCGTATCGCCCAGCAGAGGGTTTGACTGCTCGGGGTTTGTAACATACGTCTACAATGAAGTGGGCAATTCCACACCGCGCAGAACGGCTGCCGGCTTCTACAGCGCATCGAAGAAGGTAAGTACACCGCAAGTAGGTGACCTTGTGTTCTTCAAAGGTACGACTTCCCGGCCGGGCATTACACATGTGGGCATTTATATCGGGAATAATCAAATGATCAATGCAAGCAATAGCGGTGTAACCATCGCCAACGTTTCCCATTCTTACTGGAAGCAGCGTCTGGCAGGGTACGGCCGTATATAGGAAGATGACAAAACAGTTGGGATGCTTCGTGTACCCAACTGTTTTGTCATCTATTTTATTATTTTTCCAGCAGCGTAATGAATTCACGCATCAAACCTGGCAGGTCTGGCCATGCATGGCCGCTGACGAGATTGGCGTCGACATGCAAATCTTTTTCAATATATGTTCCGCCAGCCACCTGTACTTCCGGCTTGCAGGCAATATAGGCTGTCAGTTCCCGCCCGTTCAATACTTCCGGAATCGTGGCAAAGATCTGGGCTGCATGGCAGACCGCGGCAATCGGCTTTCCTTCCTCGAAGAAATGCTTGACGATGCCCGGCACATATTCGTTCAAACGGATATACTCGGGAGCACGGCCGCCCGGAATGATGAGTCCGTCATATGCGTCCGGCTTGATGTTTTCGAATGCCTCATTCGAGTCAAGGCCGTATGCAGGCCGTTCGATATACGTATCCATCCCATCTACAAAATCATGTACGACCGTCTGCAGCTTCTTCGCTGTAGGCGCGGCAATCGTCACCTCGTAGCCAGCCTCCAGACAGCGGTAGTAAGGGTAGTAAATTTCCAAAGCCTCTACAGCATCCCCAGCTAGTATTAATATCTTTTTACTCATGAACAACGCCTCCTGAAATATGATACAGTTAATACATTCCCTTTGAATGGTAAAAATCCCTTTTGTATATGTTGGAAATGAGGAAAAACAACCAGGCCTTGCTCCAGGAATGAAGCGGATGGCACGGAGAAATACTACCGGGGAGCGTCTTTCCTTCCATTGGTCGATCGCTTCGTACTGGTTATATAGATTCGATAAAGCTGGAAGCGGGAATATGCATACGGAAAAATAAGCGCTAATAGAATTAGCAGAAAAGAGGTTGGCATGTCGAACGAGAAAAAGACAGGAAACGCAGGCTGGCACTTTGATAATAGCTATACAACCCTACCATCCTTTTTCTATTCCGAAATAGGGCTGAATCCGGTTTCCGGGCCGGAGCTGGTGATACTGAATGATGGGTTAGCAAAAGAGCTCGGACTTGACGCGGCCGTTCTACGCACCGGGGACGCATTGCAGGTGTTCGCAGGAAATGAGATGCCAAAGGACGGTGCACAGATTGCGCAGGCCTATGCAGGGCACCAGTTCGGCTATTTCAATATGCTGGGCGACGGACGCGCCCTTTTAGTCGGGGAGCAGCTGACACCGGCTGGGGAACGCTTTGATATCCAGTTGAAAGGGTCGGGGAGAACACCCTATTCGCGCCGGGGTGATGGACGGGCGGCGCTGGGCCCGATGCTGCGTGAATACATCATCAGTGAAGCGATGCATGCACTTGGCATCCCCACGTCCCGCAGCCTGGCCGTCGTGAAAACAGGGGAGCCCGTCTACCGGGAGACTGTCCTGGAGGGGGCGGTTCTGACACGTGTCGCGGCGAGCCATATCCGTGTTGCGACCTTCCAGTATGCGGCACAATACGGGGGATACGAGCAGCTGAAGGCGCTCGCTGATTATACGATTGATCGCCATTATCCCGAGCTTGCCCAGGAGGACAATCCATACCTTGCCCTTTTTGAAAAAGTGATGGAGCGTCAGGCGGCATTGGTGGCGAAGTGGCAGCTTGTCGGCTTTATCCATGGCGTCATGAATACCGACAACGTGACGATCAGCGGGGAAACGATCGACTACGGGCCTTGCGCCTTTATGGATACGTATAAAAGGGACACGGTCTTCAGTTCCATTGATACGCAGGGACGCTACGCCTATGGCAATCAGCCGCAAATAACCGGCTGGAACCTTGCGCGCTTTGCAGAGAGCCTGCTTGCGCTCATCCATGAAGATCCGGAGCAGGCGGCACAGATGGCACAGGAACAGCTCGAAAAATATCCTGGCATCTTCCGCTTGGCATGGCTTGAAGGGATGCGTGCAAAGTTGGGGCTTACGACAGAAGAGGCGAATGATCCACAGCTGATGCAGGTCTTATTGGAGGCGATGGAGAAGTTCGGAGTGGATTATACGAATACCTTCAGGGCGTTGGCGGAAAACAGGCGCCCGGCTGATGCCTTCTTTTCTTCCGCTGCGTTTAAGGAATGGGAACAGGCGTGGCACAAGCGACTAGAGCGTCAAGGAACAACTTATGAGGATGTGTCAGCTTTGATGCTGCGCAACAATCCGGCCGTCATCCCACGCAATCATCGGGTGGAGGAGGCGCTTGACGCAGCTGTTGAAGACGGCGATTACACCGTCATGCACAGGCTGCTGGAAGTCCTGGCGACGCCCTATGCGCTGGCTGAAGAGAATAGGCGCTATGCGGAGCCGCCTGATGCTGGATGCGGTCCGTACCGCACGTTCTGCGGGACATGATCGCTTTTGTCAGGATAAAATGAAAATAGTAGGGCCGAAGACATGCATCAGACGTATGTCTTCGGCTTTTTTATGTGGAAAGGGCCACATGAAACAGATGGGGACATTTGACTTTGGCAGACTAGTCATCTATAAAAAAGGAAGAAGAACAATTTTGGATGGAATGGGGTTATAGGATGTATAAAGCATATTGTCGTGCCTATCAGAAAACATTTAAACTTGCTTCTCGCTTTTTGACGTGGCGAACACCTGATTTATTGGAGGGGGAAAACAGCCTGCTTGCGCTGCCGGCACTTGTAAAGGAAAAGGGGCTTCGGCGGGTGCTGGTGGTAACCGACCAGGGGATTGCGTCCCTGGGCTTGATGGAGCCGTTGCTGGAAGGACTTCAGGAACAGCAGATTGACTTTACCGTCTATGACCGGACCGTCCCGAATCCGACGATCGACAACATTGAAGAGGCGTACAGACTGTACAAGGAACATCGATGCGAGGGGATTATCGCGTTCGGCGGCGGTTCCCCGATGGACTGTGCAAAGGGGGTGGCTGCACGTGTGGCGCGTCCCAATCTGCAGCTTCCGCAAATGAAGGGGACCTTAAAGGTGCGCAAGGAAATGCCGCCGTTCTTCGCCATCCCGACAACGGCAGGAACGGGCAGTGAGGCGACGGTTGCCGCTGTAGTATCCAATAGCAAGACACATGAGAAATACGCCATCAACGATCCCGTTTTGATTCCACATTATGCAGTGCTCGACCCCTTGCTGACGGTAGGGCTGCCCCCGCACATCACCTCAAGTACGGGGATGGATGCACTAACCCATGCGGTGGAGGCGTATATCGGCCACAGTAATACAGCAGAGACGCGGGCGTACAGTCGAGAGGCAGTCAAGCTGATTTTCGACAACCTGTATACGGCCTATACAGAAGGTGGGAACCTGGAGGCACGCAGGAATATGCAAAGGGCGGCCTACCTGGCGGGCATGGCATTTACCCGTGCCTATGTGGGGAATGTCCACGCCATCGCCCATACACTCGGCGGCTTTTATGGTGTGCCCCACGGACTGGCGAATGCCATCATTTTGCCGTATGTCCTGGAGTTCTATGGTGATACGGTATATAAGCCGCTATCCGAACTTGCAGAGGTCGCCGGCATCGGCAAATCTGGACAGTCGGAGGAGCAGAAGGCAAAACTGTTCATCGAGGCGATCAAGCAGTTGAATAAGGAGATGGACATCCCGGATAAAATAGAGGGCATCGTAAACCGGGATATACCTGTCATGGCAGAACGGGCACTCCAGGAAGCCAATCCACTGTATCCGGTGCCGAAAATCCTCAATAAAGATGAGATGTTTTATCTATACCAAATCATCCAACCATAATAAAAAAGATGCGGCCAGATCAAGTGGCTGCATCTTTTTTTGTTTCCCTGCTCGTAAAGCATCTGCAGTTTTCAAGAAATTATTCGATGCGTAAATTTTTATATTCTAAAATTTCACTGACGGTAAGCCGGCTCAATAACCTTGCTACATAATGGATGGAATAGGGCGTCTCCTTTGTAAGCCACTCCATGATTGTACCAATGGAACCATAGGCGATATGGTTCGTAATGATGCGGGGCAGGGCATTGCCGGTATAGAGGATGTTCGAAAGGGCATTGGCAAATTTGACCTGGAAATCCTTCTGATGAATGAAAACGGCATAAATATCAGCATTCGCATGGATGTGCTCCAAAAATAGCATGGTAAGGTTCAATGGCCTGTTCTGGTCATAATGCTCATCTAGCATTGTATCGAATGGATACAGATCGGCCTGCTCCATGATTGTGAGAAGTTCATCCAATAAATTGACGGCAATCGTTTCATATAAATCATATTTGTCCTTGTAATGCAGATAGAAGGCGGACCGGCTGATCATCGCCTCCTCGACAATTTCCTGTACCGTCATATCCTCGATATCCTTTTCTACTAATAGTGTTATGAACGCCGAACGAATCAACGACTTTGTCACGGTTTTCTTCTGCATCAGTTTTCTCGACATCAAATGTCCCCCAATCGTCCAAGTTTTTTCACTGGCTACACAGTTTCTTCGGATATGTCCATTTATAGACAGATATTCTATTATCGTATTTCATATGCTAGATTTCGCTGAATATAATAATTAGAGAAGGAGATTTGTGTCTAAAATGTGAACATTAGGAGGGGTTGTATGTGGGATTTATCTGGTAAATACGCCATTGTAGGAGTAGGGGAAAGCGAGCGTTCCAAAAATTCAGGGACGACACCGCTGCATCTGGCTCTCCGGGCAGCACGCAATGCAATAGAGGATGCAGGTCTCGAAGCCAAAGACATCGATGCCTTTATGAGCTACTCGGAGCATGATTCCTGCACCTCTCATCAGCTGGCGACTTACTTGGGCGTCCGTCCGCGTTATGTGAAGGACATCATGGGGGGAGGCAGCAGCACAGAGCTCCTGATTGCCGATGCGGTGTCTCTCATTGAGTCGGGCCAGGCCAATACAGTGCTGATTTTCCGTTCCATGAATGGCCGTTCCGGTGTACGTATGGGAGGCGGCGGCTGGAGTACGGATTTGCTGCAGTCGGCCATTGAGGGGGGCAGCTTCCTCATTCCGTATGGGATGGCGAGCCCATCGCAGTGGTTCGGCATGTTTGCGACGCGTCATATGCATGAGGCGGGGCTTACACAGGAGCATCTCGGTCACGTATGTGTCAGCTTCTACGAGCATGCACAGCGCAATCCAAAGGCCATGCTTCATGGCAAGCCGTTGTCGATGGAGCATTACTTACAGACGCCGCATTTAAGCTATCCGTTTACAAAGCATGATTTCTGTCTGGAAACGGATGAGGCCAATGCCATTATCGTCACATCTGCAGAGCGGGCGAGGGACTGCAACTCACGTCCTGTCTATATAAAGGGCATCGTTGCTCGCGAAGCGCATCCGCATGCCCATTACTGGTCGGATTTATCGCAGGTGGCGGCCGATTATGTAGGAGAGCGCATTTATGAAAGCGCTGGCATTGAGCCTGGCGATTTGGATGTCGCCTCCATTTATGATTGCTACAGCTGGGTTGTGCTGCGGCAGCTTGAGGCATATAAGATCGCCCCGCGTGAAGGACTCGGGGAGTTTGTAGCCCAAGGAAACCTGAAGATGGGCGGCAAGCTGCCTTCGAATACAGCGGGCGGGATGCTGTCGGAAGGCTATACACATGGCATGAATAATGTTTTGGAGATTACGAGGCAGCTCCGGCATGACTATAAGGGAACGGACCGCCAAGTGGAAGGATGCGAGCTTGGCCTGTGTACAGGGTGGCTCGGACCGGATGCTGCAGGCGCACTCATTTTAAATAGCTAAGAGGGAAGGGATGATGAGCATGGAAAAGACAAGCAGTAAATACGAAAAGCCTATTCCGCTGAAGACACTTGACAATAAGCCTTACTGGGATGCAGCTGACCGGCACGAGCTCGCAGTGCAAAGCTGTGAAGATTGCAGGAAGGCCATCCATCCGCCGGGTCCCGCCTGTCCTCATTGCGGATCAGAGCGAATGGAATGGATCAATTACGGCAGCGAGGTAACAGGTGCCATCTATTCGTTCGTCATGACCTATGTACCGATGCTGCCGGGCTTCCAGCACGATCTGCCGACAATCATCGCCCAGGTCGAAGTCGAACAGGTAGATGGTGTGCAGATTACGGCGAATATCATCAATGCAGCGCCGGAAGAGGTGGCGATCGGCAAGGCGGTGAGGATGGCGTGGGTCGACATAACGGAAGACCGGGCGCTGCCGCAATGGGAGCTCATCAAGTGAGGAGGGGATCATATGGATTTTGCATTTACTAAAAAGGAAGAGGCGTTCCGCTTGGAGTTGCGCGAATGGCTAAACGAAAATTTGCCGCAAGGATGGCAAGACGGTACGTATGAGCATCCGCAGACGGACGAAGGGCGCATCGGATTTTTAAAGGAATGGCAGCGGAAGCTGTATGAAGGAGGCTATGCCGCCATTGCCTGGCCGGTGCAATATGGCGGACGCAATGCGACTTTGATGGAAGAAATCGTCTTCCAGCAGGAGATGGCGCGGGTAAAGGCGCCGCCGATCATCAGCTATATAGGGACGCACATGGTGGGTCCGACATTGATCCAGCTTGGCACGGAGCGGCAGAAGCAGGAATATGTCGAAAAGATTCTGACGGGTGAGACGATCTGGTGCCAAGGCTATTCCGAACCGAATGCCGGGTCCGATCTTTCCGCCATTCAGACACATGCGGTAAGGCAAGGGGACAAGTGGCTGATCAACGGCCAGAAAATCTGGACGAGCTATGGGCATGTAGCGGATTATTGCTTCCTGCTCGCCCGCACAAGCCATGTTCCCGGCAAGAAGCATAAGGGAATCACCGTCTTTTTGGTGGATATGCACCAGCCGGGGGTAGAGGTCGTACCGATTGTCTCCATGAACGGCGAGCATGATTTCAATGAAGTGTTCTTTACGGATGCCGTGGCGTATGACCATCAGATTGTCGGGACGGTGGATGAAGGCTGGGGTGTGACCATGTCGCTCCTATTGCATGAGCGCACCGGCATCGGCGGCCAGCTCTTTACGCTACAGCAGCAGTTTGATGATTTTGTGGATATTGCCAAGGCAAACCCGGGAATCATCAGCAATCCAATCGTCCGCCAAAAGATGATTGAATTGCATGCCAAAACAAAGGGGGCTCTGTTCGGCTATTACAAAAATTTGACGAAGCAGCTGAAGCAGGGGTATCCCGGAGCGGAAAGCTCGATGGATAAATTGATGGTGGCTGAACTGACAAAGGAATTGTTCGGCTTCATCCAGTCCGTGCAGGGCCCGGAAGGCATCCTTTGGAAGCAGCATGCACCGCATGACACGTACTGGCAGGATTATTACTTGACCTCTTTCGGTATGACGATCGGCGGAGGAACGAGCGAAATCCAACGAAATACGATTGGAGAACGGATTTTGGGGTTGCCGAAGGATAGCAGCCGGGAACGGACAGACAATCAAGTAGTGTAAGGGGGGAGCAAGATGGATTTTTCATTGACGGAGCAGCAGGAGGAATTCCGCAGCTATGTGCGCAAAGTGCTGAGCGAGCAGGGGGAAACACATATCGCACGGGCGATTTCTGCAGGAGATGCAAGTGAACTGGAAAAGGTGCACCATAAATTGACGGAGCTTGGCGTAATGGGCGTTACCATTCCGGAGCAGTACGGCGGGATTGAGCTTGGCGCAATCGATTTGATCCCTATCATGGAGGAGCTGGGGAGGGCTGTGGCACCGGATGTCTACGCAGAGACACTGGCATTTGCCGTCCCCCTCCTTGCACAACACGGGACGGATTGGCAAAAAGAAACGTATCTGCAATCGATTGCTGAAGGACGCAGCCTGCTGTCTGTTGCATGGCTGGAGCCAGGGGGGCAATACACATTTGATGCGATTGCCACGACAGCGGTGAAAACGGAAGACGGCTATGTATTACACGGCACAAAATCACTGGTACGGAACACCGAGCAGGTGACGGACTTCATTCTGCTGGCGAAGGATGAAAAGGACGAGCTATGTCTTTTCATTGTCCCGAAAGAGCTGGTGTCTTGTAGGGAAGCACAGCAAAGCTTCGATGAAACGCAGCCGTTCAGCAGGCTGGTGCTGGATGGGGTGGCGATTCCGGTGAAATACCGGCTTGCAGAAGCGGGGGAGGCCGAAGCGGCTGTCGAGAAGGCGGTGCTGACACTTCTGGCGGCACTGAATTCGATGATGATCGGAGGAATGGACCGCCTGGTGGATATGTCGACCGAGTATGCAAAAATCCGCGAACAGTTCGGACAGCCGATCGGGCGCTTCCAGGCGATCAAGCATCGTCTGGCGGATTTGAAGGTGACGCTCGAAACGGCAAGGGCGTTAAGCCACTATGCCGCCTGGACAGTGGAGAATGAAAGCATGGATTGTGAAGAAACCGTCTACAGCGCAAAGGCCTTTCTAGCGGACAGCTATATAAAAATAGCTGCCGAGAGCGTCCAGATCCATGGCGGCATCGGCTTTACAGAAGAGCTGGACTGTCATTTGTATGTCAAACGTTCCCGTGTGTATGAGAACTATT
>JBJEFP010000048.1:0-2452 GCA_051874195.1 Lysinibacillus sp. | reverse complement strand
ACAAAAAAGAGGAACCCTATGAAAGGATTCCTCTTGAATTTAGCTATGCGTAAAAATTAAAGTTTTACGATGTTTGTAGCTTGTGGTCCGCGTTGGCCTTGTTCTACTTCGAATTCAACCTTTTGGCCTTCTTCTAAAGTTTTGAAGCCTTCGCCTTGGATTGCTGAGAAGTGAGCGAATACGTCTGAACCGCCTTCAACTTCGATGAATCCAAAACCTTTTTCTGCGTTAAACCATTTTACTGTACCTTGTGTCATGTAAATGACCTCCATTAATTAAAATTTAATATATAAGCTTTTTTGTAAAGAAAAAAATTCACATATTACAAAAAGTATCATGCCACTCCCTGATTACTCTTTGTAATAGGTGAATTGAACGTGTTTCCTATCGAAGGACTTTATTCATTAATTACACTATATACCTAAATTGCTCATTAGTCAAATGAATATGCCTCATCTGGAAATTTAAGTTGGTATAATCTGTTGGTAGACGTATTTGATAGTGCATCAGCGAATTATTCATAGACAAGCTTTAATGCTTCTAAAAATCATCCACGCTTACAGCATAACAGGTACATCCCATTTCCACAACTGATAGCTCCTGCCACCACAATATTTGTAAATGAATTGCCGTGTAACAATGGATGGATCGGCTGGTAGCTATGGGTGGTATTTGTCATTATTTCATTTTTTCTAAATACGTGCTTCCCTCCATACGAAAAGAGCAATCCTGGAAGTTGCGTTAGGATTGCTCTTCTGAAATGCTTGTACGAATGCGCCGGTTCCTTAATCCGCCTGCATGCCGCCGTCTACATTATATAAGGAGCCGGTAACGAAGGAGGACTGGTCGGATGCCAGGAAGGAGACGATTTGCGCGACTTCGCGAGGAGAGCCGAACCTTCCAAGCGGAATCCCTTGGCGAATGGCCTCTCCTGCTGAGTCTGGTGTATCCGGGGAAATATTCGCCTGGATGTCGCTCAGCATCTGCGTGTCGATCGCTGCCGGCGCCACTGCATTTACACGAATGCCGCTTGCCGCCGTCTCCAGGGCCGCCGTTTTCGTCAGACCCGCGACCGCATGCTTGGACGCAATGTAGCCAGCCATCCCGGCCGAGCCGATATAGGCCGCATTGGAGGCTGTATTGATAATGGAGCCGTAGCCCTGCTTTTCCATTTGGCGAATCACATGCTTCATGCCGAGGAATACGCCCGTCACATTAATCTTCAGCAATAAGTCGAACTGTTCCTGTGCCAAGTCCTTGATCATGGTAAAAGGTCCGCTGATTCCCGCATTGTTGAAGAACACATCGATGGAGCCGAAATTCTCCACCGTCTCCTGCACATAGCGCTCGACGTCCTGCTCGTTCGTCACATCCGCCGCAATCGTGTACAGTTGTCCACCTGCCGCCTCCAGCGACCCGGCAGCCGCATCAAGCGCCTCCTGCCTTAAGTCCACCAATACAACCGTCGCCCCCTGCTCCAAAAACAATTCCGCCGTCGCCTTCCCGATACCGCCCGCTCCGCCTGTAATCAGCACAACCTGTTTTGCCATATCTTCATCCTCTCTTTTCGAAACTATCAATCCCTTGCAATATATGATGAGAAATGAAATACATTCGTCTATGTATATAACTCGCTAAAATTCTACAAAACAGGTACATAGATATATAGAATGGCTATCGGCAGTGCGCCAGGCACAATATAAAAAGCAATGCTCAACAACTGTGAACATTGCTTCTTTGGAAAACAGCTTTCTCTCATGTTAAAATGCTTCATTCAACATCCATCGAAGATTTGATGACATCGCCGTTGAACAGCTGCACTTTTTCATAGTCGCCCTGTTCCACCTGAAGTACGAATGTATGCGGCACCGCCGTTTGATCACATGATTCCCCGCTCGCTGAAATCAGCTGGACAGATAGCAGCCCATCCTTATTATAGACGCTATCCACCGCTATTCCGCAGCTGTCCGAATAGGTGACGACAAAGACGGCGAAATACTTGTCCATATCCATGGAAACATCCTCTACATCAAACCGTGCCTTCAGCTCTTCCAGCTGTCCCTGTGTTTTTGCATATGCAATATGCGGTACAAGCTGGCCATAGACAGGCGCAATCTTCTCCTCATACTTCACGATTTCAAATGGAACGGCCTGGTCGTCCGTGAATAGCGGGGCATCCCCCTGCTCGCCGCCGCTGCAGCCAACCAGCAATGCAATAAGAAGGAATAGCCAATATTTCTTCATCTTAATGCTCCTCCTCTAGTAAACGCTATTTCGAAAGGTTTCTCTTGTGATTTTAGTAGAATAGGGGCGTTTTAGCAATTTTAATGACAGATATCTGAGCTAATTCTTCCCTCGCATTGAAAACCCTTGGGCAAATCTGACAAAGTCAGTTTAAACTGTAACTGGTCAAAATACATACCTAAAAGATTAACGGGTTCGGTTGATGGGG
>JBJEFP010000047.1:0-2459 GCA_051874195.1 Lysinibacillus sp. | reverse complement strand
GATGGCCACCAGATTCAATATCTAGAAGTGAAGAAGGAAGCTGCCCCTGTAGCAGTGGCACAATAGCACAAAAGGGCGGGCATTTTGCCTGCCTTTTTTATTAGCCCTCTAAATTAAAGCTTCCAACATACTACTCTTCATCATTTGAAAAAAGGATAGTGCTGGCAGTTTGTTTTTCCCTCTACATATTTTAAAGGAGCTTAGTATGGAAGATTTCATTTTATTAATTAAACATTTCATTATAGGAATCGTGCAGGGGTTCACCGAGCCGATTCCTGTCTCATCAAGCGGTCATGTAATGATCGCCTCTGAAATCCTCGGCCTTGGCGAGCAAGGATTTACCTTTGCTATTTTAACGAATACCGCCTCTTTACTTGCTGTATTATTCATTTATCGGAAGGATATTATCCGATTGGCGATCCATTCCCTTCGCTATGTGCGGACCCGCAATAGCAGATACGCTGCTGATTTCCGTTTTGTGCTTTTAATCATCATTGGCTCGATTCCAGCAGGTGTGCTGGGCATTTTATTGAGCGATGTAATTGCTGAAAGCGTCAGTATGACAACGATTGCTATTATGCTGTTTGTTACAGGTACCGCCATCTGGCTGATTCGGAATATGCGCGGAAAAAAAGGCGATGCGGATATTACCGTTAAGGATGCCTTTCTTGTTGGACTTGGGCAAGCAGTTGCCCTCATGCCTGGCATCAGCCGCTCCGGCGCTACAATCATTTCGTCAATAGCTGTAGGAATGAAGCAAGAAACAGCCCTTCGCTACTCCTTTTTGCTCTATATTCCGGTAAGCCTTGGAAGCGTCGTCCTGGGGATTTCTGACTTCGTTAACGAACCGAATAAGGCGGATCTCGCTCTTCCATATACCGTCACATTTATCGCAACCGTCTTCATGACCTATTTTGCAATGAAATGGTTCATGGGAATTATGAAGCACGGAAAATTGATTTACTTTACGTACTATTGCTTTATCGTTGGTGCGTTGCTTCTCATCTTTTACTAAAGAAAAGACTTGTTCTACACTGTAGAGACAAGTCTTTTTTCCTTTATATACTTGCGGCCAAACATCATATAAAAGTACGTAGAAGCTATTAAATACAGCCCACCTGTAATGGAAAAGGCATATGCATAGCCCCAATATGCTCCGAATTCCGTCACCAGCCATGCTGCTGGCAGCCCCATGGTCGCCCAACCAACGTTAAACACCATCTGATTGACCGAGTTGGCCAGCCCTTTATATTTATCATGCACAACATCCATCGCAATCGCACTCTGAATCGGATTTCCTGCATTCATCAATGCCTGCCTCAGCAAAAATCCGACACTTGCTAAAAACAGGGAGCCCGTATAGGCCGTCAAAAACAGAAATGGAATCGAGGCCATCTGAAAAATGACCAGTGCCTTCACTTTTCCTACCCGTTTTACAAGGCGTGGGCCTATTAGCATTGCTACTGCAGTCATCGCTGAGCCAAGCGCCAGGATGAGTCCGATATATGAATTCGTCGCATCAAATCGGTTGGCAAAATATAAATTGAGGTACGGGATGACAAGACCGGATCCTGTGCCGATTAATAGGTTGGCGATACTGAAGAGGAGGATGACCTTTAGATTCACCTTGAAGTCTGCCACCGTTCGAACCTCTTCCTCTTCCCCCTGGTCCTGCTCCTCCCCCACCGTCTTCTCTATGCTGGTGGGCTTTAAAGAAAAGAGTGGCAGCAGGCCTGCTACAAAACACAGCACACCTGTCAGCAAAGAGATTTGAATACTAGTCACTTCCCCTGCCCCTACTAAAAGGGCAAAATCCGCTATAACCCCTCCAAGCAGGCTTCCCACTACGTTTGCTACCGTCACAAGCGCGAAGTGGATACTGAATAGCTGCATGCGTTCGGTCGGCCTGGAGTTCTCAGCCAAAAAAGGGACGCCCGATACTTGTGTCAGCGCCCATACAATACCTGTCGCAAATCCAAGTACGAGCATCGGCTGCTCGGCTGTCACAACGCTTCGCCCGAAGAGCATAAGGGCCGTCAATGCAGTGCCTGTTATTAACATCCACTTCCGTCCAACCTTATCACTTAGGATGCCAGCCGGTATGAGCATGATGGCTGTCGCCAGCGAGCTTACGGAGATGACGCTCCCATTCACCGCTTCCGGCAGCCCAAGCTCACGGATATATAAATTGTACATGACACTAAAAACGCCCATTCCAATCTGGATGAGAATATTCGCCATAATAAATATACGGATATTTCTATTATACGATTTTACTTGTTGAAGCCATTTTTTCACGAAAACGCACTCCATCTCCCTTTATTTCGGTTCCCTAAATAATACGACGTTTCCATGAATTTCGCAATACGAAATAAAAATATTCCTGCTTTTTATTTTTCATGCATTAAAAAGCAGGGAGGGGAAAATAGAACATTTCCCCTCCCTGCTTCCCTTTTACG
>JBJEFP010000046.1:0-2462 GCA_051874195.1 Lysinibacillus sp. | reverse complement strand
GTCCTTATAGTGAAAAACGGCTATGACTATTTTTTCGCGTAGAAATAAAAAGAGCGGTTACGTCAAGCGTTGCTGAAGGTTTCGCCGCAATGTGAGTTTTCCCGGAAGCTGGTCCTCTCTATTTAAAAAAAGCGGCTGCAGGGTTTCCTGCCAGCCGCTTCGTTTATTTTAAAGACCGCATTTCAATTGTGCACCACAGTTTGTACATGTGTTGCATCCGCCCATTTCTTCCACTGTACCTTTTCGGCAAACAGGGCAAGTATTTCCTACCTCAGAACCGATCGTTACGTTCGTTTGGGATAACGGGGCAATTGTATCAACGAGCACGACGCCGCGCTTCGTTTGCTCCTCCTGCTGCTTCAGCTCTTCGAATTCAAGCTGCTCGTCCGCCTGAGATTCTTCCGCCTTCAACGTCAGCACCTGCGTATCACGGCTTCCATCCACATAGACGGTACCACCTTTGGCACCACCGCGGTACAGACGCTCGTACACCTTCTCTACTTGCTCCACCGTATAGCCTTTTGGTGCATTGACCGTTTTGGAGATGGATGAATCAATCCAGTTCTGGATGATGCATTGTACATCGGCATGCGCTTCCGGTGTCAGCTGCATCGAAGATATAAACCAGTGAGGCAGGTTGTTTTCATCAGCCTCTGGATGTGCAGCCAAGTATTCCTGGACGATTTCAGCCTTCACCTCGATGAATTTGCCAAGACGGCCTGAACGGTAGTATGTGAAGCTGAAGTACGGCTCTAGTCCAGTCGCCACGCCAACCATCGTACCGGTAGAACCAGTCGGCGCCACTGTCAGCAAGTGCGAGTTGCGGATGCCGTTCGCCAGTACGCCCTCACGGATATGCTCCGGCATTTTCTTCATGAAGCCTGTATGGATGAATGCTTCACGCAGACGCTTTGTTTCCTCTTCCGTACCACCTTCTAGGAATGGGAAGCTGCCGCGCTCTTTTCCTAGCTCGATGGACTCTTCATACGCTGCAATCGCAATCGTCTTGAAGATTTCATCTACTAGTTTGTTGCCCTCTTCTGAACCATATTCTTTTTCACAATAAATCAGCAAGTCAGCAAGCCCCATCACGCCAAGCCCGACACGACGCTCACCAAGCGCCTGCTTACGGTTTTCTTCCAGGAAGTATGGTGTTGCGTCAATTACGTTATCCTGCATTCTTACGCCGACCTTTACCGTCCTGCGCAGTGCTTCATAATCAACGGATTTAGATTCTTTTATAGCAAACTGTGCTAGATTGACAGCTGCTAAGTTACACACGCTGTATGGAGCTAACGGCTGCTCGCCGCACGGATTTGTTGCAACGACCTGCTGACCGTATGCCTTTGCATTCGTCATGTCATTGGCGTTGTCGATAAAGAAGATTCCTGGCTCCGCAGCATATGTAGCACATACGTTAATGAGGTTCCAAAGCTCACGGGCTTTGATTGTACGGTATACACGAACCCCATAGCCAAGCTTTTCCCACTCGCGCACATCGCCTACTTTATGCCATTCTTCATTGTAGACATCCATTTCAGCCGGTGAATAGTTTGCTACATCCGGGAAGCGCAGGTCGTAATCCAGGTCATTTTCAACAGCATGCATGAAATCATCTGTCAATGTAACCGAGATGTTAGCCCCTGTCAGGAAGTCGGGATTATGAACTGAATAGGTACCGCCGTCGCGAAGCTTAGCCTCCGCTTCACGAATGATCCCCTCATCGAATCCGCCCATGCCAGGGATGTTTTTATAGTTCACGATGCCTTGATACATCGCCTCTTCCTGCTGTGTCAAAGGCTTGAACTTCAATTTTTCCTTTGCCAGTCGGATGATGGACTCGTCCGTCGTATTTTCCATCAAGTAACGAAGGATACGTGGGTTCTGCATTTTCGAAATGATGAACTCCACGATATCCGGATGCCAGTCAGCCAGCATGATCATCTGTGCTCCACGACGCGAGCCCCCCTGCTCTACCAGGTGCGTCAGTTTTGCGATATCATCGAGCCAGCTGACTGACCCTGAGGATTTACCGTTCACACCACGTGCAAGGGTGTTTCTTGGGCGAAGCGTAGAACCATTCGTTCCGACACCGCCTCCACGGCTCATGATTTCCATTACCTGCTTACGGTGGTCGCTGATTCCTTCACGGGAATCCGGTACAAACGGCATTACATAGCAGTTGAAGAATGTTACATCCGTCTGGGAGCCTGCTCCGTAAATAACGCGACCGGCCGGAATGAACTTCAGGCCGACAAGCTGTTCATAAAACTTTTCAAACCATTCTTTTCTGGCTTCTTCCGTTTTTTCCACAGCCGCCAGCCCTGTCGCATTACGCTTTGCGATTTGTTCATAGTAAATTTCAAGCGGCTTTTCAATAATATCAAGTGAACGAGTAATAATACCCGTCGTTTGTTCTTGTTCATTTTCCAATACGTGGCGGAAATCCTCTTCAATCAAAA
>JBJEFP010000045.1:36831-84652 GCA_051874195.1 Lysinibacillus sp. | reverse complement strand
AGGCAAGAACGGAAATCGGCTTCAATGAGCAGTGGCAGCGCACTCTCGACTACAGCCTGTATGCAGCGCTACCTGCATCTTCGGGAGATGTACTCGCTGTCAGCTTTACGGCTGACGAGGAGCAGCTGCTGTTCGACTTTTATAAGCTGGACCATAGAAACGGAAAAATAATTAAAAAAATCCCATTGAAGAGCGGTGATTTATTTCCGTTCAAATCGGAGGATGGCCAGGCATATTTGATGCTTTATGATACAACTGCAAAAGCCCTTATATTATACGACGAAAATTTAAACATCCTCTGGTCCCTTGAAAATACATCCTATCCTTCTTATTTTGAAGACATCGTGTATTGGGAAATTGTCGATGGACAATTCCGCTTCTATGACAACCGTCAGCTTGTACCGGTAGCAGGATTTACGAAAGCCGGGGTGGAGCTCTCCTTTCCGAAGGGGGACTATGAGCGCCCTGTACTGACACCGTGCAATGGGGAGGCTTTTTGCCCTGAGCTCGCCAGCGTCGATGTGCAAATCCGGGATGCAGGACGCAATATCGACCGCACAGTGACATTGAAGCCGGACTTTCCGGACAACCATATCGTGAACTTTGTTTCCGTTTTCGTATACGATTGGGAGCGCTATCTCGATATGGAGGCTTATCGGGAAATCGACTTCACCCAGCCGGACCGCTATATGATGTATATCAATTCCGTCCATATAGAGGATGAATCACACATGACGCACCGTTTCATCGAGTTCAATGTAAAGGGTGAGATCGTAAAGGAAATCGAGTTCGCCCGCGATGAATTGGATTACGACTTTTTCTCGACGGGGGACCGTTTCGCCTTTGCCCACGGCCGGGAGTACATGCTCCTGAATCTGGAGACGATGGAGATGGATACTGATTCCCTCGACAGCACAGTCGCCTATTCATCAAGCTATGAATACCCCTCCTATTTGATGACGGATGAAAGCTTTTATTTATTCAAGGAGGGCTATGCACTCGGGCAAAAGTTTGCCCGCCTCCAGCCGGAACGGGATCTGCTGACAATCTTAAATAACTATGTGCTTGTACATAGCCTGAACAAGCAGGTGCCTACACTTGTTTATGATAGAAAGACAGGCCGGGCTGCCGGTGAAATGAAACAAGCACTCGATTTTATGGATATGGGAAAAACGGGGAACATGCTAGTCCATAGCCCGAGCATCGGGGAATATTCCTATACGCTCACAATGGTCCAGCCTGCCCCGGTAAAGTCATATGCCCAACATAAGACCTGGACCGTGACATTCAACCGGTCGCTGGATGCACGCTCTGTCAATGACCAGACAGTGTATGTACTGGATTCCGCCGGTGAGCATGTGAAGGACGTGACACTTTCGATTGATAAGAAAACACTTTCCATCCATGCACCTGCAGCAGGTTATGCCCCTGGTGCATCCTATACCCTCGTCATTACAGGCGGCATTAAAGCTGCAAATGGAAAAGCGATGACGAGCGGACAGACGAAAAAATTCAAGATTAAATGAAAGATGGGCCAGGAGAAGCATCGCCTCTCCTGGCCCATTTGTTTTTATGATTTCGGATTATCCTCTGAAGAAACTTCTGTCACTTCCAGCTTGGGCTGCTCCAGCTCCTTCGACTCGATGCCTTCGGTTGTCGCAACCGCCTCTTCGGCCGCCTGCACTTCCGGATGAGAAACATCCTCTTTCGACACCTCTTCCACGACCGCCTCCTGGGCGACAGGATGCTGTTCTTCCTGCAAGGATGGAGCAGGCGCTTCCTTCTCCGCCTTCACTACAGGAACAACTTCCTCTGTCTCCTCGATGATGTCTTCCACTGGTTCTTCCTCCACTGGCGTACCGTCACCAAATACAGCACGTTCAAGAAGTTCGGCGATATCGTACGTACCGACCTGGTCCTCTACCTCTTTTGCCTTTGTTCCGTCCTGCAGCATTGTTAAGCAGTACGGACAGCCAGATGAAATGACAGATGCATCCGTCTTCAATGCCTGCTCCGTACGCGCTACGTTGATACGGTTTCCGACATGCTCTTCCATCCACATCAGACCACCACCGGCACCACAGCACATCGCGTCCTGACGGTTGCGCTCCATCTCGACGAGCGTCACACCTGGAATACCTTTTAGGATTTCTCGTGGCGGATCGTACACGTCATTATAGCGGCCTAAGTAACAGGAATCATGGAACACAATCGTTTCCTCGACACGATGGTTCATTGTCAAACGTCCTTGCTGAATCAAGTCATACAGCAATTCCGTATGATGGTATACTTCCCCATGCCAGCCGAAGTCGCCATATTCGTTTTTGAAGATGTTATAGGCGTGCGGGTCGATCGTCACGATCTTCGTCACGTCATTTTTCTCAAATTCATCAATATTCGCTGTCGCCAGCTCCTGGAATAAGAATTCATTTCCTAGACGGCGTGGTGTATCACCTGAGTTTTTCTCTTTGTTTCCTAAAATCGCAAACTTCACACCCGCTTCATTCATAAGGCGAGCAAATGATAGTGCGATTTTTTGTGAACGGTTGTCAAAGGACCCCATTGAACCGACCCAGAATAAATACTCGAAGCCCTCACCGGATTTCTTCGCTTCTTTTACTGTCGGAATATTGATTGACGAATCAAGATCACGCCAGTTTTCCTTCTCTTTACGGTTAAGCCCCCATGGATTGCCCTGACGCTCGATGTTTGTCATCGCGCGCTGTGCATCCGGATTTACCTTCCCTTCCGTCATTGTTAAATAACGGCGAAGATCGATAATTTTATCAACATGCTCATTCATGACCGGACATTGGTCTTCACAGTTACGGCAAGTCGTACAAGCCCAGATTTCTTCCTCTGTGATGACTTCCCCGATTAAGGACGGACTATAGATATCCTCGATTACCGCACCTTCAGCACCAGCAGCCATTGCCAGCTGGTTGCCCTTCGTGTCGTTGAAGAACTGGAACGGCACCCATGGCTTTTGTTTCGTCACGACAGCACCTGTAAATGTCAGATGGTCACGCATCTTCACAAGCAGGTCCATTGGTGAAAGCATTTTCCCCGTCCCTGTCGCAGGACACATATTTGTACAGCGTCCGCATTCCACACATGCATACAGGTCGAGCAGCTGCTTTTGCGTGAAGTCCTCGATTTTGCCTACTCCAAGAGCCGGCATGTCATCCTCGTCCTCCGCCTCTTCAAGGGCCGCAAAGTCGATCGGCTTTAATGTGCCGCGGCGGTCCAGACGGTTCACCCCTACATTGATGATACTTGTAATCAAGTGGAAGTGCTTGCCTTGCGGGATATACACAAGGAATGTTAAAAGAATCAGCAGGTGCACCCACCACATGATGTAGAAGATGACGGCTGCCGCTGTCGCAGGCAGGAAGCCGAAGATGGCGGCGATGCTCGATGCGACAGGCTCATAGCCATTGAAGCTATGATCATGCCAAATCAGGCTCATGCCGTTGCCGATCAGTGTGGATGTCATCAATCCGCCAATAAAAATTAAGACAAGTCCGTTTTTCCAGCCACGCTTTAAACGCGCAAGCTTTTCAACATAACGGCGGTAGAATGCACCGATGACCGCTACTAAAATGACTACGGCCACAATTTCCTGGAAGAATGTGAAGAAGCCGTACAATCCGCCAAGCGGTAGATGCGAACCTGGCGCCAACCCTTTCCAGATCAAATCAATGGCACCGAATTGGACCATTAAGAAACCATAGAAGAAGAAGACATGGATCAGGCCCATCTTTTTATCTTTTAACAGTTTGGATTGACCAAATACTTTCTCTACTAAATCACCGATACGTTCCCCAATTTTCGTATCAAATTCTTCTTTTCTCCCTAACTGGACGAACTGATAGCGTGTTTTTAATAGATAGGCAAACAAGCCCAGTGCATATAAAATAACAGCAATCGTAGCTACCCAGTTAACAATTAATAGTGCATTCACTACATGCTCCCCCTTTTTGTAAGCAAGACATCCAGCAGCTACCCCTTCCTTTCTCTGCCGGATGTCTGATCACTTACTACGTAAAGTTATATTTCCATATTAATACTGTTAGCCCTATTGTAATAATGAATGAGCATTCAGTCAACAGTTTTCGTAAGAAAGGTCAGAAAATTTCGCATAAACATACGACGAAAATCTATTTATTTAGAGAAATTAGACGTTTTTTCGAGAATACCTTTATTTTCGAAATTTTTCAAATGCCATTTTCCGTAAAAAACGCTGACTATAGTATTTTTCTTTTAGTCTTTTAGCAGTAGTTTTACTGTCATGAATTACACGTGTTGATTTACCTTTTATTGTTAGTGAAGTCGATTAGAAAGTGGATTTCCGCTAGTATGTTATTTTTTATAGGACTTTATCTAAAAAGCACGCTTTCTACCAACTACTATTTGGCTAATCAACAGATGTGGTCGTGAATTTCTTTCTCTTAGCAAGAAGTTCCTATACCAGGGTTCATTGTAATAAGGAAAAAATCTTTTCACTGTAACTTTGTCGAGCTTTAGCAGTGATGGAAAAGGGGAGGGAGAACTGCTGTAGGCGAATCGGAGGATGGAGGAAACTATCGAAGGGAATCGGTCAGTTGCGTTCAAAGTTCCTGTGATGAAGACGTTGGCGGAAAGTTCGGGGCATGAGGATGACGAATTAACAACCGACCCCATTATAGTCCGGTTAAGGGGCAAGCCACAAACCAGCCTCTCTTTTAGAGGCCATATCTGCCTTTGGACGAGTATTTTCAACAAATAGGAAAAGCGCTAACCGACATAGCAGACAGTAGCGCTTTTCTTCATTACTCAATACTATTTAAATACGTCACCGCTCCTTACGTATTCAACATCCGTTACACCGAGGCGGAAGTTTACTACACGTGCAGCGGCAAATAGATAATCGGATAGACGGTTCAAATACTTTTGGACCACAGGCGACACATCCTCTATTTCACGCATCAGCGTGACCGTCTGGCGTTCGGCACGACGCGCAACCGTCCGTGCCATATGCAATGTCGCCGCTGCCGGCGAGCCACCAGGCAGGATGAATCGCTTCAACGGGGGCGCCTCTTCCGAAAGCTTGTCGATTCGCTCCTCTAGCACTGCAATCGGCGCTTCCTTCAGCTTGTAATGGCGTTCCTTCATGACATTCGCCAGGTCTCCGCCACCATCAAACAGTTCGTGCTGGATTGCCTCCAAGTCCTGCATGATATCTTCGAACACTGCCTGATCCAGCTCCGTCATCGCCTTCCCGATAATCGAATTCAGCTCATCAATCGTACCATATGCTTCCACGCGTGCATGGTCCTTATCCACACGTCCGCCAATGATGCTCGTTTTGCCTGTATCGCCTGTTTTCGTATAAAGTTTCATCCTCATCACCCGTTCCCTTTTATTTTTGCCTGCTTATACTGCCTGATTGCTTGGACGGTCGTTTCAAATACGCCCTGCCCAATCAGCTTGCCGACCTCTGTAATCGGCCCGGCATACGGCATTTCCGCCCCTTGCTGCGTCGCCGCAATCAGCAGGCTGTCCGTCGCTGTGCCGGTAGCGATTGTTCCGGTATGGAGGTCGCGTATTCCCTCCTCGGCAAGCGCCTTCGTCTTTGCTTCCGTCGCGGTGATCATCGCCTGGAAAAACGCTTCATCCGATAATTTACCGTTGACGATTACCCATGTATTAATCGTCCCGATATGGGGAATGTCCTCCCGTTCATGCGTCCGGGTGACATCCACTGCATTGCCGACACCTGCCGTCACCGCCACGGTAATGGTGCAATGCCCGCTTTCAAAGGACCGGACAGCCGCCAGCTCTGATGCCACAGCGGTCAGCATAACAACAGTATTCGTCGGAGAAAAGCCGTTTTCCTCCAAAAACTGTAGCGTCTCTTCCTTTACATTACCGATATTATAGTCCTGCGGGATGGAGCGATTCAGCAGTGTGTTGTACCAGCCCATCCCGGGATTGTGGACAGCCGATGAGATGACCTTCAACGGCAGGTCCGTATCAAGCCGCACATAGTCCTCTGTGATTGAAAAATGCTCCGGAGAGACAATCGACTGGCGCTCGCCCTCCCGCTCGGGCATCATCGTAATCTGCGGCTTCGGGATTTCCGGGTGGGGGTAGGTTGATACTTCTGCCTTGTATACCTCCGCAATCCGCTCTTGCAGGACGACTTCATGCGGTGCACCGTAAGTCTTCACTTTGCCATTTTCCATCAGGAGAAGCCTGTCGCAATAAAGCGAAGCCAAATTAATATCATGGAAAATAGATACCACCGTCAGTCCATTTTCTGTCGCTTCTTTCCTTATCATATCCAAAAGCTGCTTTTGATGCGAAATATCGAGATGGTTCGTCGGTTCATCCAAAAGCAGCACCTGCGAGCACTGGGCCAGCGCCTGTGCAATGAATACACGCTGCTGTTCCCCGCCGGACAGGAATTCCATCATCGTATCCCGATACTGCATGACGTCCGTCTGCTCCATTGCCCTTTCCACCGCCCGCTCGTCTTCCTTTGACCAAGTAGCGAAAAACCCCTTCTGGTGGGGGTAACGGCCAAGCGATACAACATCGTAGACGGAATTCGAAAAGGCATTGGCCTGCAGCTGCGGCAATACTGCCACCTTTTTTGCAAGTTCCTTTGGGCTGTAGCTTTTCATCGGCCTTCCATCTACAAAGACACTGCCGGCAGTCGGTTCAATGATGCCGCTGATCAGCTTTAGAAGAGTAGATTTCCCGCTTCCATTCGGGCCAAGAATGCCAAGCATCTTTCCCTTTCCTACATCAAAGGATACGTCCTGCACGACCGGCACATGACCATATCCACCTGTAATGTGTTCAACTTTCAACATTATGCCATCCTCCCCTTTCGCTGCCTGAAGAAGATGTAAGCAAACACCGGCGCACCGATAAAGGAGGTGATGACCCCTATCGGCAGCTCGGTCGGCGCGATGATTGTCCGGGATACAAGATCGCAGATGACGAGCAGGCTTGCTCCGTTTATGAACGATAGCGGGAGGAGATGGCGATGATCCGCCCCCACCATCATACGCATCATATGCGGAACGACCAGCCCGACGAATCCGATTGTACCGGACACGGCCACTGCCGCCCCCGTCAGCATCGAACCGCCGACGAGGATGAAATACTTGCTGCGCACTACATCCACCCCGAGGTATTTGGCACGCTCTTCTCCGTAGATCATGGCATTGAGTTCGCGGCGGTTCAGCCATAGAATCCCCGCTCCTAGGATGACGAAAGGAATGATCATCTTCACATACGGCCAGCCCCTCATCGACACGCTGCCAAGCAGCCAGCCCATGATCGACCGTAGTTCCTCGCCTGTCAGTGCTATCATGAGCGAAATGCAGGAGCCTAAAAACGAACTGAAGATGATGCCGGTCAAAATCATCGTCTCCATCTTCATCGTCCGGTCCACCATTTTTGCAAAGCCCATGACGACGATTAACGTAACAAATGCACCAGCCATGCTAAAGATCGGCAGTGTGAAAAGCCCCAGCACAGGTATGGAAACACCAAAAAACAGGGTGAATACCGCACCGACGGAAGCGCCGGATGATATGCCTAATGTATAAGGATCGGCAAGTGGATTCTTCAGCAATCCCTGAAATGCCGCCCCTGCAATCGCAAGCGATGCCCCGACCAGCGCGGCCAGTACGACACGCGGCATCCTGATATTCCACAAAATGCTGTATGCCGTCGGGTCCGCCTTCGCATTCCAAAGGGTGGACAACGGGACGGAGACAGAACCGATTGAAACTCCGCACCATATGCTGATAAGCAATATAGCGGCCGAAATGAAATAGGCCGCCATATATTTTTTAGTCATTGAATACCTCTGGGTAAATCGCTCTTGCCAGTGATTCAACACCTTCGGCAAGACGAGGTCCTTGTCGGCTCGTCGTGTCCCCATCAACAACGGCCATGGCATTGTTCTGTACAGCCTTCATGACAGCAAAGGCTGGATTGTTTTTAATGATTTCATCATCACCCTCGTATGTAAATACAAGTGAATCCGGATCGGCGGCAACGAATTCCTCAGGACTATACATCGGCCACCCGTCCTGCTGTACAGCATTCTCCACATTAATCGCCTTCAACATCTCATTCATGAACGTATTTTGCCCCACTACATAGATATCCGGTGCCCCTCCTACTACCATGAAGGCAGTCTTCGGTTCAACACCTTCTAGCTTGTCTTCGATTTCTGTCAGCCTATCTTTGATATCAGCAATGATTTCTTCAGCCTCTGCTTCCTTGCCTGTTAATTCTGCGATATCTTCAATTGTTTCATAGGTTTCCTCAAAATCACTCGCATCCTCTACGATAAATACCTTGATGCCTGAACCTTCTAGCTGGTCGATTGCTCCCTCTAGACTAGATAGGCTTGATTCATGGGCAAATACGACATCCGGCTGGAGCGAAATGATTGTTTCGATGTTATATTCGATGCCGCCTACCCGTGTCCGGTCCTTCACCTGTTCCGGATAGTTGTCATTATCATTGACGCCCACAATTTCTTCATCCAGGCCCAAGCCGAATAAAATCTCCGTATTGGAAGGCGTCAGGGATACAATGCGGTCCGGCGCCTCTTCTAATGTGATTTCTTTCCCTAGTGCATCCTCCACCGTTACCGGGAATGCACCCGCAGCACTTCCCTCGCCTTGTGCCGATTCTTTTTGTTCGTTCGGTGCTGCTTCATCCCCACAGGCCACCAGCATACTGATTGCCAGGAAGCCCGTTGCAGCAAGCTGCCAAAATTTCTTCATCTTCTTTTCCTCCTTCAATTATGAAAGGGCACTGTTCCCATCGGTCGCCCCCGAATGGACATTTTCCTGCCCGGTAGAAGGCATATCTCGGTCCAGATAGACTGGAATAATGCCCCTCTGATGCGGATATCTATAAAGCTTGTACGCCATCCGCAAAAAAAAATCCCCCGACTGCTTCGAGGGATGTAGAAAACGGCTAAAAAGCATATAGGTAAAAAATATACTTACAAAAGCCAGCTTCCTATCCTCGTAGGTGTCTTGGATTCATAAAGGCAGGTCTCCTGGCTTATGCATCAGCGCCTATTCTGCCCCTTCCCGATCGCTCAGTGGGCTTATGCAGATAGACTAGCATTTTACAGTGGCGGGACCGCGCCGGATTTGCACCGGCTTCCCTTTTATCCTTGCATACACAAGGAACCTTTACTACTTATCAAATTATTCAACATCTATAATTATAGCCCAAAAAAGTTATTTGGAAAGACTAATTTTCTGAAAATTTCACTTTAGCGCACTGTCAGCCAATTTCTGAATCGTCATGTCATCCATTGGTGGATTATGCAACCCTGCACGGACATCGCGGTAATAGCGCTGTAGTGGACAGGACTGCTGCAGGCTTTTTGCCCCGACAAGGCGCATGGCCTTATCGACAATCGTAATGGCGGCATTTGTCACGATGTGTTTGGCTACACCCAATTCGTTCGTCAACTGCCCCCTGCGCCCTTTGTCATCGTATGCTTCGGCCGCACCGTATAATGCAAAGCGTGCCTTTGCCAGCTCCAGGTCCATTTCGCCGATGAGCGACTGGACATTCGGCAGCTGGGCGATCGTCCCCTTGATGCTGTTTGGCGAATGCGTTTTGGCAAACTGCACCGCGTAGTCCCTTGCCGCCTGGGCAATGCCCAAATAGGTTGCCGGGATGAGCAACAGCCACCCGTTGTTCGCTAAATGCGCCCGGTCGGAGGCGAGCTCGACCAATGCCTCCTGTGGCAGGTGAACATTTTCAAGCACCAGATCGTGGCTGCCTGTTCCCCGCATCGACAGAACATCCCAATTTTCCTCTATGGAGACGCCCGGCGTATCTTTATGGATGAGGAAGTAGCCCATCTGCTGATGTTCCTCGACCCATATGGCAGTCAGAAAATAATCTAGCCCGTACGCGCCCGTCGTATAGTTTTTCCGCCCGTTCACAATCCATTGCCCACCATCGTATATAGCCCGGGATGCCGGCTTTCCTCCGCGCGCCGGGCTGCCCATGGCAAATTCACTTACGGCACGGTTGACGATGGCACCGCTATTCACTTCCTTGGCAAAGGCCTCCAGCTGCTCGGCATCCCAATAACGGTGCTCATACAGCTCCCCAATCGTCATCAGCGTCCAGGAGACGATGAGTGCCGTACTTCCGTCAAGGCTCCCGAGCTTTTCATGTGCAAGCAATGCATCATAGACGCGATACCCTTCCCCGCCCCATTCTTTTGGCAGGGTGAGCTTTGTATAGCCGATGTCCCGGAGCGTCTGAAGGTTTTCATAGGGGAATCGCCCTTCATCCCCGACCTGCATGGCATATTGGTCAAACTGCGGACGTTGTTTTTCCAATTTTTCATCCCACAGCGCGTGCATTTCTTTTTTGTAGAATAATGATTTTGTCATGGAAATCTTTCCTTTCATTTGCAATAAAGGACTTTCCTTTATTGTCTCGTGAAACGAAGGAGACTACAAGAGAAAAGGCTGCTCGTTCATGAGCAGCCTTTCATATCCATTTTCACAGCGCCTCCATCGAAACCATCTCGGTGCTGTTACTATCGGACAATAGAATTTCACTATCGGTCAAACTTACATTTTCTCCGGTGCACTTACACCGATCAATTTCAATGCGTTCGCCAACGTCGTCTTCACGGACGTAATCAATGCCAGGCGTGCTTCCGTCAATTCCTTGTTATCCGCATTGATGACCTTCTCTGCATTATAGAAGCTGTGGAATGCAGCCGCTAGATCCTGGATGTAGTTGGCGATGCGATGCGGTGTACGGTGCTTGGCCGCCTCTGCCACGATTTGCGGGAATGCGCCCACTTTTTTCAGTACATCCTCTTCCTTCTCCGCTGTCAATAGGTCAAGGTTTTCCAAGGAAGCCTGGAAGCCTTGCTCGCTTGCTGAACGCAGAATCGAATTGATGCGGGCATGCGCATATTGTGCGTAATATACCGGGTTTTCGTTCGATTGCGATACCGCCAGATCAAGGTCGAAATCCATGTGTGAGTCTCCCGCTGTCTTCACGAAGAAGTAACGTACAGCATCAAGGCCCACTTCCTCTACCAACTCACGCATTGTTACGGCGTTGCCTGTACGTTTCGACATTTTGAACTTCTCGCCGTTTTTGTACAGCTGTACCATTTGGATGATTTCCACTTCCAACGTATCGCGGTCGTAGCCAAGCGCCTCGATAGCTGCCTTCATACGAGGGATGTAGCCATGGTGGTCGGCACCCCAGATGTTGATCAGCTTATCGAAGCCGCGGCGCAGCTTATCCTCATGGTAGGCGATATCCGGTGTCAGATATGTGTAGGAGCCGTCGTTTTTAATGAGTACGCGGTCCTTGTCATCGCCGAATGTCGTCGAGCGGAACCATGTAGCGCCATCTTCCTCGAATACATGGCCGTTTGCGCGTAGCTTATCCAATGCTACATCGATCTTCCCGTTGTTATATAAAGATGTTTCCGAATACCATACATCGAATTCCACACGGAAGTTCTTCAGGTCTTTTTGAAGCTTGGCAAGCTCCAGGCGCAGCCCGTGCTCACGGAAGAACTTGAAGCGTTCCTCATCCGATTTTTCAAGGATGTCGCTGCCGAACTCTTTTACAAGCTCGCCTGCAATCTCAATAATGTCCGGACCATGGTAGCCGTCCTCCGGCATTTCCGCGTCCATGCCTAGTGCCTGCTTATAGCGCGCTTCCAATGAATACGCCAGGTTGTTGATTTGGTTGCCGGCGTCATTGATGTAGTATTCACGGGATACATCGTAGCCTGCAAAGTCCATTACATTACATAAAGAATCGCCTACGGAAGCACCGCGGGCATGCCCTAGATGCAGGTCGCCTGTCGGGTTTGCCGATACGAACTCCACCTGCACCTTCTCACCGTTCCCCGCGTTTGAACGGCCATAGTTTTCACCCTGCTCGAATGTTGCCTTTACAACACCTGCAAGGAAATCTTTGCGGACTGTAATATTCATGAATCCAGGACCCGCGATTTCGACTTTTTCAATATCCGTGCCCGTTGTATCCAGGTTTTCAAGAATCGCTTCTGCAATGGCACGCGGCGGCTTTTTCGCCACTTTCGTCAATTGCATCGCCAGGTTTGTCGCGAAGTCGCCATTCGCCTTATCCTTTGGCGTTTCCAGATGGATCGTCAGCTCCGCCTCGGCTTCTACCAGCCCTGCCTTGACAGCGGCGGCAGCAAGCACTTCTTTAATTTGTTGTTGTAATTGCTCTACAGCGTTCATTATTATACCTCCGTATAGTTTATTTCTAACGTATAGTTCCCGACTGAAGACCCGTCAATGATGAGGTCGTACCGCGTTTTAAATTGACCGCCTGCTTCAAGTCGTTCATACGATAATTGATATGTTTCTGTCATAAGTGGAATCAAGCCGAACCTGCTTTCATACCGGCCGCGCTCTTTTTGTGCTGTATTCAGCGGCAGCCGCATATTGACCCCGCCATTACGCATGATGAATGCCTGGTCGTCTGTCAGCTTGACCGTCGTGCGGATCGTCTGCCCATCCTGCACCTCTTCATATCGCAGATAGTGCGTTCCCGATTTTTCTATAAGGGTTCCCCGCAGCCACATTTCATATGTTTCCTGCTCGCCCTCTGTTGGCATGATTGAGGAAACGAGTTTAATTTTCACATCAGTTCCTACATCGCTCACCGCTCGGACAGCCCCTTTTACTTCTATTATATAACCTTCTTATTATAGGATAATTTCCTTCATTTAATCAAGATGCAAACAAGGTCCATCCTAACTTTTTAAGATGACATCCAGCCCGAATATAAAAAGGAAGCGCGCCCCGTTTAGGAGGCTGCTTCCTTTCGTTTGGTTGATGGCGTAAAAACATTAATGCCTTCTACGCGCTAAATCCTACTTCACCCAACCCAAGATCATTTCGCGAATTAATTTAGACGCAGTGTTCACAGTCATTTCGGAATGGTCGTAGATTGGAGCCACTTCCACTAGATCAAAGCCGACCACATTGACTTCCGAGCGTGCGATTTCGTGGATGGAAGCCAGCAGCTCTTTCGATGTGATGCCGCCGCAGTCCACCGTGCCTGTCCCAGGTGCATGTGCAGGGTCCAATACATCGATGTCAATCGTTACATAGACGTTGCGGCCCGCCAGTGTCGGCAGCACCTTTTTCAATGGCTCCAACACTTCAAACGGTGCGATGAACATGCCGTTCTCCTTCGCCCATTGGAATTCTTCCTTCAATCCTGAACGAATGCCGAATGAATAGACGTTATGCGGTCCGATTTGATCGGCAATTTTACGGATTGGCGTCGCATGTGAATACGGCTCCCCTTCATAATCCGTCCGTAAATCCGTATGGGCGTCGAAATGGATGATGGCGATATCCTCGTATTTTTCAGCTACAGCTTCCATAACAGGCAGCGAAACCAAGTGCTCCCCGCCCATGCCGATTGGAATCTTTCCATCCGCAAGCAGCTTGCGTACCCAGTCCTTGATTTCCTTCAACGACTTTTCCGGATTGCCAAAAGGCAGTGGAATGTCCCCTGCATCGAAGTACTTTACTTCGTCCAATTCACGGTCCAGGTACAGGCTGTATTCCTCCAACCCGATCGATACCTCGCGGATACGTGCCGGACCGAAGCGTGATCCCGGACGGTAGCTCACCGTCCAGTCCATCGGCATACCGTACAGCACGGCCTTGCTCTCCTCATAGTTGGGATGGCTTTTAATAAAGACATTGCCTGAGTATGTTTCATCAAAACGCATATCTTTCACCTTCTTCATCATATTTTCTGCCGCAATCATCTGGATTAAATGAAAATTTCCTAGAATAGAAGGAATGTTTCTCTGATTATTTGGGAAGAATGCAAGCATAATTTCGTAAAAACGGCAACATTCACATATTCGAAACACTTCTGTAACACAAATGAAACTTTTCTACAAAAACATTCGTACTATAGTTGTGCACTTCAAAAACAGTATAGATGTTTTTCTGTAAAGTGCAACAGTTTTCGTTATTAATTCACACGAAAAGCACATACTACCAATACGAGTATAGAGCGGGGTGAAATGATGTGAACCGACGTGAATATTTTAAAAGCAAGTCACGTAAAAAATGGTTGAGAGGCATTCTATTGGTGGCCGTAGGGGCTGCCAGTGCAGTTGTCGTGGCCCTGGTTTCCTTGCGGGTCTACGCGCAAATCGCCGGTGCACCGCCAATTACCGTTCCCAAGGCATCCATTTTTTTAGATAGCCAGAACAACCATATCGGCGACTACTATACGGAAGAGCGCCGCTACTGGGTTTCTTTGGATGAAATATCACCTTATTTAGCTGATGCGACCATCGCCGTGGAGGATAAGGATTTCTATGAGCACAGCGGGTTTGACTACTCACGCATCGCCGGCGCACTGCTGGCAGACATCAAGGCCGGCAACAAGGTCCAGGGTGCCAGCACGTTGACGCAGCAATATGCACGCAACCTCTACCTGACACATGAAAAAACATGGACACGTAAAATAAATGAGGCGCTGTATGCCTACCGTCTTGAAGTGTTCTATGGAAAAGACGAGATTCTAGAGGGCTATTTGAATACGGTCTACTACGGCCATGGCATGTATGGGGTCGAGGCGGCGAGCCACTATTATTTCGGCAAGCCTGCAAGTGATTTGACGTTGGCGGAAGCAGCAATGCTGGCCGGGATTCCAAAAGGGCCTACCTACTACTCTCCGCTTGTCAACGAGGAGAAGGCGACCAACCGACAGCAGGTAATCCTGAGCCTGATGGAGGACCAGGGGAAAATCACAGCTGCCGAAAAGGACCGTGCGACACAGGAACAGCTCGTCTTCAAAAGCGACGACTGGGTCGCCTCCAAAAATATCGCTCCTTACTTTCTAAAAGCCGCATGGGAGGAAGCCAGCGACATTTTGAAAAGCAAAAATCTAAGTGCGCGTGAAGGTGGATGGACGATTAAAACGACATTGAACCAAGCCCATCAGCAGGCAGCGGAGCAGGCGGTCGCAGATCATATGCCGGAGGGCGAGCTGCAGGTCGGTCTAGTGAGCATGGATCCACAAACAGGATTCGTGACGGCACTCATAGGAGGGCGCGACTTCAAAACAAACCAACACAACCGGGTTACGCTTACCGAGCGCCAGCCAGGCTCCACCATCAAGCCGTTCCTATATGCGGCGGCATTGGAAAAGGGCTATACACCGATGACATTCAAGGATGTTTCACAGACGACATTCACGTATGATAAAGGGCGCAAAACCTATTCGCCTAAAAATGTGAATGGGAAATTTGCGACCGAAGAGATGTCCCTTGCCCAGGCGCTGGCCATTTCGGACAACATCTATGCCGTGAAGACATTGGAGGACGTGGGCTATGCGAACTTCCGCAAGATGCTGGAGCGCTTCCAGCTGAACACGACGGAGAAAGAGGTGCCGTCCATCGCCCTCGGTACGATTGAAACGTCGCTCTACAGCCTGACGAATGCTTACAATATACTGGCTGCAGGCGGCGAATCACGGGAAGCGACGATGATTCTTTCCATTGAAAATGCCAAGGGGGAAACCGTCTATGAATACGAGCCTCCTGAAGCGGAACAGGTCTTATCGGAGGAAGATGCCTATATCATGACACAGATGATGACCGGCATTTTCGATCCGGTGTTCAACGACTACTCGCCTGCAACCGGTGTATCGATCCGTTCCCGCATGACGCACACATATGCCGCGAAATCCGGATCGACGAACAGCGACCAATGGATGATCGGCTACTCCCCAAGTGTGACAGTCGGTGTCTGGAATGGGTATGACCATTCAAAAACATTGTCCGGACAGGCAGATACCGCCGCGACGAAGCAAATATGGATTGATTTCATGGAAGACGTACATCAAGGCAAGCCGAATGAGGCATTCGCAGCCCCTTCTGATGTGGAAGGTGTCGTCGTCGATATCGCTTCCGGCAAGATTGCAAACGACGGCTGCCCGGATGAACAGCGCCTCGTCTACATGAAGGCCGAGGATGTCCCTTCCGAGCAATGTTCGACTTACTGGTTCGATTCGGACTGGTTCAACGCCGAATCATGGGAAAATTCATGGGACAGCCTGCTCGACTGGCTTCCTTTCGAGGCTTTCAGAAAGCCTGAGGAGGAGTAGCGCATCTTGTGGCCTGTGTACCTAGCCTTGCTATAACCGAAAAGGGCTGCCTCTTCTCCGGAACGATTGATGTTCCGTGAGAAGAGGCAGCCCTTTTTATGGCAAGCGAGAGCATGAGAATCATGGGGCATTCGGCTTGGGAATGTTCAAATGCCGCATAGTTCTCATCGCTTCTCTGTTCGCCACGTGTCCTAGCCTACTATTGTAAGCTCTGTTACAAGTTTACTTTTTTTCACTAGCAGTTTCAACTACCGATTCAGTTCGAATGGTAATTGTCACAGTTTGTTCACGCTTTTACACTGCTTTTTTCACAAAAATATTGACGAATGCACGCTTCCATTCTTCTTTACGTAAAAATTTTATGATTGCACAGTCAAATCGTCGTGCAGCTTCCGCTCGCTGCGCTCCCACATTTCCATGTTGTGTGTCTTGAAGAAATCCGTCAGCACCTGCTTGGAGGAATCGTCCATAAAGTCCACCATGATATGGCGCTTCATGGATTTATCCATTTTGTTCACATGCTCCGGAAGCAGCTTATAGCCCCGTCTTTTCTCGCGGTTGACGACCATCTCACACGCTGTCACGCCTGCAAAATAAGGGCCTTCCTCCTTGTAGTCGACCGTTACCCATACGAGCCAGTACGGTTTGCCGCCTTCTGAATCTTCCCGGTTCGTCGTAAACTTGATGCCGCGCTCCACTTCACTTTTCGCATGCATGGCACCGACGTCTACGATTGCCGTTCTTTCCTGCACATCAATGATGACCGGTGACACATTCTCCAGTGTCAAGGAGCCGATGCCAAATCCCTTATGCCCGTCTGTCGGGTCGTTTTTAATGATGGTAAAGCCCATTTTCTGCTTTGGTTTTTCTTCATTCGCCATTGTAAATCCCTCCGTCTAGCCTGTTAGTCATAATACTATCATAATAAAAGTGACAACAAAAGAAATGGGAATCTACTTTGGCTCATCCATCAACAGCAGCCGCCCGCTCCGCTATGGCAGACACCCGTTTCCGGCAGGGATAGCTCGACATTGCGCGCCGATTCCAGATCCCCCGCCAAATATGCCGCAACCGAACGCACCTGCTCGTAGCCCGTCGCCATCAAGAATGTCGGTGCACGTCCATAGCTTTTGGAACCGACGATATAAAAATTCTTCTCCGGCTGGCGCAGCTCCTGCTCACCATGCGCCGCCACGCTTCCGCAGCTATGTTCATTCGGGTCGATGAGCGGTGCCAATGCCGGTACAGCCTCGGTAATGGCTTCAGCTTCAAACCGCAGCTCCCGATGGATGTCAAAATCCGGGCGGCTTCCCGTGTTGACGATCAGGCGGTCGAAGGCAGGAAGTATACGTTCCTTTCCTGTAAGCACGATGCCCCCTTGTTCGCTCATGGACATAATATAGAAAGGCGTTTCCACTTCCACGACGCCCTTTTCAACAAGCTCCGCAATCCGAAGCCCAAGCTCCCCGCGTGCTGCCAGTTCATCATTCGAGCCGCCGCCAAACGCATCCTCAACACGCTTTTTACGCAAAATCCATGTAATCGATGTGGCCGGATGCTTTTCCTTCACTCCTGCAAGCCCAAGAAGCGAGTTGATTGCCGAATGCCCTCCGCCGATGACGGCAATGCGCTTGTTTGCGTACAATGCTTCATCAGCCGAAAAATCAGGAATCATGTAGTCGATTTTGTCAGCCAACATCTTTTCATCCGGAAGCCAGACGCCGTTCGCCTGTGCAGGGTTCGGATTGCCCCATGTACCTGTTGCATCAATGACGGCCCTCGCTTCAAACGTCTTCACTCCGCAGCATGTCTGTGCATAGATGATAAACGGCTGATCCGCACGATTCGGGGACTTCATACGGTCCGCTTCCTTCCGGGCAATGGCGATGACCTTGTGGTTCGTATGCACATGTTCCCCTAAAAGCTCCGCTAACGGCTTCAGATACTGTTCAACCAGCTGCCGGCCTGTGGGGATGACATCACCCTCGGGCGCCTTCCAGCCCTTCTGTTCCAGCAGCTCCTTCGCTGCAGCATCGATATTGTATTGCCATGGGGAGAACAATGTGACGTGCTGCCAGCTGAGGACATTCGCCGCCACTTCCCCTGCCTCCAGGATGAAGCATTCCTGATTTCTTGCCTTTAGATGTGCAGCTGCAGCCAGACCGACGGGACCCGCCCCGATGATGGCAACAGGCAATGCCGGTTCGCAGCAGCCTGTCGATGGGTCGCAGCAACTCGCTGGTTGATTTATAATTTTCAATTCCATATTCCCACTCCTTAAATAAGTTTTCGCTTATATATTAACCAAAAGGACCGAAAGCACTTGCATACCCGACAAGTAGGGTGCTTCCGTCACTTTGTGGTCTGTTGGATCTATCAGCAGCCTGCAGGAGCATACCCTGCAAGCACAAGGCCGATTTCCCCATCTTCTTCTGCCGCATGAATCGTTACATCTGCAAGTAGCTCCTTGACCTGCGGATCGATGGCTACCTGAATCCCTTCAATCATCTCGACCTCGTCATTCGCGGCCGGCGATTCCAATCCGACGCCTACGCTTATCCCGCAGCATCCTGGTACCCCATAGAAGCGTAGCGTCTTCACCTCTGCCTCCTCTAGCACCTGCATCAAATAATGCCTACCTTCCACTGTCATGTCCATTTTCCGCTTCCTCCTTCGCAAACTGCTTGATTCGTTCCTCGATGGCGTCACGTACGGCCGTGAATACCGCCCATTTTTCTTCTTCTGTCCCCGTCGCCTTTGCAGGGTCATCAAATCCCCAATGCTCACGGCGCACAGTCGGCGGCGTCATGGGGCAATGCTCATCCGCGTGCCCGCAAAGCGTTACGACGATTGTTGCGTCCTGTAGCACGGCCGGATCAATCGTATCGCTTGTATGGCCGGTAATATCGATTCCTGCCTCCGCCATGGCCTTTACGGCATTCGGATTCAAGCCGTGCGCTTCAAGCCCCGCACTGAGCACACGCCAGTCCGGCAAGTATTTTTTCCCGAAGCCCTCCGCCATCTGGGAGCGGCAGGAGTTTCCTGTACATAAAAAGTAAATTGTCTTTTGCATAGTATGCCCTCACTCTATAAGATAAATTGAATAAATAGACCAACCAGTGTAATGAACAAAATTGGAATCGTCAGCACAATGCCCGTCTTGAAATATGTACCCCATGAAATGCGGATGCCTTTCTGCGACAATACATGCAGCCAGACGAGCGTGGCGAGCGAACCAATCGGCGTAATCTTCGGCCCCAAGTCCGAGCCGATGACATTCGCATAAATGAGAGCCTCCCGGACTACCCCTGTCGTATTCGTTTCGGCGATTGCCAATGCATTGACCATCACGGTCGGCATATTGTTCATGATGGACGATAAAAATGCAGCGATGAAGCCCATCGCAATAGTCGCTACGAATAGCCCCTGCTCTGCCGTCGCCTCAATCACACCGGCAAGCGCCTCCGTCAACCCGGCGTTCCCCAGGCCGTAGACGACTACATACATACCGATTGAGAAGAAGACGATGTTCCATGGCGCCCCCTTGATGACTGCCCCCGTATTGACTGCCGGACTTCTTCTGGCCATCAGCAGGAAGAACACGGCGATGGCACCGGCAATGAATGACACCGGCACTGCCATCCACTCACTCGCAAAGTAGCCTGCCACCAGGATGACGAGCACCACCCAGGAAAGCTTGAACATCCGCATATCACGGATTGCCAGGCGAGGTTCCTTCAGCATCGATGAATCATAGGTCCTCGGAATGGATTTACGGAAGTAGATCAACAGCACGGTAATCGTGGCCAGCAATGAAAATAGATTCGGCACAATCATCCGTGAAGCATATTCCACAAAGCCGATGCCGAAAAAGTCGGCAGAGACGATATTCACAAGGTTGCTGACGACAAAGGGAAGCGAAGTCGTATCGGCGATGAATCCGCTCGCCATGATGAACGGAAAGATCATCTTCTCGCTGAACTTCAGATTCCTCACCATCGCCAGGACAATCGGCGTCAAAATCAGGGCCGCCCCGTCATTTGCGAACAATGCCGCCACAACCGCACCAAGGAGGCTGACATAGACGAACATCTTGATGCCGTGCCCCTTTGCCGCCCGCGCCATGTGGAGGGCCGCCCATTCAAACAGACCGATTTCATCTAGAATCAGCGAAATCAAAATGATGGCGATGAACGACAGCGTGGCGTTCCATACAATGTCCACTACATTCGCTACATCCTGAAAGTCCACGACGCCCGTGAGCAATGCGATAAGCGCACCCGCACAGGCAGACCAGCCGATATTCAGCCCTTTCGGCTGCCAAATGACAAATACCAAGGTCACAATGAAGATGAAGCTTGCCAATACTAACATCCACACTGCCCCTCTTCTTCAGCTGTCTTGCAATTGCATGTAGCCAGCGGTTCAATTTCTGCCAGGATGCCCTGCATGAGAGGTGTCTGCTCCTCCTTGATCCGGTAGTGCTTCCACGTACCCACCTTGCGCTCTGCAATGATTCCCGCTTCCTTCAGTTTTCGAAGGTGCTGGCTCACGGCCGGCTGCGAGACGCCCAGCACATCCACAAAATCGCATACACATACTTCGCCTTTTTTCAGGCAGGCGAGCAACTTTAGCCGATTTTGGTCCGCTACTGCCTTTAGTTGCTTTTCCATTACTTGAATATCCATAGAAGCCTCCGCGCATTAGTATATAATAATTTACTTATATATTATGTCGAAGCATTCCTCCTGTCAAGAAAGGGAGGCATAATTTTCAGTATCTTTTTCTCATCGTTGCACTTCTACTAATGGTCCATATGAAAAGTTCCAGAAAATATGGATAAGCAACTATTCTTCCCCCTGTATATGCGTTATCATTGTTTATATAAATTCTCAACACAATCAGGAGGTTTCATTATGCCAATCGTGACCGTGAAAATGCTGGAAGGGCGTACAGACGAACAAAAACGCGCCTTAGTGGAAAAAGTGACACAAGCCGTATCCGAAACGACGGGTGCTCCGGCAGCGAATGTCACAATCATCATCGAGGACATGCCAAAATCGCACTACGCTACCGGCGGCGTCCTTGCAAGCGATAAATAGGCCCTTAAAGGCTAAAACGGCGATGCCCCATCATACGGATGTGGAATCGCCGTTTTTTACTGGGAAAAATGAATTTCCTTCGGATAATACACTTTATAATCCGTTTTGATGTTGTTCGCCATGGCAGACACGATATGCGACTGCTCGGCAAGCTCCCGGATTTCCCCGCTCGGCATTTCCAGATAAATCGGCCGCTTCGTAGGCAGGACACCCGGACGATAGAAATCGTACGGCAGATCGGATGTGGAGTCCGGCTTCACATAATAGTCGGGATCCAGCCCGATTGCCTTCACCTGCTCGACAAGCCATGCATAGCGCTCCGGCTCCTCCTCCGGGTTCAGGTCCATATGCTCGAACAAGTCCCTGTTGATGAAGCGGCGGCACAGGTCGCTTAAAATGGCGTCCTCTTCATCCATCCAGAACTGGAAGTAGGTCATCATGATGTTTTCATCGAGCGCCAAATATTGTGCCAAGGATACATCCTTCTCAAAGAAGGGCCTGAAATGAACCGGCTCAAACTTGAATCGGTAGCCTTCCTCGCTCAATTTTTTCGCCCGCTTCAAAATATGATTCAGCACCGCTTCCGCACTGCGCGATACCGGGTGGAAGTAAATCTGCAAATACATCTGGTAGCGCGACATGATGTAGTCCTCAATGGCATGCATCCCGCTCGCCTTGATGACGACCATGTCCTTGCGCGGCCGCATGACGCGCATTATACGCTCCATGTCGAAATGGCCGTAGCTTACACCCGTATAATAGGCGTCCCGCTGCAAATAATCCATCCGGTCGGCATCGACCTGGCTGGAGATCAGGCTGACCACCTGCTGATTCGTGTAGTTGTTGTCGATTACCTGGGCCACAAGCTCCGGGAAATTCGAATCTACCTTCCTCAATACAGCGTTCACCTCTGTATCGCCAAGTAAAATTGCACGTGTATAAGCTTCATGGTCAGTCCCAAAGACCGCCTCGAAAGCATGGGAAAACGGTCCGTGACCTAAGTCATGGAGAAGCGCTGCGCACAGTGCCAGCAGCCGCTCGTTATTATCCCATTCCGGCCTGCCGTTGAAGACGTCGTCGATGATGCGTCGGACGATTTCATACACGCCGAGCGAATGGTTGAAGCGGCTGTGCTCCGCCCCGTGGAATACGAGATAGGTGGTGCCCAACTGCCGGATTCTCCGCAAACGCTGAAACTCACGCGTGGCAATCAGATCCCAGATGACCTGGTCTTGTACATGCACATAGCGATGCACCGGATCTTTAAATACTTTTTCTTCTGCTAGTTTCGACGCTGCGTAATCCATTTCCTAAACCTCCTCTATGCTGCTTCTACTCCTATTATATGAAAGAACCAACTCATTATCATCAAAAAAGAGACGGCCGTGTACCCGGACCATCTCTTCAATACTACTTTTTCAGTTTTGCTACTACTTTTTCCATAAGCTCTTCTTCCGTAAGAGCTGCTACCGGTCGATTATTTACAAATGTAAATGTCTTTTTGCGGCCTGGCCCGCAATATGAATGACAGCCAATTTCAATCGTTGCTTCTGGATCTATCTCTTTTAATTTGGGAATTAACGTTTTTAAATTAACGGCCTGACATTCATCGCAAACGTGGAAGAGGTTTGCCATAGTGTCAACACCCTTTCTATTCTATTTTACGCTTATTCAGCAGTCTTGTTATATTTTAAACCTTTCCTATTGTAGCTCAAAAATACCCATCTATTCAAGAGGAAAAGATACACTTCAGTCAAAGGTCTGAAGCTATTTTTCACTTGAAAAAAAATTAAGAATAAACTCTCGTAAACGTGGACATATTAGTATTGAAATCATAAGTTAGGGGGATTTTTCCATGGTAAAAATCAGACAGGATGCCTGGTTGAAAGAAAACGATGAACTTTTAGCCGAGGCGGTATTAAGACACGTAAAGGAAGGCAGTACACAATTAAATGCTTTTGAGGAAGCAGGAGATGCACTGAATCGTACAGCGGCCGCATGCGGTTTCCGATGGAATGCAGTCGTTCGCAGATTCTATGAGCAGGAGCTGGCAGAGGCGAAAAAAGAGCGGAAAGAGCGACTTCGTGTGCTGGGCACAATCGGGAAGCGCCGTGCACAGCAAATCTACTTACTTCCTTCCGCAAATGAGGAAGATGGCCGTACCATTCCATTATCGGCACTGTCGCTCGACATTGTCATTGCCTACCTTGCACGTTTGCAGCATCATAGTTCAGCAGAAACGGAAGTAACGAAATGGCGCCACATGGCAAATATCACGACGGAAAAAATGAAAGAATTAGAGCAGGAAGTGGCACGTCTCGAACGTGAAAACAAGGAAATCAAGAGCGACTACGAGCAGTTCGTCAACATCATGAACCGCGCACGCCGACTTGTCACACTAGATAATGAGGAAGAACGGGTGGCACCGGTATTTAAAATGGAGCGAAACGGTAACTTAGTAGCTTCCTCGCCGCAACCTGAAAATGGGGAGCAGCTGCAATAGCAGCGCTCCCTTTTCATTTTGGGCAGGCTTATTTTCCATCAGCCTGCAGCAAGGAGGCATTCCGCTTGAAGACCCTCTCCAAATAATGTGTATAGTAACGGAGCTCGTCTTCCTGGAGCGGGAGCAGCTGCATGGCCGGATTCCATTCAAGCAGCAGCATCTGGAGGCGCATATTCACACTGGCCACCGTCAGTTCTGCATCTATCAGCTCCTGCAGCGACGCCATCACTTCCGGCACGACGGCGGGATAGCTGAACTTCGTCTTCTCCCCCTGCAGGCTCGTCTCGTAGAAGTCACGGATCAATGCGGCCCTCCCGCTGCCGCTCCCTTCGATGCATAAATACACCTGCACCGCAATGCCGTTCTGCATACGGCGTTGGGAAATGCCCGCAAACTTCCTCCCGCCGATGCTCAAATCGAATGAACCCGGACAATAGGAGCCGACGATTTCATAGGCTTCAATCTTGTCTGCCGCTTCGGGGAATATGGCCTTCACCAGGTCCACCATATAGCCGAATGCCTCATCAATGCTTGTCGGGACCGTCTCGCCGAATACGATGGAAATGTTCAGGACGCCGGGGTCAAGCACGACAGCCAGCCCGCCCGAATTGCGGACGATCGGCTCGTATCCCGCCCTGCGGAGCAGCTTCATCCCCTCTTCAATATGAGGAAGTCGGTGGTCCTGAATCCCGAGGACGATCGATTCATTATGTACCCATGTCCGGATGGCCGGCAGACTTTCCCCATGCCCCGTCAGATGGCACAATGTATCATCCATGGCGAACGATTCAAGCGGCGAGCGCGTCTGCATGCTCAGCGACTGATCGATGAAGCGCCAATTCGTATTACATAAAAAATCATTCATTGTATTTATCTCCCTATCGATTGACTACACCTAGCATACTGTATTTTTAACTCATGTCAAATTGGTGACATGTTCCATTTTTCCGAAACTCATAATGACGAAATATCTGGTAATTGTGTTAAACTAATCGTGAATGATTACCAAGTAGAAGGAGTGTCTTACACAATGAATGAAGCAGCGATTACATTAGACGGCTGGTATGCTTTACACGATTTCCGCTCAATGGACTGGGCTTCCTGGAAATTAGTTTCCCAGGAGGAGCGTCAGGCAGCAGTAGATGAATTCATACAATACCTAGAGAAGCTGAACGAGGCAGATGTGGCAAAAACAGGCGCGCATGCATTCTATGCCATTGTCGGCCAAAAGGCGGATTTCATGATCATGACGCTTCGCGAAACAATGGATGAGTTGCAGGAGCTTGAAGCGGAATTCAATAAACTTGCCATTGCAGACTTCACAATTCCTACGTATTCTTACGTTTCTGTAGTGGAATTATCAAACTATCTTGCGGGGGAATCCAACGAGGACCCTTATCAAAACCCACATGTACGCGCACGTCTGTACCCGGAATTGCCACGTTCGAAATATGTGTGCTTCTATCCAATGGACAAACGCCGCCAGGGCAACGACAACTGGTACATGCTTTCCATGGACGAGCGCAAGAGCCTGATGCGTTCACACGGCATGATCGGCCGCGGCTATGCAGGAAAGGTGAAGCAGATCATCACCGGCTCTGTCGGCTTTGACGACCACGAATGGGGCGTCACTTTATTTGCGGATGATGTACTACAGTTCAAGAAACTCGTATATGAAATGCGCTTTGACGAAGTATCGGCCCGCTATGGGGAATTCGGCGAGTTCTTCGTCGGCAACCTATTGGACAATGAAAAATTGGTGAAATTCCTATCAGTAAGTAAATAAATGATTGCGGGTGGCCTCGGCCGCCCGTTTTTTCATCCCATAAAAGAAGCGGCCATCATAGGGGCAAGGCTTCCTGGTAGATTGGTATCAAGAAATGCGGAGCTCGCAGAAGGCCCCTTCCATATATCCCCCTACAAACAAAAAGAAATGAGTAACCATCCTGATTACTCATTCCCTCATACGTTTTCATCATTCGTCTTCAAGATTAGAATGATCGTGTTGATGAAAAAACCGACAAATACAATGAGGATGAACAAATACCAATGGAGCGGCTGGCCGTATAGGTTGCCGATCACAAAAGACAAGACTGCCCCCAGCAGTACCGCTATCCATACATCTATCCTCATAGCACCCTCTCCTTTTTTGGATGATTCATAAGGCAATGGAGGACTGTTCGTACGCTAGTTTTACCCATGTCCCTACTATTATTACCCCTCATAGTGCAGCAAAAGCCACTGCTCGACTTGTTTTTTATTATATGGACTTTTAAATTATTTATTCGGTGTACTTTTTTATTTTCCTACATACATTAAGAACAAAGGAGATACGCCCATCGCTGTCATACAAACAATGCGCCTAGTACACCGCTGGCAGGGCTACGGCGGGCTGAGGGGGTAGAGCAATTGTGGATGTTGATGGTCGGCAATGTCGGCGTTAACCGGATTCAGGCCGACTGCTTGGACTTTCACAATAGCCCCGCTTGAAAAAACGGTCTAGCGGCTTGAAGGCGCCGCTTGGGGACTGCTTCTATCAGCGGGTCTAGACTGGTTGAACGTGCATTCAAGGGGATTATTCCCATCCCGCCGCAAGCGCCCGGTGTTTGATAGGGAAACCCGGTGACTGTCCTCCTGATGGGGCAGAAGCCGCTAGAGAGGCCATTGCTTTTTTGCATCGAACGAATCTGCGTGCTCCACGATTTCATTTTGAAAGGATGAGTTTTTGACTTATTATTGGACTCCACAACAGTTGGCTCAGCAGTATCCCGGCCAGCAGCCCTCCGTTCCGCCGTTCCGGACCCCGGTACAAATACGAGAGGAATCATACATCGAAAACATTTTGCGTCTGAACCGGGGGAAGCCCGGGAATTTTTACTTTTCGTTCAATCAGACAGTCGAGGGAAGCTATACACGGAATGTACGGGGCGTGGTGGAAGCAGCGGGGCGTGATCATGTCATCTTGCGAGAATTAAGAACAAATCATCGCTTCCTCTTCCCCATGATTTACTTCGACTATGCGGAGTTCGATGAAGAGCTGAACTATTTCAACCAACAGCCACAGCCACGCACATAAAAAATGAGCCGACTCATGCTGATGAGCCGGCTCATTTTCATTCTATACTGTAAATCGCTGGATTTCTGCCTGCAAATCCTGTGCGCTCTCATTCAAGGACATGGCCACACTGCTCACTTCCTGCATTGTTGCCGCCTGTTCCTCCGTGGCAGCAGCAATCATGTCGAGGCTTCCTGCAGCCGATTGTGCCCCACCCGAAATTTCATTGACCGAAGCCGTCACCTGTTCGGCACTCGCTGAAAGCTGCTCGGATGTGGCCGAGATTTCCTGAATCTGCGACGTCATTGCATCTACAGCAGAAGCAATGGCATGGAATGACTCTCCCGCCTTGCCTATGATGCCGACACCATCCTCTACCGAAACAAGCGAATCCCCTACCGCGCGCTCCACGTTTTCAGTATCAGCTTTAATTTCATCCGTCAGAGCCACAATGGAATTTGCCGATTTCTTGGATTCCTCCGCCAGCTTGCGGACCTCATCCGCCACGACCGCAAAGCCTTTCCCATGCTCGCCTGCACGTGCCGCTTCGATTGCGGCATTCAATGCAAGCAGATTCGTCTGGTCTGTGATGCCAGTAATCACCTTCGTAATATGCTCAATTTCCTCTGTCTGCTTGGCCAGCTTTTGGACAAGATCATTGACGACGGTTGTCGAGCCGCTGATGACGTCCATCTGCTTTTGGGCATGTTCGATGATTTCCGCACCATATGCAGCCGTACTGCTGGCTTCAAGCGAGGATGTATGCAGCGTCTGGGATGCTTCCGCAATCCGCTGTACCCCCTGTGCCGTCTCCTCCATCGCTAGTGCGCTTTCATTCGCCGCACGCGCCGAACCTTGGGCCGCATCTGCCGTCATCGCCACCTGCTGTGTCACATCTTCTGTTGTGGCCGAGACTTCCTCTGTGCTGGCAGAAAGCTCCTCTGCCGCTGCACTCAACTGTACCGTATTCGCTTGGACGTTCTTGACCAGCCCCCTCAGGCTCGCCTTCATATCATTGAATGCCTTCGCCAATTGGCCAATTTCATCCTTGGATACGTATGAGATGTCTTGCTGCGATAGGTCTCCATTCGTAATCACATGTACTGCATCATTTACTCGGTTCAATGGTTTCGTAATTGTATGACGAATATAACCGATCAGGAAGACGCTAATTAATAGGCTGAGAATCAGGATGATGATCGAAGTATTGCGGGAGGTGCTGATGGAACCTTCTGTTTCCTCTTTAATGAGCGCCAGCTGCTCCTCCTGAAATTCCCCCATTTTCTTCGCCACCGTCAAGATTCCTACGTTGGCAGTCTGAAGCTCTGTATTCACTATTGTAATCGCCGACTCAATATCTCCGGCGTCCACAGCGGCCAATACCTTCTCCAAAATCTCATTGAATTTCACATTATAGTCATTGGCCTCCTGCCAGTAGTCCTTCATTGTGTTCATGATGATGAGCTTCTTTAATGCCGAGATATTGTTGTCTAGCTCCGCTGCATGGTCCAACAACTTGCCCCTGTTTTCATCTGTCGTATCAATCATTAGCGCACGGGCATACAAACCCTGCATACCGACATCAATGCGGATTTTATCAATGATACGAAGCTGCACCACGCGGTTATTTAGCGCTTCATCCGTCTTGTTTTCGATATTTGATAAACTGTAAAAGCTGATTCCCATCGAAATGCATAGGAGTCCGATAATTGAATAGAAAGCTATGTTTAACTTTGTTCCGACTTTCATGTCTGCGCCCCCCATCACTATTTTTTTCCATTTCATAGCTATTCTATTACATTCCGACGTATACATTTGTATATTTTACAAAATCGAGCATTTTACGTCATTTTATTACATTCGAACTATTCAGTACACGGTTCAAAGGTCCTTACGCAAAAACTGCAATGTTGCCTCGCCCAGTATTTTAGCGGCGATGAGCATGGCACGTTCGTCAAAATTGAACTTTGCGTGGTGATGCGGATAGGCCGTTTCCCAGCCAGGGTCTTTTGCCCCCGTGAAGAAGAACGTGCCCGGTACGTGTTGCAGGTAGTAGGCGAAATCTTCCCCAATCATGAACGGTTCACATGTATGTACCGCATTGACCGACGGGGTATGACGCGCGATTTCCGCCACAAAGGCTGTCTCGCGCGGATGGTTGACAACCGGCGGATATCCCTTGTGGTAGCTGTATGTATAGGAAGCACCTGCACCAAGGCATACAGCCTTCAATAGCAGCTCTATCTCCTCCGTAATCTGTTCACGTACGGTCTCGTCAAATGTACGGACGGTCCCTTCCAGTTTCACGGAATCGGCAATTACATTGAATGGGTTGATTGCTTCAAAATGTCCTACTGAGATGACAGCCGGATTCAGCGGATTGACGCGGCGTGAAACAAGCGTCTGCAGCTGCGTGACGAATTGAGCGCCCGTAACGATGGCATCAATAGCGTGATGCGGCTCCGCGCCATGTCCACCCTTCCCATGGATGACGATTTCAAAGCGGTCGGCAGCCGCCATGATGGCCCCTTCACGTATCAGCACATCCCCCAGTGGAGCCGGTGCCCAAAGATGGGTGCCGAAGATGACATCCACCCCTTCCAGACAGCCATCTTCAATCATCGCCTTCGCCCCGCCTGGCGCCAATTCCTCTGCATGCTGGTGGATGAAGACGATGTTGCCGGAAAGCTCCTCGCGCATGTCGGCCAGGCATCTTGCAAGAACGAGCAGGGTAGCCGTATGACCATCATGGCCGCACGCATGCATGACCCCATCATTCTTGGATTTATACGGGATGTCGTTTTGCTCCTGGATGGCAAGTGCATCGAAGTCGGCCCGCAGTGCAACTGTCTTTCCCGGCTTTCCTCCGCGCAGCGTGGCGACAACGCCCCGTTCCCCTACTCCTTCACGTACTTCCAGCCCAAGTTCCCGGTGAAAATTCGCGATATAGGCCGGTGTATGCACTTCTTGGAATGAAAGCTCCGGCCTCATATGCAGATAGCGGCGAATCGCAACCATCTCTTCATACTTTTGCTCCAGTAAAGAAACTAATTGTTCCATTATTTCATCATCTCCTCATGATTCAGTATACCATTGAAAATTTCTTGGCTGCCTTCTATAAAATAGAATGAAAATGACCCCTGTTTTCATTCTATTTATAGAAAACAAGGGTCATATATTCATTTCGCAGACTTGACGGTCGCGACAATCACCATCACCCAGCCGATCAGGAACAATACCCCGCCGATTGGAGTGATCGCCCCCAATACACCGATGCCCGTCAAAGCGAGCGTATACAGGGTGCCCGAGAAGAAGACAACACCCAGGTTCAGGCAGATCATCGCCGTTTTTAATTGTTTCATTTCTCCAAATAGCTTCGCGCTCATGAGAATACCGACCAGTACAAGCGCTGCTGCATGGAACATTTGATACTGGACTGCCGTATCCCAGATTCCCTGGCTGTACTCGTCCAACACCTCTTCAAGCGCATGTGCCCCAAAAGCACCCAGCGATACGGCTAAAAACCCATGAACCGCACCAGAAATAATTGAACCCTTCATGATAAAACCTCTTTCATTCGGCCACTGCCAGCGCACTTATTCAGCAATGAATCTCTGTTTCTAGCAGATTGGTTTTGCCAGAATGGTTCTGCAATTCGGCAGAGCCTCCGCGACAGTAAATAAGCTGTTCGCCAGAGCAATGGCGTTTTTTTTAAAAGTCAAAGATGGAATCGCCGTTCGCATCCGGCTCCTGCAGCCTGTCGGAAGAAGCCGTCTGCTGCAGAAATGTTCCCGGATTGGCCTGCATGGCGGGGACGGCAGAAGACGCACTCATCCCTTGACGAGGAGACAGTTCACTTGGCTGTACAAGCACCACATCGCACAACGCCTTCACAGCAGTCAGCTGTTCGCGCACGTACTGCTCATTCTGTGATTGTTTGGCGTTTTGTACGAGCCGCTCCATTTGTATAAGCACTGCTTCATAAGAAATCATCGCCGTTCCTCCTTTGGTACAAACTTCATACAATCCATGCCGGATGATTGCTTCACGACGACAGAAGGAAGCTGCTTTGTTTTAAATCCGTATGCCTGGCACCCTCTTGGATTGGCAGGGTCCCATGTAACTTTGAAATACGCACACTTAAAACAATTGATCCTCATGGTACTCCCTCGCTTTCCTAAACACTTTATCATGTTTCAAATAGGGAGAAAAGGGACTTGGCTTACAGCTGCCAATCGATGGGCTCCTTGCCCCACGCAATAAGCTGGGCATTGATTTTCGAATACGGGCGGCTTCCAAAAAAGCCGCGGCGTGCGCTCAGCGGGCTTGGGTGCGGCGCCTCTAAAATCACATGCTGGGGATGGCGTGCAATGATTGCCTTCTTTGTCTGAGCCGGCTTCCCCCACAACACAAAGATGATCGGCTCCTGCCTCTCCGCAAGCTTCGTGATGATTGTATCGGTAAACCGCTCCCACCCCTTCCCTTTATGGGAGTTGGCCTCTCCGGCACGGACAGTCAGCACGGTATTGAGCAGCAGGACGCCTTGCTCGGCCCATTTCATCAAATAGCCGTCTTTCGGGATTGTACATCCTACGTCCTCTTGGAGCTCCTTCAGCATATTCCGGAGGCTCGGCGGGTGCGGGACGCCCGGCTTGACGGAAAAGCTCATGCCATGCGCCTGATTTGGACCGTGGTATGGGTCCTGCCCTAAGATCACTACCTTCACATCCGGGAAATCCGTTGCATGCATGGCATTCATGACATCCTCTTTCGGCGGGTAGACGACCGTCCTGCTATATTCCTCGGCCACAAATTCCCGCAGCTCTTGAAAATACGGCTTTTCAAACTCCTCCTGCAGGACTTGCTGCCATTCATTATCAAACACTTTTTTCATCTGCATCACCTCTCTCTTAAACGTAGTGCGTCCCACTGCTTTACGCAAGCAAACCGCCCATCTGACCACATGTTTTTTTTGTTTTCTGACCATTTTATAAAAGTCAGGACATGTGTATACTCATATTCAATAGATGGTGGAAATTCATCCAAGGAGAGAAGTAGCTATGACATTAAAGAAGACATTAACCATTGCAGGCTCGGATACATCAGGAGGAGCAGGCATCCAGGCCGATTTAAAGACGTTCCAGGAGCACGGTACATATGGCATGACGGCATTGACGGTGGTCGTCACAATGGACCCTGACAACGGCTGGAGCCATGGCGTATACGCCCTGCCGACAGAGGTGCTGCAACAGCAGCTCAAAACGGCGCTGTCTACAGGCATCGATGCGGTGAAGACGGGCATGCTTGCATCCGAGGAAATCATCAAAATTGCAAGCGAGGCCATCCGGCAATCCGGCACGGATAAAGTCGTCATCGATCCGGTAATGGTCTGCAAGGGCGAAGATGAAGTATTGAATCCCGGCAACACGACGGCCATGATCGAATACCTGCTTCCCTACGCAACGGTCGTAACGCCGAACCTTTTCGAAGCGGGGCAGCTGGCAGGTACAGGCACACCGAAAACGATTGAAGAAATGAAGGCAGCGGCAGCGAAGATCCATGAACTCGGAGCGAAGAATGTCGTCATCAAGGGTGGCAAGGCACTGCCTACGGAAAAGGCTGTCGACCTTTTCTATAACGGTTCGGAATTCAAATTGCTCGAAACAGAAAAAGTGGCCTCCACGCATAATCATGGAGCCGGCTGTACATTTGCGGCAAGCGTGTGCGCGAACCTTGCCAACGGGCTATCGGTAGAAGAAGCGGTGATTGAAGCGAAGGAATTCGTTGCAGCCGCGATCCAGCACGGATGGGCATTGAACGAATATGTAGGCCCTGTCATGCACGGTGCAAAATCGCGCTATGGCGCACCAGAAGTGACAGTGACGACTATCTAAAAAATGACGGCTGTCTGGTAAGGCTTGAACTTACCGGACAGTCTTTTTTGCATGTGTGTATTTCACATCGTTTTTAGGAATTCATCACACCCCAACCAATCCGCTCAAATACATCAAGATAAGTTAAATTTTACATGCCGCACACCTTTTTACTACCCCTCTTTAAAAATTTTTGACTATACTTATAGGTAAACAGATTCGAAAGGAGAGTTAAGAGTGAAGGAAGTAGAAGTGGAAAGACTCCAGGAATTGCTTAATTCTTTTGCGAACAAGAACGTCTATATTCATCTTGAGACGACAAACGGCGCCTATGCTACACATTTTGATGAAAATGTGTTCAATGCGGGCGCATTTATACGTAATGTATGTATACGATATGAGCTCGGGAAAGTTGCGGGGGACTCCCCTCACCGGGTGGGTCTGAAAATGGAGCACGGCTGGGTATACGCACAAGGCATCACCCATTTCGAGCTTGACGGAAAGGGCCGATTACTCATGGCCGGGCTAGACTATACAGGGAAGCTGGCAATCGCACTGGAGATTAGCGAGACGCCATTTTCATACTAAAGGAGTGAATGATTGATGATATTGGAACAAGAACGTCAAATTTTACTCGTATTCCCCCATCCGGATGATGAAGCATTCTCTTGTTCAGGAGCAGTCCGCCTATATGCAAACATGGGTGTGCCGGTTACATATGCCTGCCTTACACTGGGGGAAATGGGACGGAATCTTGGCAATCCCCCATTTGCGACACGTGAATCCCTGCCGGAAATCCGGCGCGCAGAGCTAAAAGGCGCAACTGAAGCAATGGGCATTCAGGATTTACGCATGATGGGGCTGCGTGACAAGACGATTGAATTTGAAGATGATGAAAAAATGGTGAAGCTTGTAAGCGATCTTATCGAAGAATTGAATCCATCGCTGATCTTCACGTTTTACCCGGGCTTTGCCGTCCATCCCGACCATGAAGCTACAGCACGTGCGGTGGTGGAAGCCGTTCGCCGGATGCCAAAAGAGCAACGTCCGAAAATCTGGGGCGTCGCTTTTGCAAACGACACAGAGGAGAAATTGGGCGAAGCACCGATCAACCTGGATGTCAGCAGTGTGAAGTTGGATAAATTAAAGGCACTCCAAGCGCATGCGTCGCAAACTGCCTGGATGATGGCAGAAACGACTAAGCGCATAGAGGAAGGTCAACCGATGAGCGAGAGCTGGTTGAATGTTGAAAAATTCTATCCTATCCAGCATGAAGACGAGCTGGATGGATCCATCAATAGTGCATCTTTATAATTGTTTTTACAGGCGGGCATTTCCAATGTCCGCTTTTTTCACATACAAATATACGTTTTTTTATGCATTTCATTCACTTTTCAGATATGTCTTCTTTGCTGTAACAAACCACTTATAAAACTATTAGGAAGAGTATGATTTGCACATCAATCCATTATTTTCTAGAGGTATATGCAAATCGTATTCATCCATTTTATCAGAATAATTAGTCTTTACGAAAAACAGTAGACAATTGTATATGAAGGTTATATAGTGTATAAATATTCAACACTACAATAAAAGAGGTTATCATAAATGAAGAAATTTTCGGCTTATACGTGGTTTCTTTTCCTGGCTTTGTCTGCCATTGGGGTTTTCTTGTTCATTACACCTATTACGGTAAATGACGAGCTAAAGGTGCCTATTGCCATCTTGGCGAATTGGCTAGGTGGAAAAGTAGAACCATTCATTCATTGGTTTGCATTCATTGTTTTCATCATCGCGGCATTAGGATCGATTGCGATGCACTTCATTCCGCAAAAAGGACCCCGTACATTGCTGGACTCCCTGTTCCGCGTCCATTGGTTCTGGACAGTGATGCGTGTCCTGGCAGTCGTATTCGCCGGGATGTATTTGTTCCAGGTCGGTCCTGAGAGCTTCACTTCCGATGTGACGGCGGGTGTATTGCTTGCACCGGATGGCGGCTTGGTCACACTCATGTTCACGCTGTTCCTCTTTGCCGGCCTGTTACTGCCGCTCTTGACAGACTTTGGCCTACTCGAGTTCTTCGGCTCGATGATGGTGAAAATCATGCGTCCGCTCTTCAAGATTCCTGGACGCGCAGCGATCGACTGCTTGGCCTCATGGGTGGGCGACGGCACGATTGGTGTCTTACTGACGGCGAAGCAATATGAGGATAAGAGCTACACTGGCCGCGAAGCCGCCGTCATTGCGACGACATTCTCGGTCGTATCCATTACATTCTGTCTTGTCGTACTCGAAACAATCGGTTTAAATAATTATTTCCTTGAATTTTACGGCTCAGTCATTTTAGTAGGTCTCATTCTGGCATTCATCATGCCACGCATCTTCCCGCTGCGCGGGAAGGCCGATACATTGATCGACGGGTCAGAGCTTCCCGCAAACTTCGAGGACGTACCGGCTGATTATAATGCCGTGACATTCGGATTGCACAAAGCCCTATCAAAGGCGGAGTCGAATAAAAATCTGACGAAGATCATCAGCGGCGGATTCAAAAACGTACTCGAAATGTGGTTTGCCGTAACACCGGTCATCATGGCATTCGGTACAATTGCATTGGTGCTCGCTGAATTCACAAGCTTCTTCAAGATTCTAGGCATGCCGTTCGAGCCGATTCTGGCGTTGCTGCAAATCCCGGAAGCCGGGGAAGCTGCCCAGACGATGATCGTCGGTTTTGCAGACATGCTATTGCCTTCCATTCTAGGATCAGGCATCGAATCGGAAATGACGCGCTTCTTCATCGCGACGGTTTCTGTCACGCAGTTGATTTACATGTCGGAAGTCGGGGGATTGATTTTAGGAACAAAGCTTCCACTGAAGCTTTGGGATCTATTCATGATCTTCCTCATCCGTACAATCATCTCCATTCCAATCGTTGCGGCGATTGCACATATTCTATTCTAAGAAAAAGGTTCGAGCCATCAATCGCTCGAACCTTTTGTTTACCTATTTTCTACCCGGCGTCCAGCTCATCCCCCAGCCATATGCCCTGTCCATCGCTTCATGGCCTTTGAAGTACTCGACGAGGCGCTCCACCTTGAATGTCTCGTCATTCACATTTTCAATCATCGCAATGGCGCACATTCCCATGTTGGCACGGTGTTCATCGAGACGCACGACGATATCCTGCCCGCCTTCATAGGAAAGCGTCACGACACCGTCCGCCTGCGCCCAGTTTGCCACTCCCTGATAGATGAATGAATAGACGACGATGCGCTTGATTTCCTTGAGGAAGTCACCATTGATGCGCAGATTCTCCCCATTGCTGACCGAGCCCGTCCGGTCATCACCATCTAGTTCCATATACGGCCAGTCATGGTAGCTTCCGAATGAATTTCCCAATGCCTGTACACAGCCCTTGTCGCCATTCTTCAGTTCGAACAGGCACCCAAGATCAAGGTCGATGCCGCTGTTTTTGCCACCGAATAGCGACGATAAGAAGCCTCCGCTCTGTTTCTGCGCCTGCTGGTTCCAATTCAGATTGACCGTAATCCGTCCAATCTTGCCAGTCTTCTTTTCAAGATTGATGGACTGCCCCTTTTTCGTTAATTCAATTTTATTCAAATTTACCATTTCTCCACCCCCGTCAATTAGTAAACAATTATTCTACTTCACAATGGATCTACCACAGATTTCCCCTAGAATCATTTCCGTGAAACGCACTCCTTCTTCATAGACGATGGTCGCCTTCAGCGTATCGCCTCGCTGTTTATACAGCTCGCCATGCATCGGCGTAAAGGCCACGTCTGCCATTTCGAGCATGCCGAGGTCCATGATGGAGTCGCCTGCTGCATAATGCCTTTTATAAGGAATGGCCTGCAGCACATATTCGACAGCGCGTTCCTTCGTCAGTGCGTCCGGCAAGACATAGAACTTCCGGCCGTTGACATAGCTGTTCCAGCCGACCTTGCGCATTTCCTGCCGAAGCTCCTCCAGCCATGCCCAATCCGCCTTCTCCTCCTCTATCATCAACACATAGAACAGCCCATCCGCCTCCGTGATCCGGCGGAACATTGCATGGCGCCACTGCCGCTCGAACATGCGCTCCATCTCCTTGAAGGGGACGCTTTCCTGCAGCTGATTCTTGATTAGGCCATCCCATTCCAAATCGCGTATGCCGTTTTTCAGCACCACTCCTCCGTTCGCTGCAATAGCGAAGGAGGGCTTATACGAATCGCTGAACAGCGTGATGCGCTCATACTGATGCAGTGCCCGTGTCGTCACCGGAATGATGAGCGTGTCCTCTTGCAGGTTCATCACATAGTCGAGCAATGCCTTTGATACAAAGGATTGGTCGCGCCCTTCCCATTGCTCGATGCAGACAAGCTCTTCAGCCAACCGGTTGACCGTCCGTTCCGAGAAAATAAATGTTCTGTCTAGGTCTGTCGTGAATACGTTCATCTTTCCATCTCCTTTATGAGGCCGCAGCAGGAATAGCTCATGTTTGTGTAAGTTTCGACTGGAACACCGCGTTCCTCCGCCAGCAGATAGATATGCTGCAGGTCCTGGTCGAACTTCGGGTTCACGAGGATTTTCCACGGGACACGACGCAGAAGCACCCTTGTTGTCTCCCCGACGCCTGGCTTGATGTAATGAGTATTTGTTATGTGGAAGTCTCTCTGAATCATTTCGACCGACTCCAGCCCCTTCCATGAAGGCGGTTCGTCGGAAACCGTTGCCATGGAGGCCGCTACATCCTTTTGCACTGCTTCAAAGTGCGACACGATTGTCCGAATGTATTCGTCCGATACATCCCCGTCGAGTAGATCACGGTAATACTTCGCCCCGTGGAAATCGCCCTCCTCCAAGTAGCGCGGATTTAAAATCGTCCTGCTCACAAGCCCTGAAACAGTCGAATTCAGGCAGGCAGAAGGAATTAAAAAGTCGTCGCGCGTCCCATAAATGTCGACGCAATGGCCTGGGTCCGCCAATACCGCAAGCGTCTCATCGATCTGTTGGCGGTATTTTTCATTGAATGCCTCGCAGGCTTTTGCCAGTTCCTTCGTAATGGCCCCTTTTCCAGTCCAGCCATCTATGAACTGGAGCTGTCCTTGCGGATGATGTTTCAGTATATAGAGCAGCGCCGTTTCATCTATCCCCCGGTCACGGATGATGGAGACGGCGTAATGCGGGACATTCACCTTATATTTATACTCATAGTAGCGCTTGATTAGAATGCCGACCGGTGTCCCGGCACGCGCCAGGCTTACAAGCACCACATCCTCAAGCGGTTTGTTTGCGATGATTTTCTCCGCCACGATGCCGACAGCCGTCGCAATCCGCGCGGCATAGTCATGAAGTGTCTGAGAGAAAAGCTCCATATACTTCCCGTTCGGCTGGAACTCCACCGGCAGCATCTCCGCATAGTGGGTCCCCTGCTGGATTAGCCGCTCCCGTTCCTCCGTGTCCTTTTCCATCTCGATATGGCTCAAATCACGCAGCAGGAACATCACATCATCCTTGTCGTAGCTGGACTGCATATCCGGCGGAGGAGTGCTTTTCGTGAGCCTTACGACCGTCACCCTATCGGCACCGACCGTACGTAACGAGGCAAGGAGCTCCTCCAGTCCCTTTTCACTGGCCAGGCGCTCCAGGACAATCACAATCTCTTGATAGCGGCCTTCTGGGATATTATATAAATAGTTTGTGACCCCGGCATTTTCCGGACTTTCAAATTGGAATTTATTATAGATCAATGTTTGTTCATGAGCATAGATGGGGCTGCGTGTCGTAGACTGGAAATAAACATCTTCTCCGAGACCAGAGGCAATCTGCATCGGAATATACATGCACTCGCCCGTGCCGATCACCAGCACCTTCCCATCCCCGCGCTTTTCCTTCAAAGAGGAGCTGAGGGCCTTCACTTCCTGATGAACGCTGCGCTCCTTTTCCTTCGTGATGCTGAAGCGTCCCGTCCCTATATAATAGGCATCTGTACAGATCGTGCCGTCCTCACTGAAGGAATGATAAGGAAGCATCGATGGCATGGACACATCCACCCTTTCGATGTTCAGCGTTCCCGGCTGTCTTTCCACTTTCATTTCCTGCTCTTCTACGGCTCCTTCCACAGTCATATCGCCGGCCATGAGGGATACTGCATCGATGGTGATGCCGAGCCGTGAAGCCTGCTCGTCATAGGCCTTTCTCTGGCTCTCATTACGCCAATCCAGTATGGAAACGACCGTGAAATGCTCGAGGTGCGGATAGGCGGCCTTCAATTGCTCGATGATATTCAGATTCGTCTTCCCAGTGGAAATTTCATCATCTACTAAAATAATGCGTCTATGTGCTATCAATAGATTCTCATCTTCCGTATACATACGATGACTTGTTGCGTGGGAGTGTTCTTCTTCAAACCGGATGATCGGCTCCATGCCGCAGAGCTGCTCCCGGGTTGTATGGATATAGGATGCCTGGTCGTCACAGGCACGGAAGAAGGCATGTCCTAATGCCGTCGCCGTTTCTGCAAAGCCGATGACGAGGTGCTTTTCAGGGAGCGAGACGGGATGCTCCCATATTTCGTCCAGTACATCGAAGCCTGTTTGGTTTTTTAAGGCTTGAACGGCTCTTTCTGTATAGGGGCGCCTTTGCCGCAGGGTAACCTCCGCAAAGCGAATGGCCAGCAACGCTCCTGTCAGCAGCGGGATTTGCGGCTTTACGGCCAAATGCTTTCCCAGTACTTTACTTACGAATAAAAATGGGCGTTTTTTATTGATGCGCGCCGCCACGTCAAAGAGGGCGGCACGATCAAACTGGTACGGATTTTCGTGGATTGCTGTGTCTACATAAAGTTTCTCTAATACTGAGTACATATGAACCCCTCCTACAGTAAGTCATTGAATTGGCGATGTGGATGAAGTACGCCGTATACCTCCGCCCGGATGAGGACCTTACGAGCCCATTCAAGATGGGGCTTCATCTCATTCATCTTATTTGCGTATTCACTCTTTTGAACCCCGACCCTGCCCTGCTGGTTGCCCATGATATCCATTGCATCCATATATTCCTCATGTGTAACAACATGGAAGGCATTCACAATATTGATATGCGTTGGATGGATAATCGTTTTTCCAATCAATCCATTCAAGCGGTCGAGTTGGACTTCCTTAATCAGACCTTCAGTAGTGGCAGTCATTTTTCTCGTCAACGTATTTCCTGTTTCATATTCGCGAGCGGCCGGGGAATCGAAATATTCCCATACACTCCCGGAGATGACAAACTGATTTTCAATTCTGCCGAACACATTGAAAATGTCAGCTAGACAGTCCCGTACAACGAGGATGTCGTACAGGCTCGTCTGCTGGGTACGGCGGAGTCCGTAAATTCCCGAAAAATCCGTCGTGCCGATGCGTACGTTTAAAATGGCATCATAATGCCTAACCAATTTCTCACGAATGGCGAGCAGGGTTTCATGGCGTTTTTCCTTATAGAGAATATCGCTCGTCTCTAAAATCGGCATGCCGTAAAGCAAGTACCCCTTCTTCCTTTGCTCCTCCAGCTCCGCCAGATAGGCATCGGCATTCTGCAGGCGGAATTTCGGAAACACATAGCCCGTCAGATAGTGCTGCAAGGGGCCCAGCAAGGCAGTTACTTCCGCCAGCTGTTCTGGATTGCGCGGCCGTATGAATAAAAGCGGCAGGTCGTCCTGCACAACAGCTCCCTGCTCGACGGCTGTTGCGAGCACTTCGAACGTTTGCTGTAGATTATGCAGGGCGGCCGTTACATGAAGATCGCCGACCGCATCCTCCAAGTCGATGACGACCGACGTCAGATTGGGGAATTTCCTGATGATTACATCCTCCGCAATATGCGGCTTTGTAGCAGGCATATAGAGGGTGGCCCCCAGGCAATAAGCGAGATGCTCCTTACTCGTATTCTTGGAAAAGAGAGTAGGCTGCTTATAAAAAATTGCCGGTAGCTCCTCATGGGGTAAATCCATAAAAAAACGCATAAAAACCCTCCATTTGAAAAGAAAAAGCCGCCCCCTTTCGGAACCGGCTTCCTTTATACTTTATTAGATTGAAGTGGATGAGAAGCCCGTTACACGGATAGACCGTATGCTCGAACTAAAGCAGCCAAGCCACCTTGGTAGCCCGACCCCACCGCATTGAATTTCCAGTCCTGCTGATGACGGTAAAGCTCACAGAACACGACTGCCGTTTCAATGGAGAAATCCTCTCCCAGGTCGAAACGTAGCACTTCATTATTCGTATCTTCATTTACCAATCTTACGAAGGCATTGGCAATCTGGCCGAAGTTCTGGCGGCGCGCCTCTGCATCGTGAATCGTCACCGTAATGGCGATACGATCGACCGTTGCCGGAACTTTCGACAGGTCGACCTTGAGCTGTTCATCATCCCCGTCGCCTTCGCCCGTACGGTTATCTCCCGTATGAGTGACCGAGCCATCGGTACTTTGCAGGTTATTGTAGAAGATGAAATCCAGATCATTACGGCATTTTCCATCCGCTCCAAGCAGAAATGCGGATGCATCCAAGTCAAAGTCCTGGCCGCCGTCGAAATGCTTGACATCCCAGCCCAACCCGATGATGATTCGTTGCAGAGATGGATCATTCTTCGTCAGGTCGATGCGTTGCCCTTTGCTTAATTGAATCCCCATATATGTCCTCCCCTTAGCCTACTTGCAGTCCGAAGTCGTTACATAATGCAGCAAGGCCGCCTTGGTAGCCTGAACCGATTGCAGAGAACTTCCATTCCGCACCATGACGGTATAGTTCACCTACTACAAGTGCTGTTTCGATGGAGAAATCTTCACCTAAATCGTAGCGGATCAGTTCCTGTCCGTTTGCATCGTTGACAAGGCGGATGAAGGCATTCGATACCATACCGAAGTTCTGATTGCGGCTTTCCGCATCGTGGATCGTTACGGTAAAAGCAATTTTTTGAATAGCAGCCGGCACATCATTCAGTGTCACGTATACCACTTCGTCATCGCCATCGCCATCGCCTGTCAGGTTGTCGCCAGAGTGGACGACAGCGCCATTGCCGCCCGTCGTGTTGTTGTAGAAGACGAAATCGCTCGGGTCCTTCACTTTTCCCGTCTCATCCAATAGGAAGATAGATGCGTCGAGGTCGAAGTCATTTCCTCCATCATACTTGTTCGTGTCCCATCCTAAACCAACCATTACCTTTAGAAGGCCTGGATTTGTTTTTGTCAAATCAACCTTTTGACCTTTTGCCAATGAAACTACCATTTTTTATTTCCTCCTTTTTTTATGTGAATCGGGCACAAACTTCGCCTAGCTTCTTATCTTGAGTGCCAGTGCCTAGTGCGCCAAATTTCCATTCATTGTTGTGACGGTAAATCTCCCCTGTAATAAGGGCTGTCTGATTCTGATAATCATCCGATAAATTGTAGCGGATGATTTCATTATTCGTACTCGGATCTACTACACGGATGTACGCATTGCGAATCATGCCGAAGTGCTGCTGACGGCTATGCGCTTCATAGATATTTACAACGAACACTAATTTATTGAACTGTGCCGGCACGGCGTTTAGGTCCACTGTAATTACTTCGTCATCACCATCGCCATCACCTGTCAAATTGTCCCCTGAGTGGACAACCGAGTTGCATGCACTCGTTTTTCTACCGAAGTAGACGACATCTTCCTGGCGAGAAAGCTTATCGTTTTGCAGCATAAGGACCGACGCGTCACAGTCAATATTGGCATTGGAACCGCCGCCGCCGCCGAATAGGCCGCTTAGGAAGCCACCGCCACTTTTCTGTTCAACCGGATCCCAGCCGAGTCCGACGATGATTTTGTTTAACCCAGCATTGCCTTTCGTCAAATCGACACGCTGGCCTTTTTGTAGGTTTACTACCAATCGAGCACACTTCCTTCCGTACAAATTATCTAACAATTAGATACTATCATTTTCGTCATCTCAATGCCAAAAAATGCTCTACCTTATTAAAAATCCCTTCGCTTGATGCGGTTCAGGATATTTTTTAAAGAAATGCGCCTATTTTCCTGAGCGGACTCCTTTTCATTCAGGAGCTCCTCCAGCTTCAGATGGAATTCTATTTTCTCGAGCCTGTGCGTCATGACAATGGGCTCGGCCAGGAAAAGCTCGATATTCATGCCTCCCCCCGGCGAGAAAATGAAAACATCAAAGCCGAGAAAAGCCAGGAACACCAGCAGAACAGCGTCCCCCCGCTGCATCTTGGCATCCTCTTCAATGAAAAGGATGTAATTCGGGTTTTCATAGCTGTAGTCGAACTGGCGATAGAGCCGGAGCGTCTCATCCTGGAGCTTGAAGAGCTGGCCCATGATGTAGCCCTTATAGTCCACTTCCGTCTCATGCGGCAGCCGTTCGATGATTTTCAGGTCGATCAGGCGGATGATCGTCTTCGCTATATTCCGCTGGTTCGCTACCGGCAGCTCCTTATACGGCCAATTCCTCATCTGGATCATTTTTTCAGCGTCCAGCTCTCCATTGATGCTGGCATCCTGCACATAGTACTGCATGTTCGCCCGCTGCGGTTCAATCAACGGAAACATATGGACCATTTGGGAAAGCGGGTTTTCCTTCAGCCTTTTCAGCTGGTCTGCATATTCCTGCAAGTTCGCCGAAACCCCGTCTATTTTTCCGAAGATGACAGGCAGATAGACATATTCATCATCCGCATCGAACCCTTCCCTATGCTCCATCTTCGCCTCGCTGACAATGAACATTTCATCATAGGTCGTATTCAGCACCACCGCTCGCGTTTCATGGTCCAGGTACTTCCACGGATAGTTGATTTTCGAAGACTCGTAGAAGTTCTGCTTGAGTGTTTCATACGTACGTGCCGTAACTGTCTGTACCTGCAGCGGCTTTTCATATGGAAAGTCAAAGAGCGGGCTTGTAGAGGCAAGCCTTGTCACCGGCATCCCGGAAAGGCCGTATTTTTCCAACGGATTTTCCCCTGTCGGTTCAAAAATGGCGATGTCGCAGCCAAACAGGTAGAGGAACTGGACGAAGTATGCTTCACTTTCCTTCATCTGCCCGTACCAAAGGATTTTCGGCATCCGTTCCTCAAATGGCGCTTCCTTCATCCAAAGCGGAAAGTAATGCTTCGACCATTTCACCAGATCAAGAAAGATGCGCTGCAGATTGGGGTGCGACAATTTCGGATGCTTTCGGTCCATCAATTCCAGCCAGCTCTTAAATACATGTACCATGTGCTGCTTGTACGGCGTATCCGTCAGGGGCAGCAGCTGCCTTGCCGTAAAAAAGGCCAGCATGCGGTTGAGGGATAGAGGCGACTGCTTATGTATTTGTAGGATGTTGACGATTTCCGTGCGCGTCTCCGGCTCAATCGCCTTCGGTAAAGAGTCGAACATCATCGTCCAGCCAATCGGCAGCGATTTCAGGTTGTATAGGTATTCCTTCATATTATATTCATCATCGAAAATACCCAGCATCACCTGGGCAACCCTTGTGTACTGGATGGCAGTGTCGCTTTTTGTATATAAAGGCCTCGACGGCAACGGCTGCGTTATGATGCTCTCCCATTGCTGTGTTGACGGGTCATTATAATCGACTGGTTGAAATCTGATCACTGAGATCACCTCTTTTATCATTTAGGCAAGGAGACTCCATCCGTGTCGGAATTGCATAGGCAAAGCCTCATGGAACACGGTGGAGATGAACTGCCTTTTCTTCGTAGTGGAAATGGATGTACATGCTATATAACCAAGCACAGGTCGGTTTCTTGAAAACCATGGATAAGGGCTTGGGACAGGAAATCCACCTGTCACGCATCATTTTTAATATCCTCGTCACCCGGGTTGAAGCCCTGCGTACAAACACTTCAAGTTTTCGCGGCAAGGACGGGGAATAGCGCCTGCCCAACAGCCGACTGTTGATTATTTTTTTACAGCGCCCTCTTATTTCAATGCTTTATCTGAATAGGCGAATCGTACAATTAGCGAATACATTTAAATTATACTTTATTTTGCATTTCAGGTAGTATGAATTGCTCTGCTGCGGCCTTTCTTTTCAAGAGATTCATTCTCCTTCGAAAAGGGTGCAGCATAATCGCTCCGGCAGCCATCATTCCAGGTGCCCTGCCATGCCCGATGATTCAATTTATGTAAAAAGGGCGCCCCCTACAACCTGAAAAGCCTTCAGCTTTCCGCACGCCCTTTTTCTGGATGGAGGCTTCCTTCCCTATGCTATACACCATGGCCACCAAATTCTCCTTCTTCATAGCATCGCATCTTGAAGAATTTCCAACGTTTATGATTCCTTAGCTGTTGAAACGCCGCATCTCAAGAAAGCGCCCCCCTGACGCTCCCACGGCCAAAGCAGTGTGGTTTCTCCCTTGGTGAATTCTGTAAGGACCCCTGGCGGCTTCTATTCAATAGAGCGCTTTCATTATGTACATTTTTTAAATTTTTCGACTTTTAATCATTTCCTGGACTTTTTTTCTGAATCTTATGATAAAATGAGTCAACGTTTTTTATTATTGGAGGTTACGTATAGATGGAAGAAGTCGCTCAACAAAAAACCGTGGCGGTGGAAAACGTATTGATAGCCCATCATTTCTTAAAGGATGTCGTCGTTCATACCCCACTTCAGAAAGATGATTACTTGTCCGAAAAGTATGGCGCCACAATTTACTTCAAGCGTGAGGACTTGCAGCATGTACGTTCATTCAAGCTGCGCGGCGCTTATTATAAAATCAAAAAAATTGAAGCAGAGGCCCGTGAAAAAGGTGTCGTGTGCGCGAGTGCGGGGAACCATGCCCAGGGAGTCGCCTATGCATGCGCCCATTTGAAGATCCAGGCAAAAATCTTCATGCCGAAAACGACACCAAAACAAAAGATCGGCCAAGTTCGCATGTTCGGACGTGACTATGTGGAAATCATCCTGGCTGGTGATACATTCGACGATTCAGCTGCCAGCGCTACCGCCTATTGCAATGAGCACGACATGATTTTCATCCATCCATTTGATGACCTTGATGTGATGGCCGGGCAAGGTTCTGTGGCTGTTGAAATCATGAACGACATCGAAGAGCCGATCGACTTCATTTTCGGCAGCATTGGCGGGGGTGGCCTGATGGCGGGGGTTTCCGCCTATGTGAAGAACCTGTCCCCGGAAACACGTGTCGTCGGTGTAGAGCCGGCAGGAGCCGCCAGCATGAAGGCGGCATTCGCCAATGGAGGGCCGGTCCCGTTGGAAGGTATCGACAAGTTCGTGGACGGAGCCGCAGTACAGTGTGTCGGCAAGGAAACATACAGGGTCTGCCAGCAATATCTGGATGATATCGTTCCTGTCCCGGAAGGAAAAGTTTGTACGACGATTTTGAACTTATACAACAAGCATGCCATCGTTGCCGAGCCGGCAGGAGCTTTACCCGTGGCAGCACTTGATTTCTATGCGGACCAAATCCGCGGAAAATCAGTCGTCCTCATCATTTCGGGCGGAAATAATGACATCAGCCGTATGCAGGAAATCAAGGAGAAGTCCTTATTATATGAAGGGCTGCTGTATTACTTCATCGTCAACTTCCCGCAGCGTGCCGGAGCCCTGCGCCAATTCTTAACGGAAGTGCTTGGTCCGACAGATGACATCACCCACTTCGAATATACGAAGAAGAATAATAAAGAAAGCGGCCCAGCCATTGTTGGGATTGAGGTGCTGCATCGCTCCGACTATCCGGAGCTCCTTGAACGAATGAAGGCAAACGGCTTTGAATATAAAGAAGTGAATAATGACAGCACCCTTTTCGGACTGCTGGTATAGATGATTCCCCGCACACTTTGGCTGTGCGGGTTTTTTATGCGGTTTGGTTTTTTGGTTTATCAGCGGTTTTAGGAGACTTATCGGCGGTTTTGCGGAGTTTATCAGCGCTTTGGCAGGATTTATCAGCGCTTTTTTAAATATATCAGCGCTTTCGCTCACTTTATCGGCGAATTTTCAAATAGGTCGGCGATTCGGTAGCGCCGGCCTTTTTTTCTCCTTCATATGCAACATGCAGCGATTGGAGCAGCCTTTTTGCCGCGTCGGCTGATTGGACGCCTGTATAATGCCGGAACTCCTCATTCGTCATCCACTCACCAACAAGCAAATAGTAATCTTCCAGTGCCTCGAATAAGGCCGTCTTACTGCTATGACCGCATAGCGTACAAAAGAATTTCCCGTGACGGTACATCATCTTCTGTTTATAAGCACAGGCCGCGCACAGCACCCCATTGATGATTCTCTTCCTCTCTAAAGCCAGATGAAACAGGTTCTCGTGGCGAAGCATTTTCAATCGCTGCACCAATTCATCAAATTCCTCCCGTCGAAGACATAGATCATGACGGGAAAACAATCTATTTACGTAGGTTTCAAGTCCACTGGCGTGAAATACCGGCTCATGTCCAGGCACATCTTTCAGCACGCTTTTCACATTGGAAAACACGACTGCATATTCAATTGGTATACTCGGGCCAATCAGTTGTCCAAGTGCTCTGACATGTCGCCGCACCTGATCCAATGGATTACGAAAACCCTCCACCACTCCATCTTCACGCTGCCTCACAAATTGATGTCGTGAATCACAAAAGCTGATTTCTCCTACTATATTTTTCACTTCTACAACGAGAATGAAGTGCCTCGATACAAATAAAGCATCCATTTGATAAGAAAAGCCATACAGCTGAATCGTAAAGTCATGGAACAGCACATGCTCCATTGCCAGATGCATGTCCCGCCAATGCCATCTCACCTGCTGTTCACCTGCCTGCCCCGCCAGCATCTTTTGCAAATCTTGCTCCATTTCCGGAAACCCTCTGCGCATAGCAGATTGAAGCAGCTTTATCTTTCTTGACGTAGCCATCAAATCCCCCCTTTCCCATAAGTTCGGCAGGTTCTCCAGGGCTCCTGCAAAGTGCTCAAAATGAAAATTTTGGCGAAATTTATTTCCCGGGTAATTATTGCATTTCCTAAATCCCTTATGATTCGGCATTTTCTGCATAAAAAAACGCCCTATCAAATAGGACGCTTCATGCATTACCCTAACAGTGCACGGT
>JBJEFP010000045.1:26853-36731 GCA_051874195.1 Lysinibacillus sp. | reverse complement strand
AAAAAAACGCCCTATCAAATAGGACGCTTCATGCATTACCCTAACAGTGCACGGTCTGAATTCATCTTTTCCCCACGGATATGCTCGAATTCCGCCATCAAATCCGGAATCGTCAGCCCTGGCTTTTTATCCTCGCCGACCTCCAGGATGATTTGCCCCTTATCCATCATGATGAGGCGGTTTCCAAGATCCAGTGCCTGCTGCATATTATGTGTGACCATCAAGGTCGTCAGCTTATCCGCTTCGACAAGCTCCTTTGTCAGCCGCGTGACCAGATCGGCACGCGAAGGGTCAAGTGCCGCCGTATGCTCATCCAGCAGTAGAATGGACGGCTTTGTAAATGTGGCCATCAATAGGCTCAGCGCCTGGCGTTCGCCGCCTGATAGCAGGCCCACTTTAGCCGTCAGGCGGTTTTCCAGATTCAGATGGAGGCGCTCAAGCGATGTACGGAAGAAATCGCGGCGCTTTTTATCCACGCCAAATCGCAGGCCCCGCTTTTGGTTACGGGAATACGCAATGGCCAGATTCTCCTCGATCGTCATGGCCGGAGCCGTCCCTGCCATCGGATCCTGGAATACACGACCGATAAAATGGGAGCGTTTATACTCAGGCAGACGCGTTACCTCGTTGCCGTCAATTGAAACCGATCCGAAATCCGGTGTGAGCGCGCCGGAAATCATGTTCATCATCGTCGATTTCCCAGCTCCGTTACTCCCGATGATCGTGACGAAATCACCTGGTTCCAGACGAAGGTTGATGTTATCTAGTGCAACCTTTTCATCGGGTGTACCTTCATTGAAAATCTTGTTGATCCCCTCTAGTTTAAGCAAGCGGATTTCCTCCTTGCTCTACGGGTGTCGGCAGTGGCTTAGCCTTCCGCTCCGCCATACGTTTCACCCTTCTTTTTTTCTCCTGCTGCTTATTCCATAGCTGCGGCACCACCAATGCAAGGATAACGATGAAGGCTGTAATCAGCTTCATGTCTCCCGTGTCGAGAAATTCGACACGTAGCGCCAGCGCGTAGATGATCCGATAGATGACCGCCCCTGCCACAACGGCCAATGTCGTGCGCATGATTGTCTTCGTCCCGAAAATCGCTTCCCCGATAATGACAGAGGCAAGCCCCGTGACGATCATCCCGACGCCCATCTGAATATCGGAGAATTTGGAGTACTGTGCAATAAGGGCTCCTGCAAATGCCACCATCGCATTCGACAGGCCCAGCCCTAAAATGATCAGACCGTCCGTGTTCGCCGAAAAACTGCGGATCATGCGTTTGTTATCCCCCGTAGCCCGGATTGCCAGACCAATTTCCGTCTTCAGGAACCAGTCCGCAATGAGCTTGATCACAATTGTGATGATGAGGACTACCAGCAAGATTCCGTATGTTGCAGGCAGTGTTTCGAGTCCCATTGCACGAAGCATGCTGCTGATGGCCTCGTCGATTCCGAGACCGCTCCAAAACCCTTGGAACATTGTGAAGATGGTATCTGAATTCAGCAGCGGCACATTCGATACACCGGCACCTCCCTCGCGTGTCATCCCCATAATCCGTAGATTGATGGAATATAAGGCAATCATCATTAAAATCCCTGATAATAGCGGATTTATCTTTCCTTTTGTGTGTAAAAGTCCTGTCATACATCCTGCAATAAATCCAGCCACGATTGCAACCAATGTAGCAATGACCGGGTTATAGCCGAGCACGATCATCATCGCCGCCGTGGCTGCCCCCGTCACAAAGCTGCCATCAACCGTCAAATCCGGAAAATCCAGCACCCGGAATGTCAGATACACGCCGAGCGCCATAATTGCATAGATGATTCCTTGCTCAACTGAACCGAATAGAGCTGTAAACATATTGAATCATCCCCTATTGTTATTCACTGATTTCTGCGTTCCAAGATTCCTTCACTTCAAGGCCTAGGTTCTCTGCTGTCGCTTTATTGATCACTAATTTCAAGTTGCCTGGGTATGTCGCTGGAATTTCTCCTGGGGATTTCCCTTCCTTCAGAATCTGAACCGCCTTTTCCCCTGCTTCATAGCCGATATCGTAATATTCAAAGCCGTACGCACCTAAGCCGCCACGTGCTACGGAATCCGTTTCGCCCACCATCAGCGGCAATTCGTTTGCGTTTGCTACGTCGATCACTGATTCAAGTGCCGATACGACTGTATTGTCCGTAATGATATATAAAGAATCCACTTTGCCGAGCAACGATTCCGTTGCCTGCTTCACTTCGGCGGATGTCGATACGGCCGCTTCAACCAATTGAATCCCCTCTGCTTCAAGGGCCGCCTTTACTTGCTCCACCTGTACAACCGAGTTCTGTTCACCTGTGTTGTATACCGTCCCTACTTTTTTTGCACCGAGCTCATCCTTCAGGAATGCGACGGTATTGGCAATCGTATCCGGATGCAGGTCGACCGTTCCCGTCACATTGCCTCCCGGTGCCTCCATGGAAGCCACCAGTTCGGCCCCCACTGCATCCGTCACCGATGTGAAAACGATGGGAATATCAGCAGTTGCAGATTTTGCAGCCTGTGCCGATCCTGTGGAATTGGCGAAGATCAGATCCACATTATCGCTTACCAGCTTCTGGGCGATTGTCATGTTTGCACTGTTGTCACCGTTTGCCGTATTGAAGTTATACTCCACTTCGAGCCCGGCATCCTCAAGCGCCTTTTGGAATCCTTCGTAGGCTGCATCAAGCGATGGATGCTCTATAATTTGTGTCACTCCGATTACATATGCCTCTTTCTCTTCTGTAGATGTACCCGTCTTCTCTTGATTATTAGTAGAATCTGAATCACTGCCACATGCAGCAAGCATTAAAGCTAGTGCAGCCGATGATAAAAATGAAACTTTTTTTAGTGTCAATGCCACTCTTACGTCCCCCTTAGAACTATTTCTCTATTGTATGCTTTACCGATTCAACTTGCCAAAGTATGAATGTATCGCTATCTTACATCCATATTGTCTGACAGTCAACAACATTATGAATTTTCTGAATATAGTTAATGACAAAAAGCATGTCCACAATCATCATTTTTGATATAAATTATTCATTTTTCTAATAAAAATCCTTTTCTTATTATATTTTTGTCAATTTCTTAAATCTAATGACATGAAGATGTTCCTTTTCTTTTATTACTATTTGACGTCCTTCTTCCCCTATATTAAAATGTTACTCTGTGCTAAAAACACGTGGTTCGTAACCATCCCACGCAAAAAAACTAGGAGGAAATTCATATGAAAATCAAGTTTTTAGCGACAAGTGCCTTGATCGCCGCGCTCTATATTGCGATCACCATGCTTTTCTCTGCCATCAGCTTCGGACAGGTTCAATTCCGTATTGCAGAGATTTTCAATCACTTGGTTGCTTTTAACCCACGTTATATAGTCGGTGTCGTATTGGGCGTATTCATTTCGAATGCCCTATTTTCCACAATCGGCCTACCGGATATCATTTTCGGTGTCGGTCACACAATCATTACGCTTGGCGTATTCATTATCATTTGTAAATTCGTCAAAAATGTATGGGCCCGCCTCATCATTAATACGTTCCTATTCACATTTACGATGTTCATCATCGCCTTCGAATTGAACCTCGTCCTGGAGCTTCCATTCTGGGAAACATGGCTATTCTGTGCAATTGGCGAGTTCGTCGTTTTGGCAATCGGTACACCGATTATGTACCTATTGAACAGTCGTCTAAATTTCAAAAAAATGATATAGAGGATTTTGGGGCAGCATATTGCCATCCGTCCTCCCCGTAATACAAAAAGGAATTTTTCAATCGAGCGGCGCCGCTTCAAGCACCGTTCGATTTTTTAAGGTCAATATTTTCTGAAAATATTGACTTATAGATGTTTACCCCTTATAATTGCGTTAATTCATTCGTTCGGACTGGTAGAAGGTTGCGGAGAGCCGCAATCGCCATGCGAGCAGAGTCGAGAATAGCCGAGTAAATTGATGAATAAGAAGAGTAGCAGGCAGCAAAGCGTTCAGAGAGCACGTGGTTGGTGGGAACGTGCCGTTTTCTCCTGTGAATGGGCCTTAGGAGAGCCGTCAGCACCAGTTGACGGACGGACATCCCACGTTACGGGATTCGAGAGGGAGCCATGCGCTCCAATCTGAGGTGGCAACGCGGTTATTCGATCGTCCTCTACAAAAAGTTCACACTTTTTGTAGAGGACTTTTTTTATTTTAGAAGAGTGGAGTGGAGCATATGATTAAGCACAAATTACGTACAGTGATTCAAAAGATAAATGGGGATTGCCTAACACCGGTACTGATTTTCAACCGTCTGCAAGGAAAGCGGAAGTTCCTGCTAGAAAGTTCCGCAAAGCACGACACGACCGGGCGCTATTCCTTCATCGGCGCAAATCCGCGGAAAACATATACCGGCTCGGATACGACATTGCACGAGCATTCCCACCTGACAGGGAAAAGCTACAGCTATGAAGGTGACCTGGTGAAATTGCTGAAGCAGGTCATGCCGCGTGTTTCGAACAACACGGAATACCCCTTCACAGGAGGGGCTATCGGCTATATCCGCTTCAATCGGGAGCAAGGCGTCATCCCGGCCGTCAACTTCCACGTGTACGAGACGGTTGTCATCTTCGACCATGTGACAGATGATGTGACCGTCATCCACACGAATATCGATGCCGAAATGAAGGAGCCGGACATGGACGGCATCATCGCTCAAATAGTGAACGGGGAAGAAGCCCAGCAGCACGATTATGTGCTCGGCCAATTCACGGAACAAACGACAAGGGATGAATTTGCCGTTCAGGTCGAGCAGGCGCAGCAGATGATCGCCGCCGGGAAGGCCCAGGAGTTGGTGCTATCCCGCAAGCTGCTTGCCGACTTTTCCGGCGATGCCTTTTCGCTCTATCGGGATTTGCGGGTGAAGCTTCCTTCGCCGTATATGTATTACATCGAATTCGATGACCATACCGTAATCGGGGCTTCGCCGGAAAGTGTAATCAGCGTGCATGATTACGTATTGAAGACAAATACGGTGACCACAGTAGAAGACGTTTGCATAAAGGATTCCATCCGGCAGACCGGCGACTTCGTTTCCGGCAGGCTCTCCCCTGCCCTGCATCCCATCGATGCACTGACACAGCTCCTGCCCGCCGATACAGTGACAGGCAGGCCGAAGCAGGCGGCGGAAGCAGCCATTCGAAAGATTGAACCAGAGCAGCGCGGTCTTTATGGCGGTGCAATCGGCTATATCGGTTTCAACGGTCAGATCGACTTTGCGCTTGCCTCCAACACGCTGCTGCTACAGGAGGGCAAGGCCATGACGGAAATCGGTGCCACGGTTGCAGAGAAAAGCATAGGTTCCGACCTTTATCACCATTCACATGTCGATGTACTTCTGGAGAGAGCGAAAGGATGAAATCAATGAGCCTACAACACTATATAACACGCATTGCAAACGGTGAGCACCTATTGTTCGATGACATGGTCGAGGCGGCGCGTCTCGTCTTCAATGAAGAAACGCCAAAGGAACAGATCGAGGCATTCCTGCTTGCCTTGAGCGCAAAGGGAGAAACAGCCCAGGAAATTGCAGGCCTCGCTTCGGTCATGCGAATCCATGCGTTGCAGATACAGGTTCCCGAAGGCATTTATATCGACAATTGCGGCACCGGGGGCGACGGGCTGCAAAGCTTCAACATCTCCACTACCTCCGCCTTCGTATTGGCAGGCGGCGGCCTACTTGTCGCCAAGCATGGCAATCGGAAGGTGTCCAGCCTATCAGGAAGCTCCGATGTACTCGAAGCGCTCGGCATTGGACTGTTGTCGACATTGGAACAGACGGCAGAACTGCTGAAACAGGAGGGAATCGCCTTCCTGCATGCGCCGAATATCCATCCGCGGCTGAAGCGAATCGGGGAAATCCGCCAGGCAATCGGCAAGCCGACCATCTTCAATCTGGTCGGACCGTTGACGAATCCAGTTCCATTGAAGACGCAGTTCGTTGGCATCAGCCGTCCCTCCTTCACAACCGACTATGCAGAGGTGCTCCATATGCTTGGGCGCGAGCGTGCCATTGTCGTATCCGGCGCCCGCGGCATGGATGAAGCTTCTCTGGAAGGCGAAAATACATTTGTCCTGCTCGATCATGGTGATATCCTGCCATTTAAATTGCGGGCAGAGGATGTCGGACTGACATCCCAGCCCCTCTCTGCTATCCGTGGAGGGAATGCCGAGGAAAACGCAGTCATCATGCGTGAGTTGCTTGCCGGCAAGCAAAGCGCCTACTTCGATACAGTCGTACTCAATGCCGGCATCGGCTTCTTCGCTTACGGTCTTGCCGAGACGATGAAAGAAGGAATTGACATGGCGAAGGACAGCATCTTCTCCGGGCGTGCAATGGAAAAATTAGAGGCAGTTATCGCCTATAGCCAACAAATGAAGGAAGCAGGTGCCAACACATGACCATTCTAGATCAGATACTCGACCATAAAAAAACGGAATTGCCGGGCTTGAAGGCCAAGGCTCCCCTATTTGAAACAGATAAAAAAGAACGCCCTTCACTCTATGAAACACTCATACAAGCGGAGCGTCTGCAGGTCATCGCCGAAATGAAGCGAGCCTCACCTTCCAAAGGGGATATCGCGACGCATATCCATCCTGTCGATCAGGCAACGAGCTATGAACATGCAGGGGCTTCATGCATCTCGGTGCTGACGGAAACGAAATACTTCAAAGGCTCCTATCAGGATTTGAACAATGTAGCCAACGCCGTATCCATCCCTGTACTCTGCAAGGACTTCATTATCGACGAGGTGCAGATTGACTATGCAAAGGCGGCGGGTGCTTCCGTCATCCTGCTGATTGTCGCTGCGTTGTCAGATGAGGAACTAGGGCGACTCCATGCATATGCAGCCGCTCATCGCCTTGAGGTGCTGGTGGAGGTCCATGACATAGAGGAGCTGGAACGTGCACTGGCAATCGATGCACGCATCATCGGCGTGAACAACCGCAACCTCAAAACGTTTGACGTTGATTTGAAGCAGACGGAAACCATTGCGCGTGCTTTCAAACGGCCGGATATCGCATTCATATCGGAAAGCGGTATCTGGAACGCAGCGGACGCAATGCTTGTAGCCGGCTACGGGGCAAAAGGCATATTAGTCGGCGAAGCATTGATGCGAAGCGGAGACGTAGCAACAGCCCTTCCATCCTTGCAAGTGGACCTGAAAGTAGGCGAAGCGAAATGACCCTCGTAAAGATTTGCGGTCTGAAGGAAGCGCAGCATGTGCAGGTAGCCGTCGAGGCAGGGGCCGACTTGATCGGATTTGTCTTTGCCTCCAGCAAACGCGCAGTGACGATTGAGCAGGCTCATGAGCTAGCAAAGGGCATCCCGGAAAACGTGAGGAAGGTCGGTGTATTCGTCAATGCGGAGCAAGCATTTTTACAGGAAGCATATGAAAAGGTCCCGCTCGATTACATCCAGTACCACGGGGATGAAACGAATGAATTCATACAACAGGTCGGCCTCCCGGCAATCAAGGCCTTCTCCATCCGAAGCAAGGAGGATGTCCTGAAAGCGGCAAGCGTAGACGTGGACTACTACCTTTTCGATGCCCCCGGAACAGATTACCGCGGCGGCAGCGGCCACTCATTCGACTGGGCCCTGCTGGAAGAATCAAATATTCCACGTGAAAAAATCATGTTGGCAGGTGGATTGAATGCTGCCAATATTATAGAGGCCATCCACCTCGTGCAACCGGCAGGCGTAGACGTATCAAGCGGCGTCGAACAGGACGGTGTAAAGGACGAAGGATTAATAAAAAGCTTTCTACAAACGGCAAAAGGAGCGGATATAACATGACAGCTACAACGACTGCAGGACGTTTCGGTGCATACGGAGGGCAATTCGTACCCGAAACATTGATGACGCCATTGATCGAACTTGAAAAGGCCTATGAGGAGGCGAAGCAGGATTCTGCCTTCCAAGAAGAGCTGCGCTACTATTTGAAGCATTATGTGGGCCGCGAAACGCCTCTTTATTTCGCCGAACGCCTGACGGAAAAGGTCGGCGGTGCCAAAATCTATTTGAAGCGGGAGGACCTGAACCATACAGGCGCCCATAAGATCAACAATGCACTCGGCCAGGCGCTTCTTGCCATCCGGATGGGCAAGAAGAAAATCGTTGCCGAAACAGGTGCAGGCCAGCATGGTGTCGCAACAGCAACAGCCTGTGCCCTGCTCAATCTTGAATGCATCGTCTACATGGGTGCCGAGGATGTGAAGCGCCAGGCACTGAATGTATTTCGGATGGAGCTCCTCGGTGCAAAGGTCGTATCGGTGGAAAAAGGCTCCGCGACGCTGAAGGATGCAGTGAATGAAGCGTTGCGCCACTGGGTCACAAATATTGAAGACACGCATTATATTTTGGGCTCCGCATTAGGCCCGCACCCCTTCCCTACCATCGTCCGCGACTTCCAGCGTGTAATCGGTGATGAAGCCCGCGTGCAGATCCAGGAGCAGGAAGGACGCCTTCCGGATGCCGTCGTCGCCTGTGTAGGTGGAGGGAGCAATGCAATCGGCATGTTCTATCCATTCGTCGAGGACCAGGACGTCAAGCTGATCGGCGTGGAAGCAGCAGGTGCGGGCATTGCGACCGGCAAGCATGCTGCCGCCATTGCCGGTGGACAAAAGGGCGTCCTGCACGGGGCCTATATGTATCTGCTGCAGGATGACAATGGCTTCATCCAGGAGGCCCACTCCATTTCTGCCGGCCTCGACTACCCGGCTGTCGGTCCAGAGCACTGCTTCCTTTCGGATATCGGCCGTGCCGTATACGATTCCGTAACGGATGAGGAGGCATTGGAGGGCGTCAAGCTGCTATGTGCTACGGAGGGCATTCTACCCGCTCTTGAAAGCGCCCATGCGGTGTACTATACATCCAAGCTGGCGGCTGCGATGAAGAAGGATGAAATCGTCATCGTCTGTCTGTCAGGACGCGGGGATAAAGATGTGCATACATTGATTGAAGCAATGGGAGGAGACGAGCGATGACATTACAAACAGCAATCGAATCGGTAATCAAGTCCGGGGAAAAAGCGTTCGTGCCGTATATCATGGCTGGCGACGGTGGTCTGGACATCTTACGGGAAACGATTCTCCGCCTCCAGCAGGCGGGCGTGACGGCCATCGAGGTAGGCATTCCGTTCACCGACCCTGTTGCAGACGGGCCTACGATTGAAAAGGCCGGTGAACGCGCACTGGCGAATGGTACGAATCTACGTAATGTGCTCGCAGCCCTGAAGGAATTTGCACATGAAGTGACCGTTCCTCTTGTCGCCATGACGTATTTAAACCCTATCCTGGCTTATGGCGCCGCTGCATTCGCCCGGGATGCCCATGAAGCGGGCATCCGCGGACTGATTGTGCCGGATATGCCCCTTGAAGAAAGCCCGATTATTCATGAGGAGCTCAAAGCAGCAGGGATTTCCCTCGTACAGCTTGTGTCGCTGACTAGCCCGGCCGAACGGATCGCCAAACTCGCCGCTGCCAGTGAAGGCTTCATCTACGCGGTGACCGTCAACGGCATCACCGGTGCCCGCTCCGGGTTTTCCGACAATCTGGCCGAGCATTTCGCCAAGTTGAAGTCCTACAGCACCCTTCCTGTACTGGCCGGCTTCGGCATCTCGACACCCGAGCACGTTGCGGCCCTCAGTACATTCAGCGATGGGGTCATTGTCGGCAGCAAGATTGTCGATGCCCTCGCAAAGAACGACTGGGACACAATCGAGTCCTTGGTGAAAGCATCAAAACGAGTGGAGGTAAAATAGTATGGAAACAACAGAAAAACGCGGTTATTTCGGGGAATTCGGCGGCAGTTCCGTCC
>JBJEFP010000045.1:23758-26753 GCA_051874195.1 Lysinibacillus sp. | reverse complement strand
GAGGATACAAAACGCCAGGCATTGAACGTCTTCCGCATGGAGCTGCTGGGTGCCAAGGTCGTAGCCGTGGAAAAAGGACAAGGCCGTCTGAAGGATGCGGTGGATGAAGCATTCGCGGACCTCGTCGCAAATCATGACCATACATTCTATCTATTGGGATCAGCGGTCGGCCCCCACCCTTTCCCGACGATGGTGAAGCACTTCCAGTCAATAATCTCCAAAGAATCAAGGGAGCAGCATCTGGCGAAGGAGGGCAAACTGCCGACTGCCGTACTTGCCTGTGTAGGCGGTGGCAGCAATGCAATCGGTACATTCGCCGAGTATATCGACGACAAGGATGTACGCCTGATCGGCATCGAGCCGGATAAGGCCCCTACACTCACAGAAGGACGCCCCGGAGATCTGCACGGCTTCCGCTGCATCGTACTGCAGGATGAGGAAGGCAACCCGCTTCCTACGTATTCCATCGCGGCCGGCCTTGACTACCCAGGTGTCGGCCCGGAGCACAGCCACCTCATGACAAGCGGCCGTGCCGAGTACGTGACCGTGACGAATGAAGAAGTGCTGGAAGCGTTCCAGACCCTCTCCAAAGTGGAAGGCATCATCCCTGCACTGGAATCTGCACATGCAGTGGCGCATGCGCTGAAATTGGCTCCTACCCTCTCCCCTGACGACAGCATCATCATCACCATTTCAGGACGGGGAGACAAGGACGTCGAGCAGGTATTTTCCATGCTGCATAAATGAAGCGATATAAACCCATGATTGTCCAAATATCCGCTGACAGGAAGGTTTTTTCGGGCTCAATCCTCATCAAACATCCACTTTCTATTAAGAGAAACGGCATGTAACCACACCTTTTCGCCTCCCTTCCCTTTTGGCATGAATGGGCAAAAGGCGCCTCCTTCTCGATTTATTCGGCTCCATTTTGGCGAAAAACGCCCCGTTTTTATTCAAAATGAAGCCGGCCCGGGGTGCAACTGATGAGGTGGAACAACGAATGCGGCCACTTTCAGACCGTCCAAACCGCCATTTGCCAGTTTTGATATACAACTTAACTATGAATAAGCGCCATTTCGGGGCAATAGTCCCTGTTTGGCGCTTATTTCTGTTTAAGTCGTATATCGATTTCGCCACTCAGCACAATCAGGGATTCAAAAATGAAGCGCAGGCAAAAGAAACCCATCTATTTTTCAGTGGAGCATGGCAGCGACCGTCCCCTTTTTAGCAATGTCTTTATTCCCGTTATCTCTAGACAGCAACTCTCCCGATATGGGGCGTTGCTGTCTTTTTATGCTGCATGACAATGTACAGTAGCCACCTAACAGGAGAAGGATAAATCAATTCAATTTGTATATTTATGGTATTATTGTTGATATAAATCGAAATAAAACCCGCTCATATTTTATGAGTAGTTTCTTCTCGCAGGAGGAATTGGCGAAGATGAATAAAATTATGGAAGTAACCGGACTCGGCAAAAAATATAAGGATAAGATGGTTTTTGAAAACCTTTCGCTATCCATATTCCAGCATCAGATTGTTGCACTCGTCGGCAGTAACGGGTCCGGCAAGAGCACATTATTGAAAATCATAGCAGGCCTTGCAAAGCCTGATGAGGGCGATGTCAATAAACTCATACATCCGTTAAAAATAGGCTATGTACCGGAAGTGACCCCTGCAGATTTGCCGTTCACCCCCGAAGAATACCTGATGCACATGGGGGCGATCAGAGGAATGGACAGGCAGCCGCTTCGAGAACGGATCGATATGCTCATGACTACATTTCATTTGCAGCACGATGCCCATCTGAAAATGAAGCATTTCTCCAAAGGGATGAAGCAAAAAATGATGATTATACAGGCCTTACTGGAAGAGACGGATTTGCTCATATTGGACGAACCTCTGTCAGGGCTCGACCCACAGGCTCAAATGGATGTAGAGCAACTTCTTTTGGCTTTAAAGGAAAGAGGATTGAGCATCATCCTGACGTGTCATGAAACAAAACTATTGGAAAATGTAGCGGATAGGATGCTGCTGCTTCAGCATCACCAAATCGTTGAAACCACCGACCTCGACACAACAGGGCAAAAAAGGAACGCCCTAATTTTCGAAATACCTATCCAGCAGACATTGAACGAATTGCTCCCCTTTATGGAAATCACGCAAAAAGGGCAGGTAGATGCGATGGCTATGAGGGTGGAGGCAATCGTAAAGGAAGAGGATACAGATGATCTGATCCGGCACCTCCTTTTAAAGCGCGCTTCCATTAAGCAATTGATACCGGTCAACAACACGAAAGAAGCGTTTTATCGCAGCTTTTCCAAACGAGGGGGCGAGCTTTCATGAAGGGATTATTGCATTATCAATTCGTCAGCTACTTAAGGTCTTATCAGTACATCCCACCCTTCTCATTGTTTATCATTTTTTTAATCGTCAACTATACGTATACACCTAATCCGATATTGGATAGCTACTCGTTCACCTCCCTCATTCTTTTTTTCCTGATGGGATGGTTTACCGTGACAATCTTTCATGTGGAAGAAAAGGGGCAGAAGCAAATCACGTCATTGCATGCTCAAAGCTTAGGGAGATATTATGCTTCCCTCTATATCCTCGCCGCACTCATCGGCCTTTTTCTAAGCTTGGTGGCGGTTTCCTATCCCATAGTTATTGGAGCTTTTGGAGGTGAAACGCGGCCGTTGCATATCGTGATGGGATTCTTATCTCATTTCAGCTTGGCATTCCTGTCGATTGGGTTGTCTGCCATCTTCACGAGGGAGATTGTTAAAAACAAGATGAATACATGGTGGGGAATCTTAAGCATCCTGGTCATTTCTTTATCACTTGCTACATTCAAAAGTTCATTTCTTCAAATAAAGGGCCTCATCTGGCTGGTACCGCCCGTATACTTGCCCTTGGAAATGATGACCTCGGAGGATGGCATGCCGTTCATCCCCGACATATTTTATTGGAAATTCTGTTTCGTTTTCCTCTA
>JBJEFP010000045.1:0-23658 GCA_051874195.1 Lysinibacillus sp. | reverse complement strand
GCATGCCGTTCATCCCCGACATATTTTATTGGAAATTCTGTTTCGTTTTCCTCTATGGAATATTCTTTGCAGCCATTTTCCTTTTCATCATAAAACGTAAGCCCACCTTCCAATAAGGTTGCCTGGAGGGTGCCGTTCAGACCTTTTCTCCTGACGGCTGGCTCCTTCAAATGCCGCTAGCCTCATCACAAAAGGGACGCCTCACAACCGTTGTAAGACGTCCCCTTCATCAACTAAAATTCATAATGATACGCTATCTTATAAAGCTCCATCAGTTCTTCCTTCGTCGGCACCTTCGGATTGTTGCCGGGGCTTCCGCTTGCCAGGGCGTCATCCGCCATCTTCGGGATGACACTGTAGAACGCCTGCTCCTCGATTCCCCATTCGTGCAGATTGCTGATGCCCATCTTTTTGCACAGCTCCTTGATGGAATCGATGGCGAAGTCGGCCAGTTCCTCCTGGGACAGCCCCTTCTCCCCCTTATGGAAAAATGCCCCGAGATCCGCCAGGCGGTCGATGCAGGCCTCCTTTGAATATTCCAGCACCGCCGGCAGCAGCATCGCATTGGAAATGCCATGCGGGACATGGAACAAAGCACCGATTGGACGGGACATCCCGTGGACAAGCGTCACGGAAGCATTTGAAAATGCAAGTCCTGCCTGAAGCGATCCGAGCGCCATCGCCTCGCGCGCCTCCACATTTGCACCGTCTTCATACACAGTCAGCATATTCTCGACAATCAGCTTCATCGCCGACTGTGCCAGCATATTCGTATAAGGGTGTGCCAGGCGAGACAAGTAGGCCTCGACCGCATGGCTCAATGCATCGATGCCTGTGGCCGCCGTAATCGCTGGGGGCGAGGTCATCGTGAGAACCGGGTCGACAATCGCTACATCCGGCATGAAGGCGGGCTGCTTGATCATCATCTTCACGGCATTCGCCTCATCCGTAATGACCGTGGCATTCGTCGCCTCCGAGCCCGTTCCCGCCGTCGTCGGAATGGCGATATGTGGCAACGGGCGTTCATTCGCCACCTTCCTCATATGCATGTACTCCCCGATATAGCCGCCATTTGTCGCAATGACCGCCACAGCCTTCGCCGTATCGATGCAGCTGCCGCCTCCCACCGAAATGATGATGTCGCACTGTTCCTCATCGGCCAGCTTCAGCGCTTCTTCCACATACGTATCGACCGGCTCCGTCGTCACCCCTAAATAGGAAACCGCCTCGACGTTCTGTTCCTTCAGCAATGCCGTACAACGGTCGACGAACCCTAGACCGTCCATGATCGGGTCGCTGACGATCAATGCCTTCGTCCCGAGCTTCCTCGCATGCACCCCCACTTCTTCAAAAGCGTCGCGTCCATATACGATCGTTCCCGGTGTTTGTACTGTAAACATCGTCTTTGTTTGAATCATGCCCATCCCTCCTGAACATTTTTTTCGTTAGTCATTACTCGGAAAAGCAAATGTAGATGCCGTGGCAGCCGGTGTCACCCAGCGCTCTGAAATGGTTTTCGTCTTCGTGAAGAAGCGTGCCTGCTCCGGACCGAACATGACACCTTCACCAAAGCGGGACCCTTTGAATCCGGCAAAGTTATGATAGCCGACGGGAATCGGAATCGGTACATTCACCCCGACCATGCCGACATCGATTTCCGTTGTGAACTTGCGGGCAGCCGCCCCATCATTCGTGAAAATCGTCACGCCATTGCCGAGTTCATGCTCGTTGATCAATTCGATTGCTTCTTCCAGTGAAGCGACGCGGACGATATTACGTGCCGGACCGAACACTTCCTGCTCGTAGATTTCCATCCCGGGCTTTACATGGTCCAGTAGCGTCGGACCGACAAAGAAGCCCTTGGACTCCTTGACGATCGGCAGTTCGCGGCCGTCACAGACGACTTTGGCCCCTTCCTCCACGCCGCGCTCGATGGCTGCCAGAATGGCCTCCTTCGACTGTTGCGAAATGACGGGGCCGAAATCCGTATCGGGCTCCGTATAGGCTCCTACCTTCAAGGCGGCAATTTTCCGCTTTAAAATGGCCACGAGCCCGTCCGCCGTTTCCTTTCCTACGGGCATTAATGTAGAGATCGCCATACAGCGCTGTGACGCGGCACCATAGGCAGCACCGATGAAGGCATCCGCCACCTGCTCAAGATCTGCATCCGGCATGACGACCATGTTGTTCTTCCCCCCGCCAAGTGCCGTGACGCGCTTGCCGTGTTTTGCTCCTGTTTCATAGATATATTGGGCAACAGGTGTCGAACCGACGAATGAAATGGCCTGCACTGTCGGGTTCTCCAATAGCTCGTTCACTGCATCCTTATCCCCATTGACCACTGTCCAAATGCCATCAGGCAATCCGGCCTTCTTCCATAGTTCACTTACAAACAAGGCCGTCATCGGCACACGTTCAGATGCCTTTAAAACAACGGCATTCCCGACTGCAACCGCCATGCTCGTCTGGGCAAGGGGCACCATGATCGGGAAGTTGAACGGTGAGATGGCCGCTACTACACCAAGGGGATATTTAGCGGAATAGGCATTGATCTGCCCCCCGACATTTACCGAATACTCGCCCTTCACCAGATGAGGGGCACCAATCGCCAAATCGACCGACTCGATGCCGCGTGTCACCTCCCCCTTTGCATCCTCCCGCGTCTTGCCGCTTTCCTGACAAATGATTTGAAGCAGTTCATCCATATGTTCAACCAACAAATTGCGGAACTTCAATACGATTTCAGCCCGCTTCGCTACGGACAGGTCGCGCCATGCCGGGAATGCGGCATTGGCCGTTGCGATTGCTTCACGCGTTTCCTCCGTTGTAGCGAGTGGCACCTTCGCAATGATTTCTCCTGTCGTCGGGTTATAGACAGAGCCGAAACGCCCGCTCTTCCCTTCCACCATTTCGCCGCCGATGAAATGCGCAAGCGTTTTTACCCCTTGTGCTGCCGTCATACATGACTCCTCCTTCATTATCAATACATTTTCAAGCCTTGAAGCTACGACTAGTCAACCATCCTGTTTTATCGTAAGATGGAAAAAGTACATTTCAGTGACCGCAGTCACTAACCGCGGTCAATTAAATCATAATCCACTAAATAATCTCTCGTCAATGCGCATTTTTTCTCTATTAATGCGATTATTCATCATTCTTTATTGTTGTATAGCATATTTCAAAGGAGGTTCCTTCATGGAGAATTTAACGGAGCGTCAGAAGAAGGCATTGGAAACCCGCGGGAAACTGCTGGTCAAATCGTTGGAGCTGTTTGGCAAATACGGCTTCGAACATGTATCAATCGAACAGATTACAAAGGCATGCGAAGTATCGAAGGGGACCTTTTATACGCACTTCCGGTCCAAATATGATGTTATCTTAGAAAAATTTAAAGAGCTGGATGAATTTTATATGACGGTGGAGAAAAAAATCGACCCCCGTCTTTCTGCCCGTGACAAAATACTCGAAATCTACAAAGAGCAGATGATCTACCTGACGACAGTCGTCGGGAAGGATGTCATGCGGACCGTTTACAAGGCGGCCATGACGAACCAGGTCGAACAGGACCACTATCTGATCGACCCTGAGCGGAAAATATTCCAGATCCTCAACCTATATATTGAAGAGGGCATCCAGGCAGGGGAATTCCGTCAGGATCTGGCGGCCGGGGATATGCAGGCAATCGTACAGCGCTGCATGCGTGCCAATGTATACGACTGGCTCATCCATGACGGGCACTTCGATTTGGTAGCCGAAATGGACCGCTTCACCTCCGTGCTATTGTCCGGTCTGATGAGGCAAAATGAAAGGAGCTGACGGTTCTGACCGTCAACTCCTCTTTTACATTCAGCTGATGATCAGCTGTGGGTATATTTCATGGAGATTTTCCCGAAGCTTCGCCTTCAGGAACTTCCCGACGGATGTCTTCGGTATTTCATCAAGGAAGATGATGTCATCCGGAATCCACCATTTTGCGAACTGGTCTTCCAAATAGGCCTTCAGCTCCTCCTTCGTCACCGTTGCCCCTTCTTTAAGAACGACGCATGCCAGCGGACGTTCCTGCCATTTCGGATGCGGCAGGGCAATCACCGCCGCCTCGAACACTTCCGGATGCGACATCAGCCCGTTTTCCAAATCGACCGATGAAATCCACTCCCCGCCCGATTTGATCAAGTCCTTTGTACGGTCGGTGATTTTGATGAAGCCCTCCTTCGAACGAACCGCGATATCGCCCGTATACAGCCAGCCGTCACGCATGGCGTCCACTGTACGCTCATCCCGGTAGTACTCGCTCGCAATCCATGGGCCCCGTAGACGCAGCTCTCCCATCGTCTCCCCGTCCCACGGCACCTCGCCGCCTTCGTTCACGATGCTCGATTCGATGCACGGCATTGTCATCCCCTGCATCGCCCGCGCTTCTATCTTGTCCTCCATCTCCCAGTCATCCATCTTGCTCAAATAGTTCGAAAGGGCGACGATCGGCGACGTTTCCGTCATGCCGTAGACGACGATATAGTTCACCCCGTACTTTTCTTCGAACGTCCGGATCAATCCTTTCGGGGATGCGGAGCCACCGCTAAAGATGGTGTAAAGCGAGCTCAAGTCACGCTTTCGCTTCTCCATCTCCTGTTCCGCTCCAAGCCAGATGGTCGGTACGCCGGCTGTTTTCGTCACTTTTTCCTGCTCTATGAGATCAAGGATCAGGGCCGGCGTGAATTGCGGTCCCACCAGCACCTGCGTCGCCCCGACATTGACGCCCGCATATGGCATGCCCCATGCGTTCACGTGGAACATCGGGACGATCGGCATGATGACATCACGCTCGGAAATGGCCATTGAGTCCGCCATGCTCAGCATCATCGAGTGGAGGACAAGGGAGCGGTGCGTATAGACGACGCCCTTCGGATTGCCTGTGGTAGCACTTGTATAGCACATGCCGGCCGGTGTATTCTCATCGAGGTCTGCCGGGAATTCGAATTGCTCATCCGCTTCTGCCAGCAGCTGCTCGTAGCTGAGCGGATTCGGCAGCGTCGTCTCCGGCAGCTCCCCATCAGCCATGATGATGAAATGCTCGACCGTCTTCAATTCGTCCTGCACGGATTCAATGATGGGCACAAGATCCTCATCAATCATCAGAATCTTATCTTCCGCATGATTGATGATAAAGGAAATATGCTCCGGCGACAGACGGATGTTCACCATATGCAGGCATGCTCCCGTACATGGTACAGCAAAATATGCCTCCAGATGGCGATGCTGATTCCAGGCAAACGAACCGATCTTGTCCCCTTTCTTCATCCCCAGCTTCGTCAAAGCATATGCAAGCCTACGTGTCCGCTTTCCCCATTCGGCATACGTAAGGCGGTGAATCATGGTATCGCTCGTTCGTGAAATGATATGCTTGTGTGCATAATAGGTTTCTGCACGCTTCAGCATGTCCACCAGCAATAGTGGTGTCTGCATCATAAAAACCATCCCCTTCTATTTTTAATATTTTCTCCCACAACATCATCTTAATACAGCGCGTCGGAAATAGTAAATGATAATCTGAATTTTGCGCCATTTTTCCCTTTTATGTCTGTTCGATTCTTGTCCGTACCTAAAAGCATCGTTTTCGACAGTCACATTATCCAACGTGAAAAGGGCTCCTTCAATTTTTTCACAATAGCATTTCTCTATGGGCATATGATCGTTTGCACAACAAAAATGGCGGCATCCCGTAGGACCACCGCCATTTATCTACATTAGGAAATCGCTTTCCTTTCCAATTTTCTTTTTAGCTTTTCCAGCATATCGGCCGTCATTTTTGCCAGGTCATATTCTGCCCTAAAGCCCCATTCTTCGCGTGCCGCGGATGAATCGATGGCGTTCGGCCAGCTGTCTGCAATCCCCTGCCGGACCGGATCCACCTCGTAGTCCATCTTGAAATGAGGAATATGCTTCTTAATTTCCGCAGCAATCTCACCCGGTTCGAAGCTCATCGCCGAAATATTGAATGCATTGCGATGAACGAGCTTGCCTCCGTCCGCCTCCATCAGGTCGACAATCGCCTGAAGAGCATCCGGCATATACATCATGTCCATGTAAGTGCCTTCTGCGATATAGGACGTATAGCGGCCCTCCTCGATTGCCTTATAATAGATGTCGACTGCATAATCCGTCGTTCCCCCACCAGGAGGAGTGACATATGAAATCAGCCCAGGGAATCGGACACCGCGTGTATCGAGCCCATACTTCGTGTGATAATAGTCGCACAGCAGTTCCCCTGCCACCTTGTTCACGCCGTACATCGTCGTCGGCCGCTGTAATGTATCCTGCGGCGTACCATCCTTTGGCGTGGTCGGGCCGAAAGCACCGATTGAACTCGGCGTAAAGAATTGCATATCCAACGCACGGGCAACCTCCAGTGCGTTCACCAGCCCCCCCATATTCAAATTCCATGCCAGCAGCGGATTCTTTTCGGCCGTCGCAGAAAGCAGGGCAGCCATATGAATCATCGTATCTGCACCAAAGTCCTTCGCCAATGCAAACATGCGCTTGTCGTCCGTTACATCAAGCAGCGCAAATGGGCCTGCATTATTTTCATCCTTGCGAATATCTGTAGCCAAAACGGCATCCGTTCCATATATTTCACGTAGCTTCACCACTAGTTCAGAGCCGATCTGTCCTAGCGCACCCGTTACCATAATCTTCTTCAATTGAAGTCCCTCCTCTGATACGAAACATTTGTACACCCCAAAAATACACAAAAACACCACTATATCAATGTTCTTGAACTAAACGAATTATATAACGTCCTCTTGAAAAGTACAATATTTTTCATTTCATTTTCCTGTCAATTCGAAAAAATGAAGGGTGGGCGAAAAAAATAACCCATTCGGTGGGAATGGATTATTTCCATCACTGCAACTTCAACACGTTCGACGTCTCTTCTCCCATATCAGGACGAAATTATCTGTACCGGCTAGAGCTTTTCAAATGAATGCGGTATCCACATCCATTTGGCCGGACTATCTCTGCTGCACCGCTTATGGTACTGATTAATACCCATCCATTGTTGCCGGATACATATCGAGTGTATTCTTCTCGCTATTATATGCATATACTCTCAAGTCGTGACGGATTGGTATTTTTAGAGCTTTCAGAAGAGGGCTGGCGCTTTCCGTTTTTCTCATCGACATTACCATGAACAGGAAACAGACGCCTATATAGGTAACCAACCGATCATTCCCCTTTTACCACGCTTGTCGATTTCCGTTACAGCCGGGTAGGTTCCCAACAACTGCCATTTTAATGATTGACAGATGTACCTTTTATAATTGAGTGAATTCTTCATAGTAAAAAAATATTAAAAGAGGGGGTATTTTGTTAATAAAATACCATGATTATTAATTAATAGCCTTGTGTAATTATGAAATATTTTCCCTATTAAAAAGTATTAACAACAAACGTGTTGATCTACCTTTTATTGTTAGTAAAATCGATTAGAAAGTTGATTTCCGCTACAGTTGGCTCGCTTTCCACGGGCATGGACTCAGCATGCGGAGCCTTAGACCAACAGGCTGGCGTTGCCACAAGCACTTTGCGACGAGCAATCGAGGAGCATGCTGACAGCTACACTCTCGCCACCTTTGCTCCAATCAACCAGCAAGTCATCCTCGATTGCGTTTCGCTTAAAAACACGTTTTCTATCTACTAATATGTAGATAATCAACACACCTGGCCATTTTATTAATCAATACGTTAACTTAAATATTTCACCATAATGTATATTTATGCATAAATATTTAATTCGATTTAAAACAGGGATATTGTATTTTTATTATTTTTCTAATCGATATTACTTATTAGTATTTTTGTCCTATATATTTATCTTCCCTTTTTTACTAATATTTTGATTATGTAGTTAATAAATCGACAATTTTAGTAAAATACGGAGGTGTATTCAAGGTGAGAAATAAAAGAAACAATAAACTGAAACAAATTTTCTTTAAGAAGGATATTTTACAAAACAGTGATACTCTCAATAATGATAATAAAGCGTTACTTAATTACTATTCGTCACTTGCGATTCACCATCCGGATCTCGTCATTATTTTTTCAAAGGATGCCGAGATAGTTTCCTTAGATAATAAAAAAATCCATTCTCTTTTTGGTAAGGTCATAAATACTACTGAGAATCTGAAAGAATTTGTATCTGAACAAAACTATCAAGCACTATCCTCTTCATTTGTCCAAACCTTAAAAGGAAAAGCGGAAAAAGGAAGAATAGAGGTAAAAGACAAAAACGATAAGAGCCTATTTCTTGGTCTTACTTTCATTCCTATTATTGATAAGGGAGAAGTAGAAGGCGTTTATTTAATCATCACCGACATTACTGAAAAGGTCCAATTAAAGCAGCAGTTACTGCTGAGAGAAAAACATTTAAACCATGCTCAACAAATAGCGGCAATAGGAAGTTGGGAATATCTAATAGACGAAGATAAACTATTCTGTTCAGAAAATTTCTCCGCTATCTTCGGATTGGATAACGGCGACTTTATAAGTATGGATGAGCCTTTTAAATTGGTTCATCCACATGATTATGAAGATGCATATGGAAAGGTAAGAGAAGCCAGCGTAAGTGGGAAAAGCTATACAGACCAGTTTCGTATTTTCCATGGCAAGCACAAAGACGAGAGGTACATCAGAGTTCAGGGAGAGGTTTTTTATCAGGGGAATAAGCCTTATAAAATCGTCGGTGTAGTAAAAGACGAGACTTATCAGACTCAACTTGAAAATCAATTAGTTCAGCAAAAGGAAGGATATAAATCCATCTATAACAACCTATCATCCGGTATATGGATACGAGAAACGATTGACGGAAAAGTCATATTCGCCTCTACCGGATTGGAGAGAATCATGGATGTTCCAGTCTCTAAATTGTACGAAGATGAAAATCTCTGGTATACGATGATCCATCCAAATCACCACCATGAATTAGAGGGCGGCAAGAAAAAATTAGAGATGGGAAAAAGTTTTCAAGCTATCTATCAACTGATAAGCGGCAGCGGGAAAACGAAATGGCTGTTAGAAGAAGTTGTCCCTAGAATGAATGAGCATGGGCAAGTTACGAATATCTTTGGTTTAGTGACAGATGTTACACCTGAAATCGAAGTCAAACAGAAGCTACATTATTTATCGAACTTCGATGCTCTTACCGGGCTCCCCAATCCGAAGAGCCTTTTTGAAAGAATAGATACAATGTGTGAAAGTGACGAGCCATTCGCCCTCTTCTATTTAGATATTGATCGATTTACTATCATTAATAACTCCTTAGGTTATTCCATTGGAGATGAAGCATTACAATTTATCGCAAAACGGTTCGAAAGTCTCGTTCCAAAAGACGGGTACCTGGCACGTTTAGGCAGCAACGATTTTATTATGGTTATTAAAAGTCCCAGAAGTAAAGAAGACGTGTATGACTTGGCGAAAAAGATAATAAAAGAAATAAGCGAACCGTTCACTGTCCAAGATTATGAATTACATGTATCTACAAGTATCGGCATTACCTTTTTCCCGGAAGAAGGCAGAGAAACGCAAACATTGCTGGAAAATGCACATACGGCTCTCTATCAGGCGAAAAAGGAAGGAAAGAACAATTATCAGCTCTCTTCCCACTTAGCCGATATATCATCGTATAAAAAATATGTTTTAGACCGGGACATGCGAAAAGCGATTCCAAACGAGGAGTTTGAATTATATTTCCAACCACAAGTCGACCCCCAAAAAGGATCGATCTGTGGAGCAGAAGCATTAATCCGTTGGAATCATAAAGAATGGGGATTGGTTTCTCCAGGGGAATTCATCCCACTTGCAGAAGAAAATCATATGATTAACAAGATAACGGATTGGGTGATTGAAAAAGCATGCAGCCTTCTCTATGAATGGAAAGAAAAAGGACTTCCCATCAAACCGATTGCGATCAACATCCCACCCGTGCGTTTTATAAAAAAGGGGTTATTCCAACTCGTAAACGAGCAACTAGAACGATATCAAATAGATCCAGCTTATCTTGAATTCGAAATTACGGAAGGCACAATGCTAATTAATGAAAAAGGCGTCCATTCGACCATTGAGAGCTTAAAAGAACTAGGCATACGTATTGCAGTTGACGATTTCGGCATTGGCTATGCTTCATTAGCCTCCATACGTAAATTCAAACCTCATACGATAAAAATCGACAAGCTTTTTATCCAAAACATCAATCAAGAAAGTCATGTTGATAATGGAATCATCTCAGCAGCTTTACATTTAGGAAAAACGTTAGACATGAAGGTAGTCGCTGAAGGAGTAGAAGAGTTTGAACAACTTCATTTCCTGAGGCAAAAAGAGTGTGACATTATTCAGGGCTACCTATTTTCAAAACCGCTTAAAGTAGAGGATTTCGAAAAGGTATTAAATAAGGGGTACCTAAAGCCCGAGAAAGTAAATAGTAAATCATCCCCTCTTGAACAAAGAAGGTTTTTCCGATTCGAATTCCCGTTTCCAATACCAGGGCAAATGACGATTTTGGAATTGAACGGAAAAAAGATCCAAGTCGGCAAAACCCCCATTCTTATAGATAACATCGGATTAGGCGGTTTAAAAATACAATCTACTTTAAAATTGCCGATCAACATGAATATGAAATTCCATATTAGTTTTACCCTACTCAATGAGGAGTTTGAAGCGGATGGTGAATTAAGATGGATCAACGAGGAACACAGGGATATTTTCTCATACGGTGTATCTTTTAAATTAAATCGATTTGCCGAAGACCGATTAGCCTCTATTATGAACAGGTTAAGCACATTACGTAAAAATAACGAAAAAATTCCGGACACAGAATTTGTCTACGAAGAAGCCCATACTTATTTAAGAAAAAATCTCTAAAGTGGTTGAGTAAAAGCTAGCAAGGGGAATTTAAATGGATTATTTTTTTAAAGAAGTATTAATGGACGGATTTACTGATATGATTTTCGTTCACAAAGTGGAGAATGAGGAAGAGTTCCGCTTCCTGTTCGTCAACAAGGCCGCAATGAGACGTCTACATGTCACGGATGAAATTCTCGGGTTAACCATTAAGGAAGTTGAAACAAAAGAAAAAGCAGCATTTTTATATGAACAATATAGATATGTCGTTGCTCATAAAACGAGTTATACCTATGAAGATTCCTATGAGGAAAATGGAGGATTAGGGGCGACATATTATTCCGAAACAATTTTAACACCGCTTTTTGACGAACAAGGTTCAGTAGACCGTATCGTGGCGGTCGTAAGAGATATTACAAAAGAAAAGGCAGCCCTCTCTTATGTGAAGGAAATGGTAAGCAGCCTTGCCGAAAGCGATGAACGCTACCATTCCCTCTTCTTTCATAATCCAGACGGTATTTTTATTCTTAATAAAAAAGGTTATATCACCGATGGAAATGAAGCAATCGAAAGTATAACTGGATATAAGGTAACGGAATTAGTTGGAAAATCCTTTGCAGATTTAATAGACACTGATGATGCAAGCCTGTTGGACAAGATTATAGATGAAGCGGTTACTGGTACGCATAAGAACAGCGATCTAGTAATTAAAAGTAAAGACGGCAACTTATCAAACATCATTCTCAAAGTAATACCGCTGTTTATAGATGGCGATGTTATAGGTTTGTACGGTATTTTAAAAGACGTCACGGAGCATATGAAAAACATTGAAGAGCTGGAAGAAAGCGAAGAGAACTTTCGAATTATTGCGGAAAATGCCCATGATTTAATTACGCTCATTAATAGGGCTGGTGAAATCACCTACGTTTCGCCTTCTTATAAAACTATTTTAGGCCACGACTACAAAGAATATATCGGAAAACATTTCAGTCATAATATTCACCCTAATGATTTGGGGCGGTTGATAGACTCTGCCGTAAAGTCCATGCAATCCGGGAAACCTTTCACAATCGAGTTCAGGCAAAAAAATGCGGCGGAGGAAATGGTGTGGTGCGAGTCAATTGGTAAGCCCGTATTTAACCACAAAAATAAGTTTCAGCATCTAGTCGTATTAACGAGGGATATAAATTCAAGAAAAGAATACGAGCTAAAACTTAAACATTTCGCTTACCACGATTCTTTGACAGGCCTACCAAATCGCATTCTATTTAAAGAACGATTTGCCGTTGCGAAGGAGCATTTTTTAAAAAACAACAATGGTTTAGCCTTTATTATGTTAGACATCGACCTTTTTAAGACGATCAACGATACTTATGGTCATGAGATAGGCGATATGGTGATTAAAGAGTTCGGCCTTCGAATTAAAGAGTCTATTCGTGGTCATGATACCGTGGCAAGATTGGGCGGAGATGAATTTGTTGTTCTTTTATCCAACATTCAGAATGCCGAAAATGCCCTTGAAATGGCTGAAAGAATTCAGAAGAAGATGCAGCAACCATGGGAAATCGCCGATGTGAAATTAACCGTTACAACAAGCATGGGGATTGCAATGGCTCCATTTTCGCCGAATCTGTCTATGAACGAATTGATGAAAAAAGCCGATATCGCCTTATATGAAGCGAAAGATAGCGGGAGGAATTCATATAAGTTATATACAGGTTTATAGAACCAGGTCCATGATGGTGAACCTCCCCTATCAAGTGGACAGCGGAAAATGCGTTGCGTTAGGCGGCTTGTGCCCTGAATTCCAGAGGGTTCAAGCCGTTTAAACATTTTCGGGTAGAAACCAATAAAAACCCCCAATTGGGTAAGATGAACTTTATTTTTCATCCATCTACCCAATTAGGAGCATATTAAAGTTTCAATTTGCGGGATAGCTCTTCCAACTCGCTATTTTTTCACGACATCTTCATACAGTTCAGGTCTGCGGTCATCGTATACAGGGATGCGCTCCCGCACTTCATCCACAATGGAGAAGTCGACATCGATGATTGCCAGCTCCTCATCTTCAGCACCCGTCCACAGCACCTCGCCCCATGGCTGGATGACCATCGATTGGCCATTATAGTTTTCAGGCTTCCGGGAAATGCGGTTCACCGCAATGACGAAGCACTGGTTTTCGATGGCCCGCGCCTGCAGCAGTGTTTTCCAGTGATCGATGCGTGGCGTCGGCCATTGCGCCGGCACGAACAGCACCTTCGCGCCAGACAACGCATGACTGCGCAGCCATTCAGGGAAACGGATATCGTAGCAGATAACGCCCCCCGCCTCCAGGTCACCTAGTGCAAAGCGATTCATTTCCGAACCCGCCTCTAAATATAGGTGCTCATCCATCAGACGGAACAAATGGGCCTTGCTGTATTCACCGACAAGATCGCCCTCTTTATCCACCGTGTACATCGTATTATAAAATTTATCTTCCCTTTTCACAGAAACCGAGCCGCCTACAATATGGACGCCCAGTTCCTTCGCCAGACGAACCAAAAATGCCTTCGTACGTTCCCCATCTACATCCGCCAGTTCCCCAAGCTTTTCAAGTGCATAGCCTGTATTCCACATTTCCGGCAACACGATGATTTCCGCGCCCTTCTCTGCTGCTTCCCGGATGAACTTCTCGGCGCGCTCATAGTTCTCCTCTACTTTTCCAAACCCCATATTCAGTTGAATACATCCAATTTTCATAATTCCTACACCGCCTCTAGACTTTTTCACGTAAATATCATAACATGATTCGTATAATTTTTAATATATTCTGAAAAATAGGTGATAGATAAAATGGAATTTTCGACTAGATTACAGCAGCTGCCGCCCCAATTTTTTGCTGGGCTTGCAGGCAAAGTGGCGCAGGCAGTGGCAGAAGGACGGGACATCATCAATCTGGGACAAGGCAACCCCGACCAGCCTACCCCACAGCATATCATCACAGCACTACAGGAGGCCGCTGCCAACCCGCTGACACATAAATATTCCCCGTTCCGCGGGGTGCCGGCGCTTCGCCAGGCTGCGGCGGACTTCTACAAACGCGAGTACGACGTAGACATTGACCCGGATACAGAGGTGGCCATTTTAGGCGGAACGAAAATAGGGCTGGTGGAACTGCCCCTAGCCATTTTGAATCCTGGCGATACAATGCTGTTGCCGGACCCGGGCTATCCTGATTATCTATCGGGCGTCGCTTTGGCGGATGTGGCATTCGATACGATGCCGCTCACGGCAGACAATGCATTTCTTCCGGATTATGCCGCCCTGCCGGTGGAAGTGAAAGAGCGCGCCAAACTGATGTATATCAATTACCCGAACAATCCGACTGGCGGTGTGGCCGACCAGCAGTTCTTTGAAGAGACCGTTGCTTTTGCCAAGGAGCATGATATTGTGGTCGCCCATGATTTTGCATATGGTGCGATAGGGTTTGACGGTGTGAAGCCTGCCAGCTTCCTACAGGCGGAAGGCGCCAAGGATGTCGGCATCGAGCTCTACACATTATCGAAATCGTACAATATGGCCGGGTGGCGCGTCGGATTTGCAGTCGGTAACGCGAAAATGATCGAGGCCATCAACCTCATCCAGGACCATCTGTTCTGCAGCATCTTCCCTGCCATCCAGCATGCTGCGGCCGAAGCCCTCACTGCCGAACAGGACTGCGTGGAGGCCTTGCGCGCCACATACGAAAGACGGCGTAATGTACTCGTTGAAGAAGCAAGACGGATTGGCTGGGAGGTACAGGCACCAAAAGGTTCGTTCTTCGCCTGGCTTCCTGTACCCGCCGGATTTACCAGCCAGCAGTTCACCGATCTATTGCTGGACAAGGCGGACGTCGCCGTCGCATCCGGGAACGGCTTCGGTGAATACGGGGAAGGCTATGTGAGGGCCGGACTGCTCGTTTCCGAGGAGCGGTTGAAGGAAGCTGTGTCCCGCGTGGCAAAGCTGGGTCTTTTTAAGATACCTGTAAAGTAAGGCAGAAAACGCCGATTTCCTAAATTGTCCTGAAATCCATTTTCTGATAACTATCTTGTTTCCTAGAAAGTTTTTTCAACAAATTAATAAAATACTATTGCGAAATGAATAAATAGTCTGTATATTTAGGTTCATAGTTTTTTAATAGAATGTTTCTCTCTTATTAAGAGTAGCTGAGGGACTGGCCCGATGAAGCTCGGCAACCAGCATATGCAGACATGCATTTGCAAGGTGCTAATTCCTACAAAACGAATTCGTTTTGAAAGATAAGAGTGGTGTTTGAATATTGTCTTATTCATGCCTCTCTTTTTCAAGGAGAGGCATTTTTTATTAAAAGACAAATCAAAACACGTTGGAGGAATCACACATGAAAACAAAAAAATTCGGTTATTTATTCGCAGGAGCAGCACTTGCCCTATCACTCGCAGCATGCGGCAACGAAGAGGACTCAGCAGAAAAATTAAATGATGGTGTCATCAAGGTCGGTGTAACAGCAGGCCTGCATGAAGAAATAACAGAAGTAGCGGCTGAAATCGCGAAAAAAAATGATTTGGAAGTACAGATTGAAGTGTTCTCTGATTACGTACTCCCGAACACAGCCCTTCTAGAAGGCGATTTGGATGCAAACAACTTCCAGAGCAAACCCTTCCTGGAAAACTTCAATAATGACCGCGGCGAAGAGCTGGTAGCCGTGGCAGATACCATCTTGAATCCAATGGGCTTCTATTCAGAGAAATATGAATCGATTGATGCTGTTCCGGAAGGTTCAAAAGTGGCCATTCCGAATGACCCGATAAACGGCGGCCGTGCACTAGCGGTACTTGCTGATGCTGGTTATATCACATTGGCTGAGGGCGTCGGCATTAACGGCACGATTTACGACATTGAAGAAAACACAAAAAATCTGGAGTTCCTCGAATTGGAGGCCTCACAAATCCCGACACAGCTTGGCGAAGTAGCATTTGCTGCGATTAATACAAACTTTGCAATGGAGGCAGGTCTACATCCTAAAAACGATTCCATCCTGCTTGAATCCGCCGACTCTCCTTACGTCAATGTCATCGTCGTACGTCCCGGTGATGAGGACAGCGAAGACTTGAAGAAATTCGTTGAAGCTTATCAATCAGATGAAGTGCGTCAATACATTGAAGAAACATACGACGGAGCTGTGATTCCGGGCTTCTAATCCAATACATTTCCAAAAAGTTATCGGTATTGCCTCCGGTAGCTTTTTGTCCTAGAAAGGCGAGAGAATTATGATCCAACTCCAATCAATCGTGAAGCAATTCCCGTCCAAGCATGGCAGCATCAATGCCGTCGACCATGTGGACATACAGGTGAAAAAGGGTGAAATCCACGGTGTCATCGGCTACTCCGGCGCCGGGAAAAGCACGCTCATCCGATGCGTCAATCTGCTTGAGCGCCCGACAAGCGGCAAGGTGATCATTGGTGGGGTCGACCTCACGGAGGCTTCTCCTGAAGAGCTTCGCCAGTCGCGCCAGAAGATCGGCATGATATTTCAGCATTTTAATTTACTGAAAACAGCGACGGTCTATGACAATATCGCCATACCTTTAAAGTTATTGGGCTATAGCAAACAGGAAGTCGATGCGAAGGTCAAAAAATATGCGGAAATCGTAGGCTTAACGGATAAGCTTACAAGCTACCCGAACCAGCTGTCAGGTGGTCAGAAGCAGCGTGTCGCCATTGCACGCTCCCTATCCCAGGAACCGGAAATCCTGCTCAGCGATGAGGCGACGAGCGCGCTGGACCCTGAAACGACCGACTCCATTTTGGACCTGCTCCTTGAAATCAATGAAAAGCTCGGCATCACCATTCTTTTAATCACCCACGAAATGAATGTCATCCAAAAAATCTGCGACTATGTGTATGTATTGGAGAAAGGCCGGCTTGTGGAGCATAATACGGCCATCGAACTATTTACGAATCCCCAGCATCCTACGACGCGCAAGTTTTTAAATACCATCTCGCAGCGCAGCCTGCCCGATTCGCTGATTGAGCACTTGAATTTGACGGGTGCCGTCATTCGCCTGACGTTTGTCGGCGAAAGTACAGGGAAGCCGCTTATTGCAGAGGTGGCAAATAGGTTCCATGTACAGCCGAATATCCTGGCAGCCAATATTATCGAGCTCAAAAACGGCATCGTCGGTAATATCGTCGTCCATGTGAACGGAACACCGGCCGAAATCGGCGCCATCAGGCAGTATCTGACGGAAAACGGTGTACAAATAGAAGTGCTGGGAGGTGCATCAAATGAATAATGATAAAGGCTTTTTCGAACAATGGGGCCCTATCATCTGGGAGGCATTGCTCGAAACACTCCAGATGACTTCGATCTCCCTCGTCATTTCGATTGCCCTTGGGGTACCGCTCGGGCTGATGCTCGTGCTGACACGCCCGGGACAATCATTTGAAAACAAATGGGTCTACCAGATTTCCAACCTGGTCATCAATATCATCCGTTCGATTCCATTCATCATTTTACTATTCTTCATCCTGCCACTGACCAAATTCCTTGTCGGTACCACGATTGGTGTAAAGGGCGTCATCGTACCGCTTGTCGTCTATACGGCACCTTACATCGCCCGTCTTTTAGAGACGGCCCTTCTTGAAGTGTCACCGGGTGTCATGGAAGCTTATACGGCAATGGGCATCAAGCGGCGCCATATCATTTGGCATGTGTTGCTGCGTGAAGCCCGCTCCTCCATCATCCTTGGCCTGACGATTGCAACAGTCGGACTGATTGGGGCGACGGCGATGGCTGGGCTTGTTGGAGCAGGCGGACTCGGTGACCTGGCTTACCGCTACGGTCATATTCGTTTCCAGGTTGATGTCATGTATGCAGCCGTGTTCATCCTCATCATCCTGGTGCAGGTGGTTCAATCAATCGGCAATCGTGTTGCCGCCAAGCTGAAAAAGGACTGATAAGCTAATGACAAAAGAAGACTTACTTTTAAAAAATATTGTGGGCGACAAGCCCTTCCCGATCTGCTTTGACGATTTGGAAAAAGCGGTGGCCGACAAAATCCCTGCCGGACCATACGGCTACATCCGCTCGGGAGCTGGCGGTGAACAATCCCTTCGCAACAACCGCAATGCCTTTGCGAAGTATTCGATTGTCCCCCGCTTTCTAACGGATGTCTCTGAACCGGATACGTCCATTGAGTTATTCGGGAAGACGCATCCCACGCCCTTTTTCTTTGCACCGGTCGGGATGAATCAGATGGCACATGAACAAGGGGAATTAGCTGTCGTAAGTGCCGCTCAAAAACTTGGCATGCCCTACATTCAAAGTACGGTGTCGAGCTATTCACTGGAAGAGGTAGCACAGGCGGCTCCTGAACATACAAAGTGGTTCCAGCTATACTGGTCGACGAACGAAGAAATCGCTTATAGTATGGCTGCCCGGGCGGAAAATGCCGGCTTTGAAGCCATTGTCTTGACGGTCGATACGGTCATGCTCGGCTGGCGCGAGGAGGATGTGCGGAATCAATTTTCGCCGCTGAAGCTTGGGCTGTCTCGCGGGAATTATATGAACGACCCGGTCTTTACCGCTTCCCTGAAGGATGAGTCCTTCGAATCGTATGTAGAAGGTGTGCTTGCCAACATCTTTCATCCAACACTCAACTGGGAAAATGTCCGTGAATTAAAGCGCCGCCTTCGTGTGCCGCTGCTTATTAAGGGCATTTTACATCCGGAAGATGCCCGTCTGGCGATTGAAGCCGGTGTCGACGGTATCATCGTCTCCAACCATGGCGGCCGCCAATTGGACGGTGTCATCGGAAGCCTCGATGCACTCCCTGCCATCGTGGAAGCCGTAGATGGACAAATTCCAGTACTCATGGACGGCGGTGTATACCGTGGCATCGATGCATTGAAGGCACTGGCGCTCGGTGCCACAGCCGTCTGCATCGGCCGTCCGTTTGTCTATGGCCTTGCCTACGACGGGGAGAACGGCGTCTATCAGGTCATGCAGAATCTGTATAGCGAATTCAAGGTATCGATGGGCTTGGCCGGCCAGCGCACGGTGGCAGGGCTTCGGACGGTTGCGCTTATGAAGGAATGAAGTCCGCCTTCCGAAAAGGCTTTTTGGAAAGCCTCCTGCACAACGAGGGAGCAGCCTCTCGATGTACGTACTGCAAGAGCAAGACATTTAAATAGGTAAAGAAAGGGGCTGCCCAATAGCTGGGCAGCCTCTTTTCATGGCTAATGTAAAAGCTGCCCCCATCATAGATAGAAGCAGCTCGAATATCACCATTGATTCCCTTATTGAATGACGCCCAGCTCGCGTCCCACTTTTTCATAGATTGCTAGTGCATCATCCAGCATTTCCTTTGTATGCGCCGCTGTTGGCATATTGCGGACGCGCCCTGTTCCTTTTGGTACCGTCGGGAAGACGATGGATTTGGCATAGACGCCTTCCTCGAACAGACGTCTTGAAAATTCCTGCGTCAGCTTTTCATCCCCGATGATGCATGGCGTAATCGGTGTTTCGGATGCACCGATATTAAAGCCGAGCTTCTTCAGGCCCGCCTTCAAATAGTCGCCGTTCTCCCAAAGCTTGTCATGCAGTTCCGTCGATTCCATCAGCATCTCCACCGCGCGTGTGATTGCCGCTACATCCCCAGGCGGCAATGCCGTCGAGAATAGGAATGGACGGGAACGGACCTTCAGCCAGTCGATTAAATTCTGCTTGCCGGCAACATAGCCGCCGACAACGCCGATCGCTTTTGACAGCGTCCCGATTTGGAAGTCGATTTCCTTTTGCAGGCCGAAATGCTTCACTGTACCGGCACCTTTTCCCGTCACCCCTGAGCCATGTGCATCATCCACATACGTAATCAGGTCGAATTCCTTCGCGATTTCCACGATTTCCGGCAGCTTGGCAATGTCGCCATCCATCGAGAATACGCCATCTGTAATGACCATCACTTTATTGTATAGACCGGACTCCTTCGCTTCCTTCGCCTTTTTGCGCAGGTCGTCCATATCCGAATGGTTGTACGCAATGATTTTTGCCCTTGATAGGCGGCAGCCGTCGATGATGGAAGCATGGTTCAGTTGATCGGAAAGGATGGCATCGTTTTTATCCATGACAGCGGAAATGGCCGCCATATTGCAGTTGAAGCCGGACTGGTAGCTGATTGCCGCTTCCGTCCCCTTGAACTTCGCCAGTGTCTCCTCCAGCTTCACATGAAGGTCGAGCGTCCCATTGATTGTACGGACAGCGCCCGCCCCTACTCCATATCGTTCGATTGCCTCTTTGGCGATGCGCTTCAATTCTTCATTCGTCGCAAGGCCGAGATAGTTGTTCGAGGATAAATTGATGAGACTCTTCCCGCGCACTTGGATAACCGGTCCATTCGCCCCCTCTACAGGGTCGATTTCATTGTAAAGGCCCTGGTCGCGCAAGGCTTGCAGATTTTCGTTCAGAAATTGTTCCAATACATGTGACAAAGCTGTTCATCCCTTTCACTTTTCAGACTATTAACATTTTAGCATATTTCATCCCCAATCCGTCGGAATGATAAAGTTATACACAATTCGAGCTTTTACCCACATTTATCTGTTGATTATTCAGAAAATTTGTGAATAAGTAGCGGGATTATTCGTTTTTTTCAAAATGCGCCTGTGGATAACCCTTGTTATCCACAGCTATACATCGATTATATCCTGTAGCCTTCTCCTGAAATAATGGAGGCTCGGCTGTATGATATAGCCTGTGCCCAGCGCCAGAATGACGGTGCCAAATCCGACAGGTCCACCAAGCATCCACCCGGCTGCCGCGGCGAACACCTCCATGATGGTGCGTGCCATCCGGACCGAGCCGCCGAACCTCTCCACGATGATCATCATGACGGAGTCGCGCGGCCCTGCACCGAGCGCCGCAGAAATATAGAGTCCACATCCTACGCCATGCACAACAAACCCCGCAAAAAAATAGAGGAGCGCCCATGCGAAAACATCCGTTTCCGGCAGCAGCCAGTTGAACATGTCGATGAAGGTGCCTACGAGCGCCATGTTCAGCCAGGTGCCCACGCGTGGCCACTCCCGTAGATAAATGGATGTGGCAAGAATGATGAAAAGCCCCGTCAGAATCGTCCACGTCCCGATCGACAGGCCAAATTGCTTGAACAGGCCGATATGCAGGACATCCCACGGACCCGTACCGATGACACGCCCTTTAATCGTCAGCGTGACGCCGAGCGACATGACGAGCAACCCCGTCAGGAAAAACGTCCATCGCCATTTAAATTGTTTCGACATGATGTACCTGCCTTCTAAAAGTTGTAATTTCTCTTATTTTATCTTAAATAATGACTATTCAATAGAAAAATGGAGAGGACAGGTTGCCATACCTGTACTCCCCCTCTCCATTTCTGATTAATGCACCAACTGGACAAACCGGGCCTTTGTGATTTTCGCCAGAGCGGCCGGCTCAAGCTTCACCTGCAGACCGATTTTCCCCGCACTCACAATGATGTACTCCAACGTTTCGGCGGAATCATCGATGAATGTCGGGAACAGCTTCTTCATGCCGACGGGCGAACAGCCACCGCGTACATAGCCCGTCAGGCCAAGCAGCTCCTTGACGGCAAGCATTTCAATTTTCTTCTCGCCCACAGCCTTTGCCGCCAATTTCAAATCCAGTTCTGCCGCAACAGGAACGACGAATACATAATAACGATTCGGCCCTGCCGTAGCGAGCAATGTCTTAAAGACATGCTCCACGGGCTGCCCTATTTTCCCGGCCACCGTGATGCCATCCACCGCCTGGCCGTCCTCTGCTGTATATTCAAACAGCTCGTGCGGCACCTTCTGCTGTTCAATCAGCCGCACCGCATTTGTCTTTGCCGCCTTCTTCGCCATCTTCATCCCTCTCTTTCCTTTCATCATTATAATGCAAAGCCCAAAAGTGCCAAAGTACGTTTTGCGCAAGCTTCAGGTATCCCGCCTATCCATCTGCGCCAGGCTCCCCCGCAAAGAGGTGCAGATGGCTTTTTATAGTGTGCGCCTCCCCTTTCGATTTTCATGCAGACGAAAAACACGGATAACTCCGGATGACCGGCTATCCATGTCGGCTGGGGACGCTATGCTGTTTTTGAAAATGTCGGTTCATCGAATGAACGGTAGTCGTTCTTCACCATGGCAACGTGGTTTGAATAGCTCATGCTCGCCATTTGGAAGAGGCGCTCATATGCCCGGCTTTCAATTTGGCGCCCCGGCAACAATGTTCCCTGAGCGACATCACGTTCGGCAAAACTGCCGATGAAGCGCGCTGGGATTTCTCCATGGTCATCCACCTCCGCAGAATGGGCCGCTTCCTCCTTGAGGAATGTTCCATCTTCCTGCAGTGGCGTTTCACCTTGGACCTCCCGCCCATTCATCATCAATGCAGGCACCGCCGGATTTTCCGCACTGTCCTCCATCTCTTCCCCAGTAGATGCCTTCCTGTCCTGAAGCCCATTTAATTCGGAACGGCTCTGCTCCTTCTCTGCCAGGTCCGCCGCATGCAGCTCCTTTTCCGTGTTCCCTGAAAGGAGGTTCTCCAAAGCCTTGAGCAGTGGATTTTTCGATGATTGGTACTGGGCATTTTTGCGATATATCTGCCCCATTTCACGTCTCTGCAATGCACGTTTACGGCTTTCGAAATCCCCAACGGACGAGTCCATCAATCGGGACATCTTCATCTTCATCACCCCACACTCCCTGTATATTCTAATTATCGTTTCTATCGGTTAAATCACAGAATTTATGGAATATCTAATTATAAATAATTCCTTTTAAACCCATATAATTCCTTCATATTTATTTTTTAACTTCTATTTATTTACCTTTCCTATGATGAAGGCCCCTCAATCAGAGCCGATACCGTCGTGAGGGTTCATCTTATTCTTGAATATTGTTTATAATGGAAAAAAGGATGTGATATGAATGACTGAAGAGGAAGCAAAGCAGCAACTGAAATACGCCCAGCAGCATCTGGCAAACGAGCGGACCTATCTCGCCTGGATTCGTACGGCCATCTCCATCGTGGGAGTGGGCTTTTTGGCAACGAGCCTTCATTTCACCATCGGCAATATACGCGATGCATGGATTGATTTGCTGTCCGTTATCGTAGGAATTTTCGCATGTATCTTCGGCTTCGTCATCATCATCACGGCGACGGAAAATTATAAGAGAAAGCGCCAGGCGATTCTCGAAGAGAAATTCTATCCTTCCGATTGGCATATCTCCCTCATCTCAATCATGCTCGGCATCATGATTTTGCTCATTCTTCTCTATTTCTTTCTCCTTTTTTAGGAATGCCCTTACTTGCCAGGAGAACATGCGAAAAGGGTATGGAAGACATCTTCCATACCCCATTACCTTTTCTGATGCCCTTTGCAGGTTACACCGATTTTATTGTTCCTCTTCCCAGGTACTAGTTAGAGGTCCGCTTACTTTATATAAACTATTCTCAAAATTAATCTTCTAGTTTTAGTCCTTTTAGCAAATCTGCAAACGCATTATTGATCGGTTCAGCTTCTTTTTGCTGTTCTTTCAAGTACTTCTGCACGCTGCGTTTATCCACCTTCCCGCTGCCCTCTTTTTTACGGCGGGCTTCAAAAGCAGATAACTTTTCACGATATCCACATTTACATGTAAAGATTTGGCCTTCCCCTTCTCCACGAAGCTCCATTTTCTTTTTACATTGTGGACAACGGGCATTTGTGACGCGTGATACAT
>JBJEFP010000044.1:0-2477 GCA_051874195.1 Lysinibacillus sp. | reverse complement strand
GCATAAGGCAGCCCTCTTCTCGCGGAAAGCTCCGCGCTGAACATGCTGGAGCCGAGGATCCAAATCGGAATTTGTTCGCCGAACCCCGGATAGGCGCGGACTGTATCCGTTTCTTTCGCTTCTGCTAAATAACGTTGCAGCTCAAGGACATTTTCCTCGAAATCCTCGCCGGCAATGTTCCGGCGAAGGGCGCGGGCTGTGAATGGATCCGTCCCCGGTGCGCGGCCAAGCCCTAAATCAATTCGTCCCGGATACATGGCATTCAGCGTACCGAATTGCTCCGCTACAACCAGCGGCACATGGTTCGGCAGCATGACACCGCCAGAGCCGACGCGGATTTGCTTTGTCGCCTCTGCGATATAGCCAATGCCGACTGCCGTGGCAGAGCTGGCAATCGAGCGACTATTATGATGCTCCGCGAGCCAGTAGCGTGTATACCCCAATTCATCTACATGCTTTGCCAATTCCCGTGCACGGACAAAAGCATCGTGCGCATTTTGCCCTTCTCGTACCGGTACCAAGTCAAGGACAGAGATGGGTATGTTGATTTTAGTCATGGTGTTTTTCCTCCTCCCGCTTGATTTCATTTCGTTTCTTCGTCAAGAACACTAAGAGGACTGCGACAACAACCGCAAAAACCATATAAAAAGCTGATTTCCACGTGCTTTCACCCCAGCTATTAACCGCCTGTAGAATGCTGACAATTATTAAAAGGATGCCGATTGTATTATGTACCCAAGAACCCGCCTTCAAAAGCGTCATCTCCTTTCCTGTAACCTTATTGTTAAGGAAATATCCCATTTTCGCAAATAATATGCAACTTTCGTCTTGTATACATGACTGTCCTGGTAGCCACACATTGTGGTGGTATTATGTTGAAGAAATTTTTGTTTTCGAGTTATGATAAAAGGAAGAAATATGCAAGAAGGAAGGGCTTTTTCTATTTTTATGACGATAAGGCAGACAGGGGATGAAAGAGAATGTCGCAAGTAATAAAAGCTGGCGAAAAGGCGGTATATCCGATACTTTTTGAAGTCAATTATGGGCAGATGAAAAGCATCAACTGCTTTTTGTACAAAAATGGTGATACGCTGACGCTGATTGACGCAGGTATCAATCTACCCGCATTTCATGAATTTTTCCACGAAAAGCTGGCGGAATACGGCTTCACAATCACCGATATCGACCAAATCATACTGACGCACCACCACGGCGACCATACGGGGATGGTCAATACGATTCTGTCACACAAGACGGTGCCTATTTATGTACATCAACTGGCGATTGAGCGCCTGCAGTTAACTGAAGAATATCAGTTGCAAAAGCGAGATTTCTATACGCAATTATATATAGAATATGGATGCTTGCACCTTGCCGAACAACGCCTCGCCAAGTTTGAAAAAACGATGAAGGAAAGCGATCATTTACGAATCAATGCGGACATTATCCCGCTTACAGATGGGGATATGGTAGAAGGGCTCCAGGTAAAGGAAGTACCCGGCCACTCGCCGGATTCCATCCTATTATATGATCCGCAGACGAGATGGCTGTTTGCCGGGGACCTCATCCTCTATACAGGCACGACTAGCGCGCTCGTCGACCATGACAAGGAAGGCCGGCTCCTCCCTACCGTCATGCAGTACAAGCACTCGTTGGAAACCTGCCTGCACTATGATGCCAGCATGGTATTCGCCGGACATCAGCAGCCGTTTGATGATCTGCAGGAGATTGCGCAGCGCAACCTGGACCGGATTGACTTCCAGCTGCAGCGTATAATGGCGAAGGTTGCGGATGGCCATGAGACGGCCCTGTCCATAGCGTCCGCAATATACGGAGAGCGGACGGAAAAGGAATTCCCCATCATCATATCTGAAATTATCAGCTATACACTATATGCTGAAATGAACGGGTTGATTGTGAAGGAGAGGCAGGGTGACGGGTGGCATTTCTTTGTGAAAGATTGATATATAGTTCTAAGGCACGGCTCTGGAAAATGAGGGAAGCACAAAAGCGGGAATACGCCTTTGTGCTTTTCAATATGTTTTCGAGTTGATTGTTTATCGGTTAAGAAATACCATCAATTCATCCATCCGGTTCCGCCCCTGCTCGTAGCCCATGTTGTAATTCTGGTGCATCGTCGGGATGTGCTTTTCAAAGCTATTCAGCGCATGATCCGGTCTGAAGATGAAGGCACGTCCCTCTTTTTCAAGCGACTCAATGTAGGCAAGCGTCTCGTTGTAGCGCTCCACGCGGCTCGCCATGGCCAGTGCAAGCTTCGGATATTTTCGAGCGAAGAGCTTCATGGCCCATTTGCTCTTGCCGTCCATCTTCTTGCGGTATCCCTCAGGCCGTGTCAGAACAAAGATATGCTTGTCATACCCTTGTCTCTCCGCCTGTTTCACCGGAATCGGGTCGGACAGCCCTCCGTCATAATAAGGGACTCCGTTCACCTTGATTTCAGGAAACAGGACCGGCAG
>JBJEFP010000043.1:0-2488 GCA_051874195.1 Lysinibacillus sp. | reverse complement strand
AGTGAAGAAAAAATCTTATCGACGTTTAAGCAGACGATCTTTAGCGGCTTAACAAAAAAATAGACGAAATCAGTATTCTTCTTGGAGATAACTGGTTTTTTCTTAGAGTAAAATGACCGAATGACTGTTTCGGTCATTTAGTATTATTAAAATAGAAGGTGGAATAGAATGTTTAAGTCAGAATGGCGAAAAGTATTAACAACACGAAAAATGATTGTTTCTATTGTCGCTGTGTTGTTTATTCCGGTGTTATACAGCGGGATGTTTTTATGGGCCTTTTGGGATCCGTATGCCAATCTAAATAATATTCCTGTTGCGGTCGTGAATGAAGACCAGGGAACAACGTATGAAGGCGAAGAGATGGCCCTTGGTGAGGAGCTCACGAAGAAATTGATAGAAAGTGCGCAGTTTAAGTTTGAGGAAGTGCCAAGTGATAAGGCAAAAGAGCAGCTTGAGAATCTAGATTATTACATGGTCATCCGCATTCCTGAAAATTTTTCAGCGCATGCGACGACTTTATTAGATGAAGAGCCGTCGAAGCTTGTCATTGACTATATCCCAAACGAAGGCTATAACTTCCTTGGTGCCCAAATCGGTGAAACGGCTTTAGACCGTATTAAAGCTGAGGTCAATTCACAGGTGACGAAAACATACGCCGAGCAGCTCTTTACATCGATTACAACATTAGGCGATGGCTTTACAGAGGCGGCAGATGGTGCAGGTGAGCTGGATAACGGAGCGAAGAAAATCGTTGATGGTGCACAGGACCTTGAAGGCTACTTAGAGCAATTAGCAGCCAGCACAATCGAATTGTCTGATGGGACAGATGAGCTAACAACAGGTGCCAAAAAAGCGGCATCTGGTGCGAATGATTTAGCGAAGGGGATTGCCACAATCGAGGATGGCAGTAAGCAGCTTGCAGCAGGTGCCAGCCAAGCGGCAACCGGTGCAGATGATTTGGCACAAGGGATTACAAGCTATACAGAAGGGGCTGCACAGGTAGCTGCCGGCCAAGCGACGTTAGTAGAAAAACAGCAGTCGCTTACAGCTGGCATTTCAAATGTAGCAAGCGGCAGTGCAAGCCTGCAAGCAGGTGCCAATCAATTAAATAGCAGTGCAGCAAGCCTGCATGAGGGAATTAGCGCATTGTCACAACAAATGCAAGGCGTGCTGGCAAGCTTGCCGCAAGAGCAGGCCCAGGCATTACAGGCAACATTAAATCAATTGAATCAGGGCAGCGAACAATTAGCCGGCGGTGTATCACAGCTTGCAGCTAGCGCTGGGGAATTACAGCAAGGAGCGGCTCAAGTACAAGAAGGCAGCAAACAGCTCGCTGCTGGCCAACAGCAGGCGGCAGAAGGTGCCAATAAGCTAGTGGCCAACTCTGATGCACTTGTAAAAGGTGCAGAAAGCCTGCAGGCAGGGAATGCAACATTAGCAAGCAAGCTATCTGAGCTGGCAGATGGTGCAGGGACAGCGAAAGCAGGCGCCAACGAATTAGCATCCGGCTTAAATACGCTAGTCGAAGGTAGTGCGACATTAAATGATGGTACATCTTTACTTGCGGAAAAATCAGGTGAGCTGGCGGATGGATCTTCAACGCTTGCAGCAGGTACGAAAGAGCTGGCAGACGGAACAACAACGTTAGCCTCCAAGCTGACAGAAGCAAGCGAGGAAGTAAATATTCAGCCAAGCGATAAAAACTATGACATGGTCGCACAGCCGGTAACAGTGGACAAAGAAGCGATCAACGAAGTACCGAACTACGGTACAGGATTTGCACCTTACTTTATTTCATTAGGCTTATTTGTAGGGGCATTGCTGATTTCCATCGTCTTCCCGCTTGTCGAACCAGCAATTCGTCCAACAAGCGCTGTCGCATGGTTCTTCAGTAAAGTATCGATTTTAGCGGCAGTAGGGATTATCCAATCGCTCATTTCGGTAGCTGTGGTAGTCGGTCTATTAGGCCTTGAACCAGAGAATTTGCTGATGTTTACATTGACAGCGATCCTGACAAGCTTTACATTCCTGGCGATTATCCAAATGTTTGTATCGATCTTTGGGGACCCAGGACGCTTTATTGCAATCTTGACGTTAATCATCCAATTGACAACAAGTGCAGGTACGTTCCCATTAGAGCTAGTACCAGATCCATTAAGATCGTTTAACCCGTTCTTCCCGATGACATACTCTGTTCAAGCGTTTAAAGCAACGATTTCTACAGGTGACATGGCGTTCCTAGGCTTCAACAACGCAGTCCTTGCAGGCTTTATGATTGCATGTCTAGCCATCACATTCGGCTACTTTGCATTAGTCTTCAAAAAGCGCTATTCAAAAGAGCAGGAAGCAGCGGAAGCATAAAAAGAATCTATCCTTTAGCAACAGGTTCGGTTGTTGGGGAGAAAACATACAATAGTAGCATATTTAGGGACACCATTCGCTTATGAATTGGTGTCCCTTATTTTCGTTGTTATATCAGCTTTTTGGA
>JBJEFP010000042.1:0-2489 GCA_051874195.1 Lysinibacillus sp. | reverse complement strand
TTGAATATGCAAAGTCGATCGGCGTTGATAAAATCGGCTTCACAACGGCCTCGCCATTTCATGAGTTGAAAAATAGATTACGCCGTCAGCAGGAACTCGGCTTCCAGTCCGGCTTTGAGGAATCGGATGTCGAGCTGCGGACGGAACCGCTCCGTTTGCTAGAAGGCGCGGAGAGTATCATTGCAATCGCCATTGCGTATCCTTCGAAAATGAAGGATGCCCCTGTCGGGAAGAAGGGCGAGCGCCGCGGGATTTTCTGCCGTGCTTCATGGGGCGTCGATTATCACGTGGCTGTCAGGGAAAGGCTGCAGCTGATTGAAGCGTGGCTGACCGAGCGCGTACCAGGCGTCCGCATCAAGTCGATGGTCGATACGGGAGAGCTTGTGGATCGTGCAGTGGCGGAGCGTGCCGGCATCGGCTGGAATGGGAAAAACTGCTCCATCATCACGCCGGAATTCGGTTCCTATGTGTATCTGGGCGAACTGATCACGAATATTCCATTCGAGCCAGATACCCCGATCGAAGATGAATGCGGCGACTGCACACTTTGCCTGGATGTCTGTCCGACGGGGGCAATCGCCGGACCCGGGCAGCTGAATTCACAACGCTGTATCGCCTACCTGACACAGACGAAGGGATTTTTGCCGGACGAGTTCCGCAGTAAAATCGGCAATCGCCTGTACGGATGTGATACGTGCCAGACGGTATGTCCGAAAAATAAGGGGAAGGCGAACTGGCTTCATGAGGAATTCGCACCCGACCCGGAAATCGCCAAGCCTTTATTGACCCCGCTCCTGTCCATCTCGAATAAGGAATTCAAGGCGAAATTCGGACATGTCTCCGGGGCATGGCGCGGAAAGAAGCCGATCCAGCGCAATGCGATAGTGGCACTGGCCCATTTCAAGGAGCAGTCAGCGGTACCTGAGCTGATTGCTGTATTGAAAAAGGACGAGCGCCCCGTCATCCGGGGAACGGCAGCCTGGGCCCTTGGAAAAATAGGCGGGCATGAGGCACAGCTGGCTCTCCAAGAGGCGAAAGAGCATGAAAAGGATGCAGAGGTGCTTGAGGAAATAGAAAAGGGATTAGCATTATTAGAAGAAAGAGGTCTTTAGTTTGCCGTTACATGTCGTTTTATATCAACCAGAAATTCCTGCGAACACAGGAAATATCGCCCGCACATGTGCAGGGACGAATACAAGCCTGCATCTGATCCGTCCGCTCGGGTTTTCGACGGATGACAAGATGCTGAAGCGTGCCGGATTGGATTATTGGGAGCATGTAAATGTGGTGTATCATGATTCATTGGAGGATTTCCTTGCCTATTCTGAGGGGGGAGATTTGTACCTGATTGAAACATACAGCGATGAACCGTTCACGACACATGACTTCAGCGATACGGAGCGCGACATCTATTTCATGTTTGGAAAGGAAACGACCGGCCTGCCGAAGGATTTCGCATACGAACGGCGGGACATGTGCCTGCGCATTCCGCAGAGCGACCACATCCGCTCGTTGAATTTATCCAATACGGCGGCCATCGTCATTTATGAGGCGCTTCGACAGCAGGGCTATCCCGGACTGAAGTAGTGCGGCAGTTTTTATAGGGAGCTTATCAAACAGTAGGGGAAGGATTTTCTCCTGCTGTTTTTTCCGTGGGTTAAGGAGTGAAGGCTTCAGGGGAAGCGCGAAAATACACCATTCTTCAACAAAAGAATGGTGCGGAAATAAGGGGGGATAATTATCTTATGAGGGGTTGATGACCTCCGATGACTGCTGATCATGTGCGAATTGGCTGGAGCCGGTTGAAAAATCATAGGCAACGAGGATGACCCCGAGCTTATCCTGTAAGGCATTGATTTCATCAAGCTTTTCATCGCTCAGCTGTGCGAATGGTGTCTGTTCCATGTATATCACATCCTTTCCCGGATAGTATGGACGGGGAGGCCGGCGTCATACTTCGACATTCCGTTATTGCGTAAAGGTGGGAGAAATGGAGAGCTACATGGTTTAGGGGGGAAGTGAATGAGGAATCTACCAACTAAACAAACCATTTAGTAAATGCTTATGTAAACCCTATGTAGGAGGCTCTCATGCTGACGTATTATTTTTATAACCAGAACACAAATGCAGATGGGAATCATCAAGTGCATGCGCCCGATTGCGCACATTCACCTGAAGCGGAGGATACCATTGCCTTGGGTATGCATGCCGATTGCCAAGGGGCGATTCAATATGCTGAATCCTTTACAGGAAAAACGAATTTTGACAGCTGCCCGTTCTGTTGTACAGGTTTCGAAAAGAGCAAGACATAAGGAAAGCGATCATTCCGCTCTATGCGGGACGGTCGCTTTTTTTGTTAAGGAAATTATAAAAATTCGCATTGTAGATAACGATAGAAAAGGTATCGTCTACGTCTAGGCATTCGCGCCAGCTACTCGAGGTCGCTTCAGCAATCACTACGCGTGTCGAGCACGCTAGGTGATTGCTTC
>JBJEFP010000041.1:4661-21021 GCA_051874195.1 Lysinibacillus sp. | reverse complement strand
TGCTGAGAAATTTGTCTCCCTTTTTAGCAAGCACCGATTTTGGTGTTGAACCTTTCCTTAACAATAAAAAAATAGGCAGCCTCAGCTGCCTATTTCCTACACTTATTGGAGCGTATCATCCGCCGCATCCAACAGGTGTGCATATTTTGGATTCTTCGCCGCAAACAGATGCAGCTTATCGCCGTAGCTGTTGATCAGCTGGCGCACAAGATTCGCTGTATAGTCCGCCCCGCGGAATGCATATCCGGCCTTTGCCGATGTCGCTTCATAATCACTCCATAACAGCTCGACCCAGACGCGGGCCCGGGCTGCAGGCATCTGCGGGTTTTTCGCCAGCAGCTCCTCTGTCAATTGCTTTATATGTTGCTCCATATTACTTCCCTGCCTTTACCGGTGCCAGAATTGAAACAGGCAGTGCCTCTTCATAACGGCCGCCGCCCAGGCGGTAGCCCCATGCGAAGCGGCCCTTCAAATACTCCACCTTGAAGTATTCGCCCGGTGAGCCGTCAATTTTGTACATTTCCCCCGGCACGATCGTTTCAAGGTCCACCAGATACGCCGCCGCCATCAAGGCCTTACGCTCATACACCGCATATTCGTTCACGATGCCGAGCTGCTCCGCCTTGCGCGCCTTTTCCTTCAACTGTGCTATTTCTTCCCTTAGCTCATGCTCCGTCATTGCTGCATAGTTTTTGTCCATCATGCTTCTTCCTGCTCCTTTTCTTCAATAAAACGATTGATGACTTCTATTGGAAAGCCCTTTTGATAGAGGGCCTGCTTTACTTTGAGATTACGTTCGGCCCCGGACAGTCTGCCGGCGAACTTGCGCCAGATTTTCTCCCCCTGCGAGGAGATCAGCCCTTCCCATTCATCGTCCTGCCGCTCCAGCTCGATGCGTCCGAGCACGTCGTTGACAATGCCGAATGAATAGCCCTTCCTCATCAGCACATCCTGGATTTTCTGCTTCAGCTGCAGCGGGGTCCTGCGGCTTCCGGCCCGCACTTCCTTCTCCGCCAGCTGCAGCGCAATTTCCAGCTGCTCCTCTTGGGTGAAGGTTTCAAGCACCTCGTCCTGCAGCGCTTTGTCGATGCCCTTTTTCTTCAGGTCCTGCCGGATGGCACGGGGCCCTTTTTTCAGCGTTCGCTTTTTCGTCTCCAGCAGCGCCTTTGAATACGTCTGGTCATTCAGAAAACCCAGCGACTCCAGCTTGCGGACAGCCTCCAGGACCACCGCCTCTCCATGCCCTGCATCGAGCAGCTTTTTCTTCACCTCATACTCACTGCGCATCTGGAAGCTCAAAAAGTGGAGCGCCTTGTTGAATGCCTTGGCGATTTCATCCTCATAGGTGATTTCATCGATGTCGAACTGCTCCAGCGTCTTCCCCTTCATCAAGCCGAACTTGATCAGGATGCCTTCGTCCACCGCGAACGCATACGCCTCGTCCAAATAAATATTATAACGCTCCTGGTTGTTTTTTTGACGGGTGATTTTCGTTATTACTTTCATACGCTCACCTTCCTTCCCCTAGTATACATCTTTTTACGAAACGTTTCACGATTGGCTATAATGGGGGAAAGAAGAAAAACGGAGGTGCTGTAAATGAAGGTGGCAATCGCGGGCGGTACAGGCCTGGTCGGCTCCAGGCTCTGTGACATGCTGAAAAAACGGGGGGATGAGGTAGTGGTCCTCACCCGCAGCGAGTCAAAAATGATAGACGGCATTCCCCATGTGAAATGGCTGAACGGCGAAAAGCCCGAAGCCATGCTTGAAGGCATCGATGCATTCGTCAACCTGGCCGGTGTGTCGCTGAATGAAGGACGCTGGTCGGAGGAGCGGAAAAAGGCAATCTACAATAGCCGCATGGAGTCGACGGAGGAAGTGCTACGCATAATCCATAGCCTGGCAGCCAAGCCTGAGGTGCTGGTGAACGCCAGCGCAGTCGGCATCTACCCGACATCCACCAGGTCCGTCTACACGGAACAGTCGGAAGAACAGGCAACAGACTTCCTAGGAGCTACAGTGGCTGATTGGGAACAGAAGGCAAACCTGGCTCGTGAATCGGGCGTCCGGGTATGCCTCACTCGGTTCGGCGTCATTTTAGGTCGAGACGGCGGTGCACTTCCGCTCATCACATTACCTTACCAGCTTTTTGTAGGCGGGACGGTGGGTTCCGGGGAGCAATGGCTTTCCTGGATTCATGTAGACGATGTATGCAGGGCAATCATCCACGCGATGGAGACACCCGAACTGGACGGGCCAATCAATTTCACCTCTCCCAACGCCAAACGAATGAAGCATTTCGGCAGGACGGTCGGCAGGACGCTGAACCGCCCCCACTGGCTGCCTGTACCAAGCATCGCACTCAAGCTCGCACTCGGTGAAAAAAGCCAGCTGGTGCTCGAGGGGCAATACGTCGTGCCCGAAAAGCTTCTGGCATCGGGCTACCGCTTCCAATTCGCATCGCTAGAGGACGCCATCATCGATCTATATAACGGAGCCTGAGCACAGGGAGGCATCTCGCCTTCCCTCTGCTCTTCCTTTTCATGCCCCCGCAAAGCCAAAGACCACGTTTTTTTCCTTTCCATTTTAAAAGTCCACAAATTTTAACGGAACTTCCTTTTTAAAAAACCGGTATAGCAAACGGTCCATGAAGCAACCTACGTAATAAAAGCGAAAAGGAGGTTGCATTTTTTATGAAAAAAATCGTCGGAGTGATCGTCAGTGTGACAATCATTTTCTTTTCCGTCATCTCGTTCGCCTTTGCGGATGAACTGCACTGGGGCTTCAAGAAGGCAACAGGCGGCGAACAGATCGAAATCAGCAGTGAGCTGGAAAACATGTTGAAAAAACATAACTCGATCTATCGGGGCGACCCGCAGTCCAAAACCATCTATCTGACATTCGACAACGGGTACGAAAACGGGTTTACAGAAAGCATCCTGGATACACTCAAGGCTGAAAAAGCCCCTGCTACGTTCTTCCTGACAGGGCACTATGTCACGAGTGCATCCGACCTGGTGAAACGCATGGTCGATGACGGCCATATCATCGGCAACCACTCGGATAAGCATCCGAACATGGCCCGTCTCTCCGCAGACCAGATGGTGACGGAGTGGCAAAACTTCGATAAGAAGCTGAAGGAAGTAACCGGCATCGAACGCACTTATTATACGCGTCCCCCGGAAGGCGTATACAATGAGGAGCTGCTGGCTGTCGGCATCAAGCACGAATACCGCCACATCTTCTGGTCCATTGCATTCAAGGATTGGGAGAAGGATGTACGCCGCGGAGGGGACTACGCGTATAACGAGCTCATGAAGCAGCTGCATCCGGGGGCCATCATTTTAATGCATACGGTGGCCGAGGACAACGCGGAGGCGCTTCCGAAGTTCATCAAGGACGCCAAGGCGCAGGGCTACACATTCGGTTCATTGGATGATTTGAAATAGCCACTCCCCACATCGCCCTTCACGACTCCAAACACGCTTCTTTCCATTACGGCATGTGTCCGTTATAATGATGGGATGAACATAAAGGACGTGAAAAAAGCAATGAACCAAGCAACAATGGAAATCGGCCAAAAATTTCCGTTAACTATCAAGCGGCTCGGCATCAATGGTGAAGGTGTCGGCTTCTATAAACGCAACGTCGTATTTGTAAAAGGGGCCATCCCCGGTGAAGAAGTGACTGTAAAAGTGACGAATCTCCACCGCAATTTTGCCGAAGCCGAAATTTTGACCATCCGCAAGCGCAGCGAATCCCGCCAGGAGCCGAAGTGCCCGGTGTACGAGCAGTGCGGCGGATGCCAGCTGCAGCACATGACATATGACGCACAGCTTGTGAATAAACGCGACATCGTTGTACAGGCGATGGAAAAGTACGCGCGTGACATCGCAGAAAAAACGGAGATCCGTCCGACGCTCGGTATGGACAATCCGTGGCACTACCGCAATAAAAGCCAGTTCCAGGTGCGCAAGGAAGGCAAGCGCGTCTATGCCGGCCTTTATGCGGAGGGCTCGAATAAACTGCTCAACATCAATGACTGCCTTGTCCAAAAGACAATCACCTCCCGCGTGACGGTGGATGCACGGAAGGCCCTGCAGAAGCTGGGCCTCTCCATCTACGACGGGAAATCGTTGAACGGCCTGGTACGGACGATTGTCGTACGCACCGGAGTCCGTACAGGCGAAACGCAGCTTTGCATCGTGACGACGCGCAAGGAGTTCCCGCACAAGGAGGAATTCATTGCACGCATGAAGAAGCTGCATCCTGCCATCGTGTCGATTACGCAAAACATCAACCGTGAAAAAACATCCCTCATTTTCGGGGATGAAACGATTGTGCTGGACGGGAAGGAAACGATTCACGAGAAGCTCGGTGAATTCGCATTCGATTTATCATCCCGCGCATTCTTCCAATTAAATCCTGAACAGACTGTTCATTTATATAATGAAATCAAAAAGGCGGCCGCCTTGACTGGTAAGGAAACGGTTGTCGATGCCTATTGCGGCGTCGGGACAATCGGGCTTTGGCTGGCAAGTGACGCAAAAGAGGTGCGCGGTATGGACATCGTTCCGGAAAGCATCCAGGACGCGAAGGCGAACGCCCGCAACCACGGCTTCAAGCACGCCCGCTACTATACGGGTACGGCAGAAGACTGGCTTGCACGCTGGCGCCGCGAAGGCTTCACACCGGATGTCGTCACGGTCGATCCGCCGCGTACCGGCCTTGCCCCAAGCTTCATCAATACTGTACTGAAAATCAAGCCAAAACGCATCGTCTACACATCCTGCAACCCTTCCACATTAGCGAAGGACCTAAAGGAATTGACGAAGCTGTATAACGTTGAATATATCCAGCCGGTGGACATGTTCCCGCAGACGGCACACGTGGAATGTGTGGCAAAGCTTATATTAAAAGAAGGCAACTAACGATTTGTCAGTTGCCTCGGAGTGAAGGGGACGCCTAACAAATATTTTGAGGCGCCCCCTTTGCGAAGAAAGTGAAGCGGCAGGAGCAAAGACTCGAATGGCGCTGGACTGAATACAAAAAATGCTTTTTACGTTCCCGTAGACGAATGTTTACGGGAATTATTTATGTTGGAAACGAAATAGGAAACGGTTGCCCATTATCCGTATGCTACAGAGCGTTTCATTCAGACTGCTGTAAAATAAACTGATTCAATAATGGTTACCATACATACATAGTTTGTATAAAAATAAAAAAACGAAGCAACATATAGTTGGATAATAGGCGGTTGCCATTGCATGTCTGATTTTTCGGACGATTAAAGCAGATGAATTGAATAAGAGAAAAATGAGGTGGACCATATTTGTACAGGATTAAGCATTCAATCTCAGGAGGGTAAGTGGTTTTTTGGAAGGAATATGGACTTGGCATATTATTTCAATCAAGCAGTGATGATACTTCCAAGAAACTATCAATATCAGGATAAAGTAACAGGTAATATGGTAACCAATAAGCGAGCCATTATTGGAATGGGGACGGTCATCGACAACCATCCTCTTCTGGCGGATGCCATGAATGAAGCCGGCCTTTGTTGTGCCGGATTGAACTTTGAAGGATATGCCTACTTTGAGAAGGAACCGATTGAAGGAAAAAATAATATCGCCCCCTACGACTTTATACAATGGGCATTATCAAACCATGAAACAGTGGAAGAAGTGAAGCAGGGACTTGAACAGTTGGAACTTGTGGATTGCCCGATTAATGATAAGACACCTGTTGCCATGCTTCACTGGATGATTACAGACAGGACGGGAAAATCGATTGTAGTGGAAAAGACAAAGGACCGTCTGACTGTGCACGACAATCCCCTAGGCGTAATGACCAACAACCCTACCTTCGACTGGCATATGACCAATTTAAATGAGTACCTGCATTTGACACCGACTTCACCAAAAGCAACCAGTTGGGGTGGCCATACGTTACACGCGCTCGGCATCGGCGCCGGGACGTTGGGGATGCCGGGCGACTTCGCTTCGGTCTCCAGGTTCGTGAGGATTGCCTATATCCGCACCCATATGCCTAAAATCGAAAATGATGTCCAGGCCATCACACAATTCTTCCACATGCTGGATTATGTAAAAATGGTGAGAGGAGGGGTCCTTACAGACGAAGGATTGGAGGATGCAACAACCTATTCCTCTTGTATGGATCAGGAAAAAGGTCTGTATTATTATAAAACGTATGAAAATAACCGCATCAATGCAATCGACATGCATAAGGAACAACTTGAGGGGACAGAGCTCAAAATTTTCAACTACCTTACAGACCAGGATATCAACTATCAGAATTAAATGAACGGACTATAACGTAAGCGAAAAGATGATATCGCAAATCAGCCTTAGTTGGTATAACCCGGCTAAGGCTGTGTTTGCTATCCGATAACCTATCCGCTCGTTTTATTTATTATCATTCCTCTAGAAAAAACGACTCCAATTAATCCGCCGCCTGATTGACACTTCGTAGGGCATGACCATACATGTCATATGGGTGTAGCTGACCGTTTTTTTAAATCCATCAACATCTCTTGCGGTGTAAAGGTATGTTCAAGAGAATGTATAATTAAACTTCTAATTTTTGTTCAAGAACTTGAATACGCTTCTCCAACTCGTCAATTTTTTCTTGCTGCTTTTTTATTACATCATTTCGGCTGTTCATTAAATCGTAGGTATCATCAAATATCGAAGAGCTACTCTCAATACCGGCGTTTTCTTTCTCAGAATTCGTTGCAAAAAAGATTTTATATGATTGCCCTGTCACTTTCTCTACAGTATGCATAATCATATTTCCATACTGACTTTCCAGCCAATCCTTGCCAAAAGAGTTGAGAGCAAAAACAGTCAATACATCCCCTTCAATTTCTGCTTTTGTATTTTTAAACCATGTTTCGTAACTAGGCTTCGAAATCCTTCCTTCAATATGTCCCAAGACATTCTCCCATAAAAAGTCCATTACACGATTACTCCTTTTTACAAATTATTACCAGTATATTTTACACTCTAAGTGTCCACATTACAAAACTACTTTATATGAAAATAGAAGAAATCTCATTGATTGATAGTGTAATAACCATAATATAGAGACCTCTTAAGGAAATTGATTGGATAGCGTCAGAGATAATTGTTTTTAAACAAAAATCATAACATATCACATAAGGCAAATACGGAGCTGAAACGCAATTGCGAGAAAAGGAAGCCAAGGTAGGGTTTATGAGTTCCTCAGCCCCAGACAAATTGAGGTCATCTAAATAAGCACGTACAATTAAACACGTGGAGAAAAGTAATTCATTTTCTTCCATGCGTTTTTAATATTACTATAGATTATGCCCCACCGAACAACCGCTGCCCAGATGCATATGCTCACACGCTTGACCGCCTTTTAACATCGAATTCAACTCACTATTCCTCCTGTATAAATAGCACTTCATCATATCCGCACTCCTTGCACGTGAATAAATGCGGGCATATCTGGTCCTTCGCCGTGTTCGGGTAACCGTCACCCATTTTGACGGTTTCTTCGTCATTGTAGTGGCCATAAGGGTCCAGATAATCGGAAACCTTCCCCGAGTCCTCCAGCCGGGTACTACAGTTCGGACAATTTTTATTTATTTCTTTTAGTGCATTGCATAACGGACACATTGCCATGGGAATCACTCCTAGCTTTTAACTCCCTCAGTTTGTCCTTTTACAGTACGGGAGCAGGATGTACTCTCTGCAATCTGCTGTCCTTTTGCAGGAGTCACCCCCATTTTCCCCTTTATTCCCCGTAAATAAAACAGCTCATGTAATGCTTTTTTGTTGCTTGCACGTACTTCAACAGGAATTAGTTTGTGAAATCTTACTTTTCCTCATCCAACTGGAGGAACTCGCTGACAGCCTTTACATATTCATTTATTGGATACGTTTGGTAAAGGTCGCCCGCCAACCGGACTGGATCGCCATAGAAGTATCTTTCGTACTGCGTCTGCCTCGTTCCGAACGCGCTCATCGTCAAATCCCATGCGAGCCGGAATATTTTGACCCGCTCCTCTGCCGGTTTGCTCGCCCCTTGAAGATACTGGTCCAGATCCGGGCGAATGGCGGAATGGAATGCCTTTTCCGTCGGCAATGTAATCATCCCGCTGGCTCCGATCAATTGAACAATTTCCGTAAAACGTGGATAGACTTTTGAATAAACAGCACCGGCCACCTTCAACGGCACAATATCCGGCCTCATGATTCCGCATTCATCCAGCACCGCATCATTTTCCGACTTTTCCACGAGCGCCTTCACTGTTTCTAGCCCAATGATGATTTCGGACATCTTCTCGTGTATATGCTGGTACTCCTTGACATTGATTGTCTGCACCAATAGCTCGGCAACACCTAGCATAAATTCCCCTTTGATGATTTGGCGTGTCAATGCCTGGTGCTTGGAAAAGTTCGGGAAGGAATTTTGCATTGAAAAGTTCCCCGCCGCTTCCGCATTTTTATAATAAAAGACACGTTCCCACGGTATGAGTACATTATCGAAGACGACAATTGAATCCATTTCTTCGTATCTTGAACTTAGCGGATGGTCGAAGAAGGACTCCCCGCCGATGAATGTGTCCCTGCAAATAAAGCGGAGACCCTTTGTATTGGAAGGAATAGAAAAAGCAAAGGTCTCCTCTTCTTCAAACGGGAATCTGCCTACGCTGAACACCAGCACTTCGTCAGTCAGGCCGCCTTGCGTAGCGAGCAGCCTTGCCCCCTTGATTATGATTCCTTTTTCATTTTCATCAACGATTTTAGCGGCAATCGGCTCGCCCTCCTTTTCCACGTAGAAATGCGACCTATTCACTTGAGGCGTGATGAATGTATGTGTAATGGATAGATCCCGCTCCCTCGCCAGCTCATAAAATGCCTGAAGGTTCTCCGGAAAGCAATGTTCCTTTCCCTCCAGGAGAGGAGCCGAGGCAGCAAAACTCATCAATACAGAATTCAAATAGTCCGGGCTTCTTCCCATAATGCCGCCTGTATGCCTCGCCCAATGCTCCATCATTTTCCTTCTTTGCAGCAGGTCTTCCTTCGTTTTCGGCTGCAGATAGGAAATGCCCACGGGCTCCCCTGTGGCAGGCGATGCGAACGTCATTTCTTCCTTGATATCCGGATGGTGCTGCAGGTCATATAGAGCCGCCTTTGTCTGAATGATTCCCTTGAAGGCAGGATGCTCGGAAATCTTCCCTTCAATCCTTTCTCCATCAAACCAAACTTCATTATTTAAACGGTCCAGCCGGTCGATAAAATCCCTTCCTCGTATAGCGCCCATTTTTTCCACTCCTAAAGAAAATTGTTATCTTATAAAAATATATGCCAGAAAAAAAGAGATGTATCTAAAATCTATCCATCCTTTCGGAGAGAAGCTAGGCTATTTCCCCAAGGAAACAAAAGATTTCCCTCACTTATAGGCACTCACCATCGCTCTTTCCCCTCCATATGCTAGATAAAAAGGAAAAGAGGAAGCGTATGGGGATTGAATTGATTGCTCTTCATTGGATATACGTCCTGTTTATTGTCCTCATCATTGGATTCATGGTAAAGCGTCTTGATACGACGCTTATTTCGATAGTAGGGATTTTTGTTATTGCCATCATGGCAACGGAGAGCCTCCCCTCCTCAATCAGCGGCATCTTCAACAGCTTCATCTATGCCATTACCGAACTTTTACCTACCATTTTAATCATTTCGATTATCGTAGCGATGAGCCGGGTGATGATAAAGACGGGCATCAACGAGGTGATGGTTGCACCATTTACGAAAATCATTAAAAATCCGGCGCTCGCCTATTGGACGATTGGCATTTTAATGATGGTCATTTCATGGTTCTTTTGGCCATCACCGGCTGTGGCACTTTTAGGGGCCGTCCTCTTGCCGGTCGCCATCAAGGCCGGCCTTCCTGCACTAGGGGTTGCGATGGCGATGAACCTGTTCGGCCATGGAATTGCCTTATCGAGTGATTTTGTCATCCAAGGGGCTCCCAAACTGACGGCGGATGCAGCGGGAATCCCAGTGGGGGATGTAGTATCCGCCAGCATACCGCTCGTCATTACGATGGGACTTGTCACGACAGTCGTTGCCTTCCTCATGCTGCGGCGCGATATGAAGCGGGGCAATTTGGAGCTTGTCGGCTCGCATGAGAAGGGAATCGAGCAGGAGAAGGCGGAAGCCCTGCTTTCGACTGCACAGAAGCGGCTCTTTGCCCTGCTTATCCCCGCCGCTTTCCTATTGGACGTCGTCGCAATGGCCGTGTTCAATCTGCAGGGCGGAGACGCAACCGCCCTAGTAGGCGGTACCGCCGTCTTCATCCTACTATTGCTGTGTATGATGGCCCATAAAAAGAAAGGGCTTGAGAAATCGACGAACTATTTGATTCAAGGCTTCCAATTTGGCTTCAAGGTATTTGGGCCCGTCATTCCGATCGCCGCCTTTTTCTACCTTGGCGATGCAGGCTTCACGGCCATTGTCGGAGACCATCTGCCGGAAACATCCCACGGGATTGTGAATGACCTTGGAGTCGCATTGGCCTCGGTTGTACCCTTGACAAAAGAAATCGCCGTCGTAACGCTGGCAGGTGTCGGAGCCATTACAGGATTGGACGGTTCAGGATTTTCAGGCATTTCACTCGTCGGCTCCATCGGCAATCTATTCGGCTCGGCAATTGGTGAAGGCACTGCTACCCTGACCGCGCTTGGCCAGATTGCCGCCATCTGGATCGGCGGCGGTACGCTTATTCCTTGGGCGCTCATTCCGGCTGCCGCCATCTGCAATGTCGACCCATTTGAGCTTGCACGCAGAAATCTTGTGCCGGTCGTCATCGGCCTGCTTGTCACGACGATTGTCGCCGTCTTTTTAATCTAGATGTACTTTGGATGCTATGTGCAAAAAAAACAAAACAGACGGCGTCTGCCGTCTGTTCATCCATGCCAAGCAAGGCAGATTGCCCCTTCCATCAATCTACCTTGCTTTTTGATATCCGTTCCCATTGCTGGAGTGACGGGTACGGATCGAAGGCCCATTCCGTACGTCCATCGAATTTATAGATGCCGTAATGGAGATGCGGCGGGAATTTACCGGATGTTCCTTCCTTCCCGTAGCCGGAGCTGCCCACAGCGCCGAGGGCCGTCCCTGGCTCAACGACATCTCCAACCTTCAACTCTTTATTGTAATAGCCGAGGTGGGCATAATAATGGTAGGAGTTATGGTTATCACGAATACCGATGCGCCAGCCTCCAAAGTCATTCCAGCCCATCGCTTCCACGACACCGTATGAGGTGGAGACTACCGGTGTACCATATCCGGCAAAAAGGTCCGTCCCTTCATGGCTCCTCCTGCCTCCCCAGCCTCTATTTGCTCCCCATGTTCCCCTATAACTGTAGTGGTGCTGTACAGGTATCGGAAAGACATGGGCATCAAGTTCAATGGAATCGAAATGCTTGTAAAGGGAAGCAATCGTTATGATTTGATTAACAACTTTTTCATTTTTATAATATTCCCACAATGCCAGCTTGTAGCCCTCTTCATCCAAATCGTACCGGCTCAGGTAACTTGCCATGGCAAACAAGATATCTTCATCATCATCGGGGTTGGCGATGCCATCACCGTTTCCATCCATACCCATGCCCCCAAAATACCTGATGTGAAAGGGCGATGTGTCGTCCTTCGAGGGGTTCAGCAGACCGGCCCAATCTTCTTCAGAGAACCGGATAGCAATCACCCCTTCCCTCTTGGGGATATCGGAACGAACAGATTGGATGTTCCGCTCGTACTGGTCGATAGCGGCCAAATAATGCCATGGAACAAGGAGGTCGCCAAAATGCATATAATAGGCCATGCGCTGTTGGGGAATATCCTCCTTCGAGGGTTCTTCATTCGCTAAAGTCTCATTTGAACTGAGCATGCTCCACATAATAGCTGCTATAAAAAAAGGGATGATTTTTCTTCCCAAAAAAACAAGCCTCCTTTCTGCTTCTTTTAGAATAACCGAATTTTGCATTTTCATGAGCTTCCGGACAGCTAATGGACTATGGGTCGTGTCTTTTCATGCTTTCTAGGCATAGTATGTAGGTAACGCTGTTGAAATATCGCCCATTTCACGTTTCTATTTCACTTAATTGCCCGATTTACATGTTAGAATATGGTTATTTCAGATTGTTGCGGAGGTGTCATGATTTTGATTAAAATTACAGCGGATAGCACTTGCGACCTTCCTTCAGCCATTCTCGAAGCATTAGACATCACAGTAAATCCCCTACATATCCTGGTGGAGGAAGAAATTTTCCATGATGGCATCACCATCACACAGCAAGATATTTTCAAATATGTCGGCGAGCAAAACAGAAAATGTACAACATCAGCAATCAATGTGTATGAGTACGAAAAATTCTTTTCTTTATTTTCCGACCGCTATGAGGCAGTCATCCATATCACAGTAGGTTCAGGTTTTTCCTCCTGCTACCAGCATGCCGTACTTGCCTCCAAAAGGTTCGACAATGTGCATATTATCGATTCCAAGAACCTTTCGACAGGCAGCGGACATCTTGTATATGATGCCGCCCTCCTTGCCAAGGGTGGCTGTGCTGCGGGAGAAATTGTGCAGCAGGTCGAGGCGCTTGTCCCGAAGCTTCATACGAGCTTCGTCCTGGACCGGCTAGACTATTTGAAAAAGGGCGGTCGATGCTCGAATCTCGAAATGTTCGCCGCCACACTCTTGAAAATCAAGCCTGCCATTGAAGTAAAAGATGGACGGATGGTCGTCGGCAAAAAATACAGAGGGACATTATTGCACTGTTTAGAAAAATATATCAAAGATCTACTGGAAAATAATGATGTAATCGATTACAGCAGACTGTTCATTACGCACTCCATGTGCCCGCCGGAAATGATTGAAAAAGTGAAGGCATGGGTTGCCCGGTATGCCTCGTTCGAAGAAGTAATCGAGGCATATGCAGGTACGGCGTTATCCGTACATTCCGGTCCCAATGCATTAGGGCTTTTCTTCAAACTGAAATGAAGAACCAGCGCCTGCAGAAGCTTGATGAGTAGTTCCACTTCCGCAATCCACTTCTTGCGACGAGTTGCATTTTTTAAATTTATCAGGTATTTTCTTCTCTGTCCCAACATAATCAGTTATATGGAACTAATTATTCCATAGAAGCATTCTCTCATGAGCCGCTCATTATTTATAAAGTGGCATCCGTATCCCCCTCGCTGTTCCTTCGACATCTTACAGAATATAAGGGCATAAACGACCATCAGAATGTTGGGAACGTACATGGGATTCCTGCTTTCAATCCCAAAAAGTTATTTTACTATTATGTTACACTACAGATAATTCTATGACGATGGAGGTACCATACGATGATTAAAATTACCGCAGATAGCACTTGCGACCTTTCACCTGACATTCTTGAGACATTGGACATTGCGCTGACTCCGTTGCACGTTCTCATCGACGAAGAGGATTTCTTTGATGGCATCAGCATCTCCCCTCAGGATATTTTCAGGCATGTAGGGGAACATAACCGGACGTGTACGACAGCGGCCATCAATGTGTATGAATATGAAGAGTTCTTTTCCCAGTTTGTGAATCAATATGAGGCAGTCGTTCATATTAACCTTGGTTCAGACTTTTCCTCCTGCCACCAAAACGCGAAGATTGCTGCACAGTGCTTTGACAATGTCTATGTCATCAACTCACAAAACCTTTCAACCGGCAGCGGACATCTTGTATATGAGGCGGCATTGCTCGCGAGGGATGGACATGCCGCACAGGAAATCATAGAGAAAATCGAGGCGCTCATTCCGAAGGTCAACGCCAGCTTCGTCATCGACCGGATGGATTACCTGAAGAAGGGCGGTCGTTGCTCGAGCATGGAGGCATTCGGTGCGACCCTCCTGAAGATTAAGCCCTCGATTGAAGTGACGCATGGAAAAATGGCTGTAGGAAAAAAATACCGCGGCACCTTTGAAAGCTGTCTGGAAAAATACATAAAAGACCGTCTGCAGCATAATGACCAGATTGATAAAAGCCGGCTATTCATCACCCATTCCATGTGTACACCCGAAACAGTCGGGAAGGTGCGTAGCTGGATTACGCAGTTCGCCGATTTTGAAGAAGTGATTGAAACATCGGCCGGCTGCACGATTTCTGCCCATTGCGGCCCGAATACCCTGGGCATCTTATATAAAATGAAATAAACCAATGAGCGAGGAACACAACGTAAAAAATGAAAAGCCTTTCGCATATAATTATCGCTTTTTGGGGGAAGATGATAATAGCTCTGTTCAAAAATTAAAGTCCGCCTCCAAGTTCAAACAGGAGGCGGACTTTTCATTTGGCTATCGGCGTATTCTTATAAAATACATTTGCACATAAAACGATGAACAATATAGCGGCAATCAACAATAAGAAGCTGTAGCCCTCCGCAACCTGAAGATATACCCCGCCAAAAGTCGGCCCGCTCAAACTGCCAAGGCTGAAGAAAATGCCGCACAGTAAATTTCCGGTTGGCAGCAGTTCCTTCGGTGTCAAATCCGCCATGTATGTAATTCCCAGCGAGAACAGAGAGCCGACGCTCATGCCGGCCAGCACAAAGAGGACTGTTACCATCGGCGCTGATTGTTCAAGCAGACTACAGATAAAGAACAGAATCGTCCCTATGAGAAGCCCACCGATAATGACCCTGCTTCTCCCTATTTTATCTCCCAGCATCCCCAAAGGTATTTGCGTGGCGATTGCCCCAATCGAAAATGCAGCCAGTGCTACAGAAATCGACGATACCCCGAAATCCATCCGGAGGGCATAGACCGGGAACAATGCATTGAGCGAAGATTCGAGGAACCCATATGTAAATGGCGGCAAAAAGGCAATCCATCCGTATTTGAATGCTAAACGGTAACGGCTCCATCCACTGCTGTCGGCATCCCCTGTCAAGGCATCCGGTTTTTCATTTTTGACCAGGAACACCAGCGACCATGCGGCAAGGCAAAGCGCGCTTGAAATGACGAACGGCAGCACCTCCGAAATCTCGATCAGCCGGACGAAAAGTGGACCGACGGCAAAGCCGACACCGAACGAAAGGCCGTATATGGACATGCTCTTTCCGAGATTCCCTTTTTCGGCACTCGATGTAATCCACGTCTGTGTGGAAAAATGCAGGGCGTGGTCTCCCACCCCGATCAGCATGCGCAGTACAAACCAGAACATGACGCTCTTCCACAACGGGAATAAAAAGAGCGCCACAAACACAAGCGCCCCGCCTGCAATGATGATGGGCTTATAGCCATATTTTCGGAGCGGCTGCTCGATAAAGGGGGAAATCAATAATGTACCTATGTAAATGCCTGTCGCATTCAGGCCGTTCAATGCAGAAGATACCCCGTCCGTCTCAAAAATAATGGAGATGAGGGGCATCAGCATCCCCTGTGAGAAGCCTGAAATCGAAACGATGATGACTAAAATCCAAAACTTCCGCTGTTCGTAATCCGAAATGATTTTCATGGTTCCCTCCCATTGCTTCGATATCCGTATCATCTTATCATACGAAGTCCAGCAAACGGTACTCCTTTTCGAATTGCAAAAGCCCTAGTCAACTTTATCTCTAAAAGTTCACTAGGGCTTTACATATCATTATGGACCATAATCATTCTAAACTGCTTCACCGGCAATCGTAGCCGAAAAACGTGTTAAGACTCCCTCCTTCTCCTATTGGAATGAGCATTCTCTTCGTGTTTTCGACCATCTCCTTTATTTTTGATTGTGTTTACTATAGCACGCACAGTCTATTTTGTAAATATTCAAAATATATAAAATAGTAAATTAATAAATAAGCCCCATAGTTTTTCCATTCTTATGTACAAGCGTTGAAATTTGAATGGAAATCCGCTACGATAACGGTAACATGCGAAAGGTGGCACTATTATGTCTAACCCAATTACAAACAAAGAACAGCAGGTAACCTATTTAAAGGAGCGTCTGGAGATTTTCCTCGAAGTGCTCGATGCAATCGATCCTGAAACGACTGAACTGGAAGATATCGATCGCCTGATTAAGATGGTGGATGATTTAGAGGAGAAGATGGATCAGTTCCAGAACCGCCCTGACCTAGGCGAATAAGGAGAAGGCCGTTGACAAACGCTTTCAACCTGCGTTTTCAAGACAGCCTGGGTAAAATCCTACTCAACAAAATTCACACAAAAAGTAAAGAGACAAAGCCGAATTTCCGACCTTGTCTCCACTCCGAGGGCTGTCCATCATCGGACAGCCCTCTTCTAACAGCAGTCCCAATTATACAGGACGTCGGAAAAGTTTCGCT
>JBJEFP010000041.1:0-4561 GCA_051874195.1 Lysinibacillus sp. | reverse complement strand
ACAGCCCTCTTCTAACAGCAGTCCCAATTATACAGGACGTCGGAAAAGTTTCGCTTCCTCAAATCTTCCTTACTGATGAAGAAGTTCCCGACCCCCATGTCGCCCCACATGATATCATGATCTCCGTCCGAATCGAGCTGGAACAGCAATAGCAGCTTATCCTGCAAGCGTTCGTCTTCACGTGGATCGTTTTGTGTAAAGTACGGGTATCCTCCGATTTTATGGCCTTGGCTGGAATACGTTTCCTCATACGCTTCCCATAACGCCTCGTCAAACTCTATATTTTCCTGTTCGATTCGGAAATCGCTGATGGAAACCGGAGCCTTAGTCTTCTCGAAATGCATCTTGAATTCCTCATTTGGCAGGAATGGCAAATAGACCTCGTCGTCAGCCCCTAAAAAGGAGAAGTCCTGCATTCTTTCACTTCCATCCTCCTCGACCTGCTCATGATAGATGACGAGGAATCCTTCCTGCCTGGTCGGCTCTTCCAAATTCATCCCGATGACATCATCATGGCCATCGATGAAAAACTGCAGGATGCCCGATTCCGGAAAATCCTCGCTGAACTTCATTACTTCTGCAAAATTGATCTGCGCCAGCAGATGAAGCGGCTTCCCCTCCTTGTTTACGGGATATTGTGCATCCTTCAAGAAATACGGGTGTCCACCAACCTTGCTAGAAGTAGCCTCTACAGTTTCCTTACTCAGCGTTACCTTCACAAACGGCTCCATCGTATTGGTAATCGTTTCACGGTAGACTTCCAGCTCTTTCGGTACATTCATTTCCTTCCCTCCATTTCAAATATGGAAATCATTTGCATTCCCTTATATCCAATCATTATACCATTCACATGGAAAGCAATTAAAATAGACTATCTTTTTCTAGCAGGAAATAGCAGAATTTTTTCATTTATTCCGCTTTCTATCGTGGAAGCGCTCTTTTTTTTATTCTTTTAAACAGTTATAATGATTATTGGTTTAAAATAATTCTTATTTTTCTGGGGGGAAAAATATTATGGCAGTAGAGACAAATGCTTACTTAGAGACTTTAGAAAAAAGCCTATATGATTTAGTGACTGAAACGTCCACGAATTTACCAAAAGATGTGCGTCGCGCCATCAAGGCAGCAAAAGAGGCAGAAAACGCCGGAACTCGTGCAGCAATGTCTTTAGACACGATTACAACTAATATTGTCATGGCTGAAGATAATGTTTCTCCAATCTGTCAAGATACTGGTCTACCAACGTTTAAAGTATATACTCCTGTCGGCGTCAATCAGCTGGAAATTAAGGCAGCAATCAAAAAGGCAATTGAAGCTACTACTGCTGATGCAAAATTGCGTCCAAATGCAGTTGATTCATTAACTGGCAAGAACTCAGGCAACAACTTAGGAGACGGCCTACCGGTTATTAAATTCGAGCAATGGGAAAACGACTACATTACAATCAAGCTCATCCTAAAGGGCGGCGGCTGTGAAAACAAAAACATCCAATACTCCCTTCCTTGTGAACTAGAAGGATTGGGACGCGCTGGCCGTGATCTAGACGGCATCCGTAAATGCATCCTTCACTCTGTATGGCAGGCTCAAGGACAAGGCTGTTCAGCCGGCTTCATCGGTGTCGGTATCGGCGGCGACCGTTCAAGCGGTTATGACCTTGCAAAAGAACAGTTATTCCGCTCAGTGGATGATGTCAATCCAAACGAAGATTTAGCGAAGCTAGAAGACTATGTCGTGAAAACATCCAATACATTTGGCGTTGGTACGATGGGCTTCGGCGGCGAGGCAACATTGCTAGGCTGTAAGATTGGCGTGATGCACCGTATCCCGGCTTCATTCTACGTATCTGTAGCCTACAATTGCTGGGCTTACCGTCGTATGGCGGTCGACATCAACCCGGAAACAGGTGCAATCATCAAGTGGCACTACCAAGAAGGCGAAAAAATCACATTCCGCGATGAAGCCCAAACAGCTTCTTCCGACAGCAAAGTAGTAGAACTTGTGGCACCAATCACAGAGGAGCAAATCCGTGAATTAAAAGTGGGCGACGTGGTGAAAATCTCCGGTCGCATGTACACTGGCCGCGATGCAATCCATCACCACTTAATGAGCCACGATGCACCAGTCGACTTAAACGGCCAAATCATCTACCACTGTGGCCCTGTTATGGCAAAAGACGAAGCCGGCAACTGGACAGTCAAAGCGGCGGGACCGACAACTTCCATCCGTGAGGAGCCATACCAAGGCGATATCATGAAAAAATTCGGCATCCGTGCTGTCATCGGTAAAGGCGGCATGGGGCCAAAAACGCTTGCAGCACTTCAAGAGCACGGCGGCGTCTACTTAAATGCAATCGGTGGGGCTGCACAGTACTATGCTGACTGCATCAAGGGCGTTGATGGCGTTGACCTGATGGAATTCGGTATTCCAGAAGCAATGTGGCACTTGAATGTCCAAGACTTCACAGCAGTCGTAACAATGGATTCCCACGGCAATTCATTGCACGCTGACGTGGAGAAATCATCATTAGATAAATTAGCCATGCATGCAGAGCGCGTATTCTAATTTCAACCCTAAATATCACCAATCGCAACGGTCGATCCGTTGCGATTTTTTGTTTGCAATTCTTTTCTACAAGGAGTATCGTATTTTATAATAACTCTAAACTATAAATTCCAAATAGAAATTGAAAATCCCTATCAATTAGCCTACTTTATAGCTTTTGATACTGATTTTCATTATCAAGGAGGTACTATATGGATCAATCCAATCGAGAATCAATCAATCTAATTGAGAAAACAAAAGAACACGGAGAACTCATTGCAGCAACCATCGCAGGGATCATCATCTTCCTTGCCTGGCGGATGGATTCAGTGGGCCTTGAAACAGCGGCAGTCGCCGCTTATATCTCGGCCTATTTCATTGGCGGCTATGCGAAGGCGAAGAAAGGGGTAACGGAAACCATCAAGCTCCGAAAGCTGAATGTAGAAATCCTCATGATACTAGCGGCAGTCGGCTCCGCCATCATCGGCTACTGGACGGAAGGGGCAATCCTCATCTTCATCTTCGCTATGAGCGGAGCGCTCGAAACATATGCCATGAACAAGAGCCATCGGGAAATTTCCGCGCTGATGGAGCTTCAGCCGGAGGAGGCCTGGCTTGTACGTGGGGGATTCGAGCCGATCAAGGTTGCCGTCAGTGAATTGAAAATCGGTGATCATGTGCTCGTAAAACCGGGCGAACGCATTCCAGTCGACGGCATCATCTTCAAGGGACATTCCACAGTAGACGAAGCGGCGATTACCGGTGAGTCGATGCCGGTCTCAAAAGAAGCGGATGCCCAAGTATTCGCTGGCACCGTCAACCTGAACAGCCCCCTGACCGTCAAGGTGACGAAACATAACGACGAGACGATGTTCCAGAAAATCATCCAGCTTGTCGAATCGGCCCAGAGCGAGAAATCCCCTTCCCAGCAGTTCATTGAACGCTTCGAAAGCACTTATGTAAAGGTTGTACTAGTCATTGTCGGCCTTATGCTGTTCGTTCCCCATTACTTATTCGGTTGGGACTGGGAGACGACGTTCTACCGGGCGATGGTCTTGCTTGTCGTTGCCTCCCCTTGCGCTCTGGTCGCTTCCATCATGCCTGCGACACTGGCCTCCATTTCCAATGGAGCACGAAATGGCATTTTATTCAAGGGAGGCGTCCACCTGGAAAACATCGGCGTCATCAAGGCACTTGCAGTCGATAAAACAGGGACATTGACAGAGGGAACACCGGTTGTGACGGACTTCCTTGTACGTGAAGGTACAGATGAAAAAGAAGCATTAGCCATTCTATCCGCTATTGAGGGGCAATCAACCCATCCGCTTGCACAGGCAATTTCACACTACGCGAGTAAAAAGGGAGCTGCCTCCATTAAACAGGCAGCGATAGAGGATGTCCCCGGACACGGCCTTCAAGCAACGGTCGATGGGTGCGAATATAAGGTGGGGAAGCCGGATTTTATAGGGCGTGAAGAAGCGGAACAGTTCAAGGACGGTGCATTGGGCCGTCTCGCTTCGCAAGGAAAGACCGTGACATTCATCCGCGATGAGCAGGGCATTTTAGCCCTTGTCGCCTTGAAGGATACGGTTCGGGAAGAGGCGAAAAAAGCCGTTTCCTCCCTGCAAAGTTTAGGCATCCATGTCGTGATGCTCACGGGGGATAACAAGCAGACTGCAGACGTCATCGCCAAGGAATCCGGCGTAAATGAATTCGTAGCAGAATGTCTACCTGAAACGAAGGTGGATTACATTAAAAAATACAACGAGCAGTATCAATTCGTCGGAATGGTGGGCGATGGAATCAATGATGCCCCCGCCCTCGCTACGGCATCCGTCGGTATTGCTATGGGCGATGGTACCGATGTCGCCCTTGAAACAGCCGATATCGTCCTGATGAAGAACAATTTGATGAAGATAGAATATGCCATCCGGATGTCACGGAAAATGAAAAAGATTGTGAAGCAGAACATGTTCTTTTCCATCGCTGTCATCCTCCTGCTCGTCCTCTCGAATTTCTT
>JBJEFP010000040.1:0-2500 GCA_051874195.1 Lysinibacillus sp. | reverse complement strand
GGTGAGTCAGACGGAAGGATGATGACTGTATCCTCGCCGATTGTCTTTTTATAGGATTCCAGCGTCCTGTATAGCGAATAGAATTCCGGATCCTTGGAAAACGACTGGTTATAAATCTTCGCAGCCTGCGATTCTCCCTCGGCTGTAATGACGGCTGCATCCTTGTTTGCTGTCGCAAGCAACGCCTTCACTTTCTGGTCCGTTTCTGCCATGATGCGGTTCTTTTCGGCATCCCCCTCGGATAGATAGCGCTGTGCGATCGACTCACGTTCCGAAATCATCCGCGTATAGACCGACTGCTCATTTTCCGCCGGCAGGTCTGTACGGCGAATGCGCACGTCTACAACCTCTATTCCATAGTTATCTTGTTTCAGAAGCTCATTCACACTCTCCGTTACCTTGTCATTGATGGAGCCACGCAACGGATTTTTATCATTGATAATATCTCCGTAATTCAATTGCCCCAGCTTCGTACGCAAGGTGGAATAGATAAACTCCTCCATGCGGCGCTCCGCATTTTGCAACGTACGGGCATTGGAAATCAGCGCCTTCGGATCCACTACACGCCATACCGCATAGTTGTCGATGATGATGCGCTTCTTATCCAGCGTATTGATTTCTTCTTCCGTCATATCATACGTCATTAAATTCTTCGGCAATGATTCAATGCGCTGAATGAAAGGAATTTTTATATGAATGCCCGGTGTATCCTGATACTTCACTACTTCCCCGAACTGGCGGACGACTTTGTATTCATTTTCTTTCACGACATAGATATTGGTAGCTGCAATGATAAGGGCGATGACAACAACCGCACTGATGACAATGGAGGTAGTCAGCTGCTTGGCGTTCAACGGCTTTTTATCCTTCGGAACCTTCTGCCGGTCGGATTCTTGCTGCCCGGCACCTTGTGTTTCGTCAAGCGGCTTCGGCTTTTTGCCGCCGAATAGATTCCGTACGAATTCGTCCAGGTCCTTATTACTCATCCTTATCGCTCCCTTCCGTCTTCGGTTGCTGCGTCTGCGGCGGTTGGATCGGCAAATATTTCAGCGTCTCCCCGTTATCATTCATGATATAGATTTGGGCATTCGGCAGCACTGCCTCAAGCGTTTCGATGACAAGACGCTCGCGTGTGATTGCCTGATTGCCTCGGTACTGTTCGTAAAGTTTATCAAAGACGGCTACTTCACCTCTCGCCTGCTCGATTCGGGCGGTCTGCTCCCCTTCGGCACGTGAAATGATGGCAGCCTTTTCCCCTTGCGCTTCACTTTCCTTTTGATTTTGGTATTTTTCCGCTTCATTTGTCTTTGTGTTCTTCGTCTCACGTGCATCTGTTACTGCCGTGAAGGCGGCGCGCACTTCTTTATTTGGCAGTTCTACATCCTGCAGCTTCACACCAAGCACACTGATGCCGATATCGTATGTTTCAAGCAGCCCTACAAGCAAGTCACGCGTTTGCGCCTCGATATCCGCTTTTCCGTCTGTCAAAGCATCGTCAATCGTCGAGCTGCCGATGATGGAACGGATAGCACTTGATGTAGCACTATGCAGGATTTCCTCTGGATTCTGGGAATTGAATAAGTACTTTTTCGGATCAACAATTCTCCACTGTACGACCAGATCCGTCAGGACGATGTTTTCATCCCCGGTGATCATCTTGGCATCGGACCCTACTGTACTGACGGTTCCGTCTTCATTTTCCTCATATCCAAACTTCAAGCTGTATGTTTCCTTCGAAACGACTTCCGCCTTTTGAATCGGCCATGGCAATTTAAAATGCAGCCCCGGTTCGGTAATCACATCATTTGCCTGGCCGAATGTAATGACGACCGCCTGTTCCGACTCATCCACCGTATACCAGGAAGTGGTGACAGCCAGGATGGCCACTGCGGCAAACATCACCAGACCAATCCACATAAGTGTCCGCTTCACACTCATTTTGAACCCCCCTTTTATATGTATAGTACGTATACGGACTTTCTCAGGATAAAGTTTCAAAATAACAGAAAATACAATCAAAAAGTAGCTTTTATACAAATTCCTAGCGAATGGCATACTAAAAGGATCATGAATGCCTTGGAAGTACAATTTCCTAGCAGGGTGGCACAATAGAAATAGAGGGCTACCCGAATCGGTCGGATAGCCCTCTATGAAAAAAGCATAGTAGGAAATGCCTTTAAAGAACGAAAGGAAAAGTCCCGAAAGATCAGGACTTTCATCATTTCAGACCAAGGAGACCTCATCTAAATTTCTGATTTAGGTGAGGAGGAATTGGTCGTTTTTTTGCAAACATATGTTCCGTAATGGTGTAATTATCTAAAGGAGGTGAATGCTATGGAAATAACGATTACAGCTAAGATTAAAATCCTGCCTGACGAGGAAGGTAAAGTGGAATTGTACCATACGATTCGCGCTGTAAAAAAAGGCTTGAATTACGCTTCTGCTACCGCTTTTAAAGAAAAGTGTTTCGTAAACACGAAGCTACATCAATTAACCTATC
>JBJEFP010000039.1:0-2506 GCA_051874195.1 Lysinibacillus sp. | reverse complement strand
ATTTAAAAAATATGAATAAGTTAGTACCAGTAGCTTCGGCTGCTGGTTTTTCTTTTGCGTTGTCCAATAAATAGAGGGACGAAACTCGGAAATTTAGATCCTTCACTAGGAGATACATACCTCAGGGACACCATGCAACGAAAGGGAAAATGAATTGCAGGGGTAGGCAGGAATGGAGCCGCTTTTCTTCATGAAAAAAGCCACCCCGAAAAGAGGGTGACTTTTTTATGGAAAGGTTGATGACATGTTCCGATATGTGCTTTTTCTTGTCAGCTACGGATTGTGCGTGATTTCCATCACGCAGTGTATTTTGTATTTGAACTACCGTACACTCGGCTATTCATGGCATGCCGTATTCAATTACTTATTGCATACGACAGAGTTCTATTTGGCGATTGGATCGCTCATTGTCCTGTTCAGCGTCGTTTACGACCTAGGCCCATCGCGTTCTCCATCTTCTTGAGCGTCTTAGAGGCGATGGCATTCGCTTTTGCGGCCCCCTCGTCTAAAATAGTGTCAAGTTCCGGGGAATCGATCAGGGCATAATAACGTTCCTGGATCGGTGTCAAATGCTCAATGACGGCAGCAGCGACCCCAGCTTTGAAATCGCCGTATCCCTTACCTTCATATTTTTTCTCCAATTGTGCAATGGACACGCCTGACAGGGCAGACTCGATTGTCAATAGGTTGGAGACGCCAGGCTTGTTCTCGACATCATATTTGACGATGCCGTCGGAATCCGTGACGGCGGACTTGATTTTCTTCTCGATTTCCTTCGGTGTATCAAGCAGACGGATTGTCGCCTTCGTATTTGGATCGGACTTACTCATCTTCTTCGTCGGCTCCTGCAGGGATTTGATGCGTGCCCCCTCCTTCGGCAGACGGATGTCAGGGATTGTGAGCACGTCATTGTAGCGTTTGTTGAAGCGCTCGGCAAGATCACGTGTCAGCTCGATATGCTGCTTCTGGTCATCCCCGACTGGCACGATGTTCGTATTATATAAAAGGATGTCTGCAGCCATCAGTGGGGGATACGTAAGAAGCGCTGCGGACACAGACTCCTTACCGGTTGATTTATCCTTGAACTGTGTCATGCGCTCCAATTCACCGATTGATGCGATGCACTGCAAAATCCAGCCTGCCTGTGCATGGGCAGGGACTTCGGACTGAATGAATAAAATCGATTTTTGTGGGTCGATTCCCACAGCGATATACATGGCGGCCAAACTCCGGATATTTTTCCGCAGCTCAAGGCGATCCTGCGGTACGGTAATGGCATGCTGGTCTACGATGCAGTAGATGGCCTGCCCCTCGTCCTGCAGTGCGGGGAATTGCTTGATCGCCCCGATGTAGTTCCCCAACGTAATTGTTCCTGTCGGCTGGACGCCTGAAAAGATGGTCGTCATAAAAAATTCCTCCTTTAAACATAAAAAAACATCATACTTCCCTTAAAAAGGGACGAATGATGTTTGAATCCGCGGTACCACCCAGCTTGCCCACTACAGGCCACTCTTCTTCGTAACGTGAAGGAGACGGGCCAGGATACTCAAAATTCCCCAAGCCAGCTCGGAAGTCCATTCCACCTACGCCTTCATCTGTTTCCACCAGCCACAGACTCTCTGAAAAAAGGCATGCAAGCGTACTACTCTTCGTCATCGCTTTTACGTTTCGTTTGTGAAATTATATTATATGCACCAGCTAAAAATCAATTACTTTTTACTAGTAGTATACCTCATATAGGAAAAGAACATACTTGAAGGGAAGGCGTGGCTTGTTTTACCAGCAGTATTTTATAATAGTGGGGCATAGAGGGATTCTCAATTGTTTTCAAACAAATGAGAATGAAAACGTGCCTGTTAGTGGTTTGTCGAAAAGACGAGAGGGTAATGAAATTATATAACTTGATAATGAGGCGATGTAAAACGAGTTTTTTCGAGAAAAAAATGGAATAAATATTAGCGGGAAAAGAAGGTTATTTTATTGACATCCTATATCCAAATAACCAATTTTGTTGTATAATGAAGACAGTTACCTACATTAAATTAATTCTAAAGTAAGAAAACATTAATAGATTGACTATAAAGCAGGAAGGAAGTGTAGTCATGCAAGTTACATTATTTACTTCGCCAAGTTGTACGTCATGTCGGAAAGCCAAAGCCTGGCTAGAAGAGCATGATATTCCATATAAAGAACGCAATATTTTCTCGGAGCCTTTAACAATCAGTGAAATCAAGGAGATCCTTCGTATGACGGAGGATGGAACAGAAGAAATCATTTCGACACGTTCTAAAGTCTTCCAAAAACTGAATGTCGATGTGGAAACATTGACGCTGCAGCACCTGTATGAATTGATTCAGGAACACCCGGGACTACTTCGCCGTCCAATCATTCTGGATGAAAAGCGTCTGCAGGTAGGATATAACGAGGATGAAATTCGCCGGTTCTTGCCTCGAAAGGTGCGTGCTTACCAGCTACAGGAAGCGCAGCGCATGGTAAACTAAATACG
>JBJEFP010000038.1:0-2511 GCA_051874195.1 Lysinibacillus sp. | reverse complement strand
AAAAAAGAGCTGTCCAGAAAGTTCCTACTTTCTGAACAGCCCCTTGCTGCTACATGGAGATATAGCGTAATGGATTCAGCGCATTGGCGCGTGAGCCCTTCCATGGACCATCATGAATTTCAAAGTGAAGGTGAGGCCCTGTAGAGCGACCCGTGCTTCCCATCGGTCCAATCGTCTGCCCTTTCGACACCGTTTGTCCCTTGCTTACATTAAAGCCATTTAAATGCGCATAGACAGTCGTCCACACTTGTCCATTGATGGAGTGTGTAATCATGATGACATTCCCGTAAGACGATAGCGGCGCTGCATAGGAAACGACTCCATCCGCTGCCGCAACAACTGGTGTACCAGCCGAGTTGGCAATGTCGATTCCGTAATGGAATTCCGGACCGGCGCCAATGTTACGCCAACCGAATGGTGAAGTCAAGCGGCCGTTCGCCGGCTTTGTCCATGTACCAGCTGAAACGGCAGGGCCGTTTCCTGAAACACTGCTGCTGCTGCCGCCTGAGCTTGACTGTTGCTGCTGTTGCTGCTGCTTTTTAAGCTCAGCCTGCTGACGTGCGATTTCAGCCAGACGCGCCTGTTCCTTCTGGATTTGAGACTCCACATCCTTACTTAGCTCCAATGCCTCCGAGTATTGCTCCTCTAGCAATGCTTTCTCCGATTTCAATTTCGCCTGCTCTGCCTCAAGCTCATCGATCAATTTATCCTTCTGGACTTTCTGTGCATCCAATGAAGACTTTAAGGATACTAGTTTTGCTTTATCTTCTTCCAACTGCTTTTTCGTGTTTTGAAGAACTGTTTTTTGCTCTTCCAGCTCTTCCTGGTCATTTTGCTGATCGCGCATAATTTGGCGGTCTGCATCCATCAGTGTGTTGACCGCTGAAAAACGGTCGATGAAATCTACAAAACTATTCGCACCAAGCAATACATCCAGATAGCTGACTGAACCATTCGACTGGATGGCACGTGCACGCTCCTCTAATAATTCATTGCGCTTGTCGATCTTATCTTGCAATTCTTTGATGGCCGCTTCCAATGCAACGATTTCATTGTTCGCCTCTTCAATGTCGGCCGTCACTTCGGCGATTGATTTATTTGTCTTCTCAATCTCCGCATTCAATGTCTGAATCTGCTGCATCAGCTGCTGCTGCTTCGTTTGATTTGTTTGGATTTGAGAAGATTTCTCGTTGATTGAACTATTTAATGAATTTTTCTGTTCATTTATTTTTTTCTGTTCCTGCTTCAAATCCGACAAAGATGCCGCATAGGTTGCAGGCGTTTGAATAATTAATAGCATTGCCATGAAAATAGCGGCCCATTTCCAAGGCTTCTTATTTCCCTTTTTCAATTGATGGTGCTCCCTTCTTCTCACGTGACTAAATCTTCAAAAACTTGCGGACGGACATGAAACTGCCCCAGATGCCGATTAATAGACCTATCAAAATCAGCAATGCATTCACCTGATACAGAAGAGGTGTGACGCTGAGCATCTCCAACATATTGTTTTTCAGACGTGGTGCCAGTGAATGGTACAAATTGTAATACGTTACAGAAACGACAGCAATTGGAATGATAGACCCTAGCAAACCAATCCACATTCCTTCCAGCACGAATGGAATACGGACGAATGAATTTGTCGCCCCTACTAATTTCATAATCTCAATTTCGTCTTTACGAGCGATAATTGTAATACGAATCGTGTTCGAAATCAAAAACATCGCTGTAAACAACAAGCCCAAAATCAATACCAATCCGATATTGCGGCTTATATTCAAGAAGCTGAATAGTTTCTCGACTTTCCCTTCACCATACAATACCTCATATGTATGATCCAACTTTTCAATCTGCGCAGCTACATCGGCTGTGGACTGCGGATCCTTGGCTTTGACATACAGTACATTGTGTAATGGATTGTTCTGTTCGAACAGACTCAGCTCATCACCGAAGTCCTTGATTAAATCTTCCAGTTCGTCTTCCTTCGGCGAATAGACAACCTCCGCCACATCCGGCATATTCTCGATCTGGGCAATCAGCTGCGCCTCGGCTTCCTTCATTTCAGCCTCGTCATTGAAGATTTCAATGAGGACGCGGATTTCCACATCGTTTTCAAGATCGTCCGCCACCTTGTTCAAGTTCATCATGATGATGGCGAATACGCCTACCAGCAAGAGTGTCACTGTGACGGCACTGACCGATGCAAATGTCATCCATCCGTTACGGTTCAGCGATTTGAAGCTTTCTCGGAAATGTCTACGTAATGTCCTACCCTTCATAGCCGTAGTCACCTCCGTATTCATCCCGTACAATCATGCCGCCTTCGATGGCGATGACGCGCTTGCGGACCGTATTTACAATTTCACGGTTGTGCGTCGCCATGACGATTGTCGTGCCTTGGCGGTTGATTTCTTCGAAGATGTCCATGATTTCCCAAGATGTCTCGGGATCCAGGTTCCCTGTAGGCTCGTCCGCAATCAGCACTTTCGGTTTGTTGACGATGGAGCGGGCGAT
>JBJEFP010000037.1:0-2560 GCA_051874195.1 Lysinibacillus sp. | reverse complement strand
CAATGGCAATTTATACTACATATTCAATCGTCAAGCGTATTAAGGCAGGGGTACTGTAAGGAAGAAGGCATCTGGAAATTCTACTGGGGCAGCTTTTTTGGTGGCGATTGCAGGAGCAATGTTTCATAACGGATATCGATTAAGAAGAGAGCTGTCCAGAAAGTTTCGACCTACTGGGCAGCCCTCTTTCATCAATAGAGGTATTCAAAGAACAGATAGGCAAGGTAGTCTTCCGTCACTTCCTTATAGGCAGCATGGAAGTGGTTTGTCTGATTACTTTCTGATGCTTGTGCCATTGCCGTCGCATACTTCCCACGTTCAGCCTCCCATTTTTCATGGTCTTTCTGTACAGTTGCAAATTCCTTTTCACCCAATGTGCGCTTGATTTCAGCAAGCATCCCTGCAACGGACTGGTCCAGCAGCTCCTGCGTCATGTAGTTGCTTTCTTCGTCGGTAAGGGCAGGGTCAAAATCGATGTCGATCGCCTGCTCGATCGGCTGGATGATGTACTTGTCATAAATATCCCGCTGTGCTGCCGAAAGCGTATCCGCCTCTATTTCCACAAGCCTATATGCAAATAGATGATTGTATTTTGCACGGATTTCCTCAGCTGTTCCGACCGTTTCCGCATCCTTGGAGCCCCGTACTATCCCCATCATAAAAAAGCCTGTTTTCTTGTTGATGACGAACTGTATCTGCTCATCATCTTGGTCATGAAAGATATATGCCTCTTCGATTGTGGTGGAGAAAGCGTCGAATGGGCCTTCCTTAAAGAAGACGGCCTCATCATATCCGTGCTCTATTAAAAAGGCTTCCGCCTCCTCCTTCGTCAGGGAGAGGATTGCATCTTCCTTGTGATAGTCACCTACAACAAAGCGGCCGTCTCTTTGAATGAAGCTTGTTGTTTGGTTGACGGCAGCCCCTTCCTCTGAGCCTGCAGCGATAATATGCTCGATTGTAAAGGAATCGGGCGTAGTTTCCGTTACATTTACCCCGAATGTATAGACTGGTAGCTGGGGGAATGCCGGTTGCCCTGTTCCTGCAAAAGTCCGGTCAAACATCTCTTCCGTCATAAAGGGGATGAGCTGTTCATGCTTTTCCTCCAGTGATGCCTGTGCGCCAATTTCTTCGTATACCTGCCAGAATTCCTTTATGACCTCCATGGCGATTTCTTTTGCTTTGTCCACAGAAACAGTACCTTCACCTGCAGACTTTTTCTCCTTCGTCTCCTCTGTACCACAAGCCGATAGAGCGAGCAGACAGAAAAAGAGCAACCACTTTTTCATAAACGAACCTCCAATCTTAGGACTGCTTTGAACGGACGTTGTCTTTAAGTAGAGATAGTAATGCCACAGATCTAACCGATTAACTTGGACATCGTTTTGTTTCTAGTATATGTCTAGTGTCTCCCCGCCTTATGCGAAGTTTGATAAAAAAGAAAGGGCACCCAATGCTCTGGATGCCCTTGAAAAGTTTCTTTTATAGATGGCGGGATTATTTTCTTTTACCAGCCGCGCCCGTAGGAATCATTCGGCGCCTTGACTTCGACACCAAGCTCTTTGCCGGCACGGTAAGGGAAGTACGGGTCGCGCAGCAGCTCCCGGCCGATGAAGATAAGGTCGGCCTGCTCCTTCTGCAGCACCTCTTCCGCTTCCGTTCCCGTCGTAATCAGACCGACAGCGCCAGTCGGAATGCCGGCAGAACGGACAGTTTCAGAGAATGGCACCTGATAGAGCGGCTTCGCATCGATTTGAGCGGGAACGACACCGCCTGATGATACATCGATGAGGTCCACTTCCTGTGACTTCATCCAGGCAGCATATTGGATGTAATCTTCCGGCGTGTTGCCGCCCTCCTTGTAGTCGTGGGCGGAGATGCGGACGAACAGGGGACCGTCCCAAATGGCACGGATCCCGTCGATGATTTCACGGAGAATACGGTATCTGTTTTCCGGGCTGCCGCCATACTCATCTTCACGCGTGTTTGTCAGCGGCGATAAAAATTCATTGATCAAATAGCCGTGTGCCGCATGGATTTCCAGTACATCAAATCCTACATTGATGGCACGTTGCGCACTGGCGACAAATGCCTCTACGACCTCTTTGATCTGGTCCTTCGTCAGCTCAAGAGGCATCTCGTATTTGTCATTGAATCGGATGGAAGAAGGGGCGTAAATCGGCCCTGCCACGGTAGCTTTCCGTCCTGCATGGGCAAGCTGGATGCCAGCCTTGCTGTCGTATTCATGGATTTGATCGACAATGTGCTTTAACCCTTCGAGCTGCGCATCCCGCCAGATGCCTAAGTCGTTTTCTGAAATGCGTCCTTCCGGTAGCACAGCTGTTGCCTCCAACATAACAAGACCAACTTGACCCATGGCACGGGAAGCATAGTGGACGATGTGGAACGGTTGGACGAATCCAAATTCATTTGCGCTGTACATGCACATCGGTGCCATGACGATGCGGTTCTTCAGTTCGATGTTGCGTAGCTTGTAAGGTTCAAATAGTTTTGTCATGAAAAGTCCCTCCTTAAAATCAATTCTGCCTCGGCGGTATTGCGC
>JBJEFP010000036.1:0-21991 GCA_051874195.1 Lysinibacillus sp. | reverse complement strand
CGCAGATAGGTAAGCTCAGCAATCTTCGCATCGATTTCCTGCTGGTCGCCCTTTTCCAATTGGAACTTTGCATTCAGCACGTAGTAGCCGTTCTTCGCAATGATGCTCTTGCGGTAGGCCAGCTCCAGTTCATCCTTCGACAGCACAAGGCGCTCACCCTCTTGCGTCAGCACTGTACAGTCGACGATGACGTCCTTTATTTCGCCACCGTAAGCCCCTGCGTTCATGGCCATGGCCCCCCCGATGGAACCCGGGATGCCGCACGCAAATTCAAAGCCTGTCAAGCCATTGGCCGCCACCTGTCTGGATACTTCTATAATCAAAGCTCCTGCCTGGGCGACGACCACGTCACCTTGAATGCGGATATCATTCAATTTGGCAAAATTCAGGACGATTCCTCGTACGCCGCCATCCCGCACGACCATGTTCGATCCATTGCCGAGCATCAGGAGCGGCACTTGATTCTCGTATGCATATTTAACGACCGACTGCGCCTCTTCTTCCGTTTCGGGCATGACGAACACATCCGCCTCGCCCCCCAGTTTAGTCATCGTATACTGCTTCAGTGACTCGTTGCACTTGATATTTTCCGGATTTACGATTCGGGACAAATCCGATGCCCATTTCTCTATTGTCATGTAAGCCATTTTCCTTCCTTAAGTCCAATTTTGTGCCCATTTTTCAATTTCGCGAACAGCACCTTCCAAAGCCCGGCCTTTTTCCGTCAAAGAATATTCAACACGGACCGGTACTTCCGAATATACTTTACGCTCGACAACGCCTTCTTTTTCCAACTCCTTCAAACGTTCCGAAAGTAATCGCCCACTGATTGGCAAAGCAGACTCTATGGCATTAAAACGTTGTGGCCCACTCAATAACTGATAAATAATCAAAGCCGTCCACCTTTTACCGATCAGCTCCATCGCCTTGGCTAGTCGAGGACATAATGCTGTTTCTTTCATTTTGGTCACCTCTACCTCGTTTATTTTAACGATATTTTAATTGAAAGTAAATTTTCCTTCCCCTTTTCCCCTTATCGTTTTCCCTTTTGCACTTGATTGTAAAAAGTAGTCACTATCGAAGCGGAAATCTTTACATCGTAAGCAACAAAGACTATATTTCGCGCGGTCAATACCCTGTATTTTCCCCACTCGTTTCGTTATTTATTACCTATGATACGTAGGAGGGCTCGTTATGGCTATTTTCACTATGGACAAAGCCTTTCAGAAGTCCGCTTTACTGTCAGGCATATGGAGGATTCAAAACTGAATGGCACATCGTCTCATATACAGCAGATGGGGAGACTCCTGCCATGGCAGAACTTCCTCTTAGCGCGAGGAAGAGCGGAATGGACGCAGCATCCCCACACTAGGCTCAGCATGTATGGATGTTTTCGACGCTTGTACTATTTCTATGCATGAAAAGGAGCTGCCCGGAAAGTCGAAACTTTTCCAGGCAGCTCTGTTTTGCTTATTTTAGACGGAACTTGCCGAAACCATCTTTATCTTCACCGATATATTCGATATTGCCATCTTTCGGAATATATTCTTTCGCTACATCTGCAGTACGGAAGATGATGTTTGTATTGTCCGGGAACGCGGTGAATTTCCAGTTGTTATCCGGTGTTGCATTAATCGTCCCTTTTCCGACGATATAGTCGACGATTGCCTCACGGTTTTCATATGCATAGAGTGTCAGGTTCGAGCGGTCTTCCTTCACGGACGCTGCGCCATATGAGCCGCCTACCCGGTAGTTGTTCGCCACTACTAAAAACTCCTGCTGTGGATCGATCGGCTTTCCATCATATTGAACGTTTTTAATGCGGTTTGCGTTTTCATCTACGACCGCAGTGCCCCGATAGTCGTATTTAGGCGGGGAAAAAAGCTGTGGCAGAAGCGTAATTCAAGCCTTTTTTACAGCACGAATCGTATGGTACAGTTCCACTTTACCTTCTTCGTCAGGTAGGATTTTAATCTTAGCTGTAATCGTTATTCCCATGGCATTTACCCACTTTGGATAATTATACCACAAAAGAACGTATGTTCGCAAAAAAAACCGACCAATTCCTCCTCACCTACATCAGAAATTTAGATGAGGTCTCCTTGGTCTGAAATGATGAAAAACAAAAAGGCACCCCCAGAGGCGCCTCATTTTTTTATTTCGCTACTGCTGCAGCCAAGTTTTGAGCTACTGCTTGTACTTTTTCCAAACCAGCTGCAATGATTGCTTCTGCTTCTGCCGGTTTAGCGTTATGGCCTTCAATGATGACCTCGTCGACCTTTTGCATGCCATATACGCCGCCGATTACATTGTTGATATATGTTGCAGCCATTTCCAACGGTGCCGTTTCCGGCGTAGAATAGATGCCGCCGCGTGCTGATAACACGATGTACTTTTTGTCATTCATCAAGCTCACCAAGTTGCCGTTCTCATCATACTTGAATGAATAGCCGGCACCATAAGTATAATCGATGAATGATTGCAAAGCAGCCGGGATTGTTAGGTTCCATAGCGGAAATGCGAATACGACTACATCGGCGGCAGTTAGCGCTTCGCGGGATTTGTTGAAGGAATTCAAGGAAGCCGCTTGGATTTCCGATAATTCTTCTCCTGCCTGCGCTTTACCGAAAGCATTAAATAGCTCCTGGCCGAAGTAAGGCATGTTTTCTTCGAATACGTCGAATGTTGTTACGTTCAGGCCTTCCACTTTTGCAGCTTCAGCTACGAAAGTCTCGTACATTTTTGTAGAAACGCCATCTGGACGGTTGTTTGCTTTTACTACTAATACATTTGTCATTTATCCGATTCTCCTTGATTGCTATGAATATTTTATCTCGAATTCAAGATATATTTATATAATAATAGAGCACCTTACTTTTTTCAACTAAGTTACTCTACTACTTTAGACTGATTTTCAAATTCTACATTGCCCATCAGAACATGCGGCTCCGTCATCCCCTACAAGCTGAATGGATTTCGTCAAGCCCGCCTCCGCTGCCGCCTGTTCAATCGTCTGTGCAAATAACGACTGCGGCTGCGCTCCGGAGATTCCATATTTATGATTGACTACAAAAAAAGGCACACCCCGCACACCAATCTGCCGCGCTTCATAAATATCCGCTTCTACTGCTTCCTCAAATTGCTGCCCGGCAAGAACCTGCTCGACCTTTGCTGAATCAAGCTCCACTTCTTTTGCAAGCCGCTTCAGCACTTCCAGGCGACCAATCGCCTCGCCTTCCAAGAAATAGGATTTCATCAGGCGTTCATTATAGGCTTTTCCCTTCCCCTGCTCATTTGCCAATTTCGCAAGGCGGTGGGCAGCCATCGTATTGGCCGTCTTCATTTCATCAAAATTATAGTGTAGGCCGACTTCCTGGGCACGCGCCGCAATATTGGCCGTCATATTTTTCGTTTCTTCCAGTGATAGATTATACTTGCTTGAAAGTGCTGTGTAGATCGACTCCTCCATATCGACCGGTGTAGTCGGATCCAGCAAAAAGCTTTTAAACTCCACTTCAATCTGTTGTTCATAGCCAGATTCCTTTATCGCCCTTTCCAACTGCCGTTTACCAATGTAACAAAACGGGCATACATAATCTGACCAGACTTCTATTTTCATATGGCAGCCCTCCTTTTCATTATTTTAACGAGGAGCCATTCGCTCCTACAATTAATACGCCCAATGAATATTACAGCGATATTTATCCAATACTTCATAAAAAAGGACAAAGTAGGTTGAATAGTCATGAAAAAATCCCTTTGGTTGGAAGAAAAAAAGCTCGTTTCAACAACAGAGTTAAAGCAGGACAGCAGATGTGAAATTTGTGTGGCTGGCGGTGGCCTGTCAGGAATCTACACCGCCTATCTGCTTGCAAAAGGCGGCCATGACGTCCTCTTGCTAGAAGGAAAGGAACATATCGGTGCCGGTGCAACATCCCTTTCCACCGGGAAGCTAACCGTTCAGCACGGCCTCAAGTACTCAAAGCTTCCTTTAGGGGATGCGGCCATCTACTATGAAGCGAACCGCCATGCAATCGACCGACTTCTGGAGGAGCTCCCCTCTTCCCTTTATAATCGTGCTGCATCCTATATATATGCAACAACGGAGGAAGGGAAGATAAATCTCCAAAAGGAATATGAGGCCTATCAGAAAATCGGCATTCCTGCCCATGCGACGAATGAGACGGAGCTGCCGTTCAACATTACGCTGGCACTCGGCATCGAAAACGAGGCACAGGTCGATCCCACTGATCTGGTGACCCATCTGGCGAAGCTCGCCATCCAGGCGGGAGCGAGAATCCATACGAACTCCCGTGTCGTGAAGGTGAACGAGGATCATGTACAGCTGGCAAACGATGCGAGGGTCCATTATCAAAAGCTGATCATCTGTACGCATTATCCAATTACGTCGCTTCAACGTATGTATACGGCAAAGCTTGCCGTCAAGCGGTCATACTTGACGGCAACACCGACATTCGAAATGCTTCAGGGCCAGTATATTAGCGTAGACGATCCGATTCGGACCATCCGTACTGCGACAGTTGGCGGCGGCAAGCCCTATTTCGTTTATGGGGGCAGTGAGCATCCTGCCGGGACGGTTACCGACACGGGCAGCTACTATGAGACCTTCGCGCAGGAATTACAGTCCATTTTCAACCTTCCCGCGCCCGAATTCCTATGGAGCAATCAGGATATGCAGACACCTGATGATGTTCCCTATGTAGGTCCATTCGTAAAGAGCAGCGATAAAATCTACATTGCCACCGGCTACGATCAATGGGGCTTGTCGAATTCGCTGGTGGCCGGGGAAATCCTGGCAAGCTATATGGAGAAAAAGGAACATCCTGCGAGCGCCATCTATAAGCCTACACGTCATCAAGGATTTGAAGCATTGCAGGAGGGTCTTAAAAACTCCGGCTTTATGGGAATGGAGTTCGTCAAGGGGCACGTCGCCCGGAACGAAGCGCCTACGTGCACCCACCTCGGCTGCAAGACAAGATGGAACGAGGGGGACAAAACATGGGACTGCCCTTGCCACGGTTCCCGCTTCAATGCAAAAGGAAAGGTAATTGAAGGGCCTGCCGTCTACCCGTTGGAATTGAAAAAAGAGGATGCCTGAATGGCATCCTCTCTTTGCATTATTTAAGCGACTCTGTTAATACAGGTACAATCTGCTTCTTACGTGATACAACACCCGGCAGGCTGATGCGTCCATTTACGATTTCAGCACCAAATGCTTTTGCAGCAGCTTCTGCCACCTGACCGACAGCCACCGCCGTTGAATCATTATTTAAAATGTCCGTCACAACGAAGAAGAACAGATCCAATCCATTGTCCGCTGCATTTTTATTTAAAAGGTTCGTCAATTCTTCCTGACGGCCCAGCACGTCCTCGATGTCCACTGCGTTCACTTGTGCAACGACCGCCTTATACTCACCAAATTCAAAGCCCTTTGCATCTAAAGATAGCAGGTCTTCTAGCGACTTATCTGAAAGGTCGGCACCCGCCTTCAGCATAGCCAGTCCATACTCCGCAGCATCTACTCCCGCGATGCTTGCCAGCTCCTTGCCGGCTTCGACATCCTGCTCCGTGCAAGTTGGCGATTTAAAGAGCAATGTATCCGAAACGATGGCCGACAGCATAAGCCCTGCGATATTTGCCGGGATTTCAAGGCCATGTTCTTTAAAGATCTTGTTCAAGATTGTTGCCGTACAACCTACAGGCTCCGCACGGAAATAAAGCGGATCGGCCGTTTGGAAATTCGCAATGCGGTGGTGGTCGATTACCTCCGTGATTTGCACATCCTCAATTCCATCGGCAGACTGCTGGAATTCGTTGTGGTCGACCAGGATTACCCGCTCTGTTTCTTCCTTTACATTCGTAATCAGGCGCGGTTCCTCGAAGCCGAATTTGTCCAGGGCAAACTTCGTCTCATTGTTCACTTCGCCAAGACGCACTGCCTCCGCATCCACCCCCAACTGCTGCTTTACATATGCATACACGATTGCAGATGTAATGGTATCTGTATCTGGGTTTTTGTGTCCGAATACTAATACGTTACTCATCTTATTTCCCCCTACATTATGAAATCTCCTTGTATTTACCGAATTCATTTTATCATATCTCGATGTCCGAAGAAAAATATAACTTTTCCATCTATTCATTTTCCATACTCAATTTCCATAGGAACAATCGAAAAGAACACACTGCAAAATATATTTTATGTAAATTTATTGATTTAAAGTGACAGATAAAGAAAGTTATTGTTGATTTCCCGCTTTTAATATTATTAAAAAAATGACTTTTATGATAAAATTATAATGTAATATGAAATTTTTATTTGAAGAGAAACGAGGATTCTTATGACGAAGAAAATGGAGAAGAAATACATTCCATTAGCTGAGTTCTTCCAAAATTCCACACAACCAGAAATGACGCTTACATATGAAGCAATCGAAAATATCATGGGACAGGAATTACCAAATGCCGCTTATTTAAATTTAAGCTGGTGGAAGAAAACAAAGCCGCCTCTTTCACATTACTTATCATGGGTAAACGCCAATTATAATGTGATCGATGTGAAGTTGGGAAGGTCGGTAACATTCTCTCGCCTTTCAAATAACGAGAATGAGGATGAAGTACGTAGCAGCAACAGTCATACATACATCATCCGTCCAATTGAAAGTGATGATGCCCGAGCTTTCATCAACCTACAGGAAGCTGTTTTCAAGGAATGTGAGTTTGAATATTTTGATTTCAACGAGCAGAATCTGACAGTCCAGCAAGTAAGAAAGGTTTTAGCCGAATGGCGAAAGACAAAGACAAGCAACATTCTGCTGTGCATTGTAAACGGTGAATTTGCCGGCTACGCACTGATTAAAGGGAATGTATCTTCCCGCACAAAGCATGTTGCCTCATTACGTATTGGCGTCGTTGAAGCTTTCCAAAATATCGGCATCGGAACATCATTGCTCAGCCAGGCGGAAAAGTGGTGCCGGGAGCATCAAGTCGTGCGCTTGGAGGCACAAATCGTATCTACCAATGCAAAGGCAAAATCATTGTTCGAAAAAAGCGGCTATGTTTGTGAGGGAACACGCAAAGGTTCATTCAAACATGGCGATGAATTCCTTGATGAATTTTACTACAGCAAATTTCTAAAATGAGTGAGAAACATTTATTTGCATCCACTTAGCTGTTATCCCCCCGGAAGCAAGCACCTAGCCTGCTTCTCATAGGTTGGTGAAACGGCATTCAGCAGGAGGCACTCATCAAGAAAACGAGCCGCCAAGAAAGTTTCGGCTTTCTTGGCGGCTCGTTTGGTTCTCTAAACCAGTTCCAGTAAAGAATCAGTGATGTTTTGCATATTTTCCTTCCTTGCAGCCTTATAGTACTTCTTGTTTTGCATTACCATGCACTCGACGATTGCATTCAAGAGGGAGAACACGGCGATGTCGCATGTAGCGGCTTCCCGCTGCACCTTCTTAATGGCAAACAATACATCGGATTGCTCCTGGAGAGGGCTTGGCACGCCATCTGTGATGGCGATGATTTTCACACCTTTTCGTTTGGCCAATTCCACCACGGCCATTACATCCTCCTGCTGCTCATTCAAACCCGCTACAAACAACACGGAATTCCCATTCATCTGCGTCAGATTAACCTCCCATTTCTCGGACCGATAGTTCATCAAGTACACTTCCTCGCGACAGGAGACAAGATTGTCGTAAAGCATCAAGGCTACAGGGGCTGAACTCCTGACGCCAAGGATGAAGATGCGTTCGGCGTGATGCAGCATGTCAACAGTTCTGTTGAAGTCGGCTCCATTGATATTCTGCATTAGGCTGATAATGCCATCCACATCTTTGGACATGACTTCATTACAGGGAATATTCTGTTTTTTGTAGGCGTGTGTCTTTAAAGCTACGGGGGCCGATCCATTTTTTTCAATAAGGTATTCCTTTATTTTCTGTTGGAGCTCACCAAACCCTGCCAAATCCATCGCATAACAAAAACGAATAACGGTTGATTCACTTACGCCGGCCTGTCTTCCTACCTCCGATGCTACTTGCGTTGCAATAACGTTAGGGTTATCAATGACGAATTGTGCCATCTTGCGTTGCCCCTTTGACAATCTTATGTACTTCTTCTTAATACTATCGCAAATACTCATACCTCATTTCCTTTCCTTCCGAATAGTTAAATGGTTCCGAGATGTCAATCCAATTTCTAGGTTGGCCCATATAATAAAAATACATTATCATGAATAATAAATGAATACAATGACTTTTCTGAAAAAACTTTATCGCTTTAAACAACAAAACTATATTCGGTGGAAAAATGATAGAAATCCCCATTTTTATTTCACAAAATGAGATTTTTATCAATTTAAGGGATTGAAGATTGAATTAATATGTATCATTCTCCTATAAATATATAAAAAAGGGGAAGTATCCATACCATTTGTATGGACTTCCCCTCATCTTCTAAATTAGCGTAGTACTGTTTGCTTTGTTTCTTTCCCAAGGATTATGACCGCCGTCACCCCAATTAAGATAGCTACACAGAAAACGATAAAAATCGAACCGTATTCATAGCCTCGGCCCAGCATAGCCCCCACAAGCAACGGGCCAAAAATACCGCCTACACGCCCGACTGCCGCAGCCATGCCCGACCCTGTCCCGCGTACGATTGCCGGATACTGTTCTGGCGTGTATGCATATAATGCCCCCCATGCCCCCAAGTTGAAGAAGGACAAGAACATGCCTGACACGAGAAGGACGGTTGCAGTTTGTGCATTCCCAAATATAACTGCACTCGCCGCCGTACCGATTAAATAAGTAATAAGCACAAACTTGCGGCCAAACTTTTCAATGAACCAGGCAGCCGTAAAATAACCAGGCAGTTGTGCCAATGTCATAATCAATACGTATTTAAAACTGGAGATCAAATCGAATCCCTTTCCTACCATCACGCTCGGCAGCCAGAGGAACATGCCGTAATAGGAAAACACCACGGCAAACCATAGAATCCACAGCATCAGTGTGGATTTTGCATATTCCTTCGACCATACAGCCGCCATGTTCTGGAACACAGAACGCTTTTTCGATTCCGCTTTCACGGCGAACTGCGGCGAATCAGGCAGCTTCATCCGGATGTAGACAGCATAAAATGCCGGCAGCGCTGTTAATAAGAGGGCAATACGCCACCCTTCCACCGGCCAGAAATCAGCCGGAATGACAAAATAGGAGATGACTGCCGCGATGAGCCATCCGCCTGCCCAAAAGCTTTCAAGCAGCACGACCACCCGTCCCCGTTCTTCCGCCTCTACGCTTTCAGAAACGAGAGTGGAGGCGACCGGCAACTCCCCGCCGAGCCCCATGCCGATCAGGAAACGCAATATTAAAAAGACACCCAAAGTTGTTGCGAAAGCGGAAAGGCCGCTCGCGACGGAGAATAGAACCAGCGTCCACATGAAGATCCGCTTGCGCCCCACCTTATCCGCCAGCACGCCGAAGAGCAATGCACCAACCGCCATCCCGATGGAGTTGACGCTACCGATCCACCCCATCTGCGTGGAATTCAGCCCCCAGTCTACGCTCAATGCCGCTATGACGAATGATAGAATCCCGACATCCATAGCATCGAACATCCATCCGACACCCGCGACGCCCAGCAGTTTGTTACGGGAGAGGGGCTGTACGGCCGCCGGTATATGTTCATCTTTTACTTTTACCACTTCAATCACCTGTCTTTACACTTGACGTTACTGATTACTATACATAGGATTCTATAAAGTGACAATAGAAACTTTAGATATCAAATTGTTTTGACTATTTCTCCATTTCCTATTGAAATAGCTTTTTTGTAGGGGTACAATGTCTTTTATAAAAAAACAAATGTTCATCCAGTGAGCACAAAGGAGCTTGTCTTGTTATGTGGAAAGGTTTAATCGAAGAATATAAAGAATATCTACCCGTTACTGAAAATACACCCTCTTTAACATTAAATGAAGGAAATACCCCCCTCGTGCATCTTGTGAACCTGTCGAAAGAGCTGGGCATCGAGCTATACGGAAAAATCGAAGGGGCGAACCCTACCGGCTCCTTCAAGGACCGCGGGATGGTGTTTGCCGTGGCTAAAGCTGTAGAGGATGGTTCGAAATGCGTCATCTGCGCATCCACCGGCAACACATCCGCTGCTGCAGCCGCCTATGCTACACGTGCAGGCATCCAGTCAATCGTCGTCATCCCAAAAGGGAAGGTAGCCCTTGGGAAGCTGGCACAGGCCTGCATGTACGGCGCTAAGATCATTGAAATCGATGGCAATTTCGACGATGCCTTGAACATTGTCCGCCAAGTTTCCGAGACAACAGCCGTATCCCTTGTAAACTCGGTAAACCCATACCGGATTGAAGGCCAAAAAACGGCTTCTTTTGAAATTGTAGATGGATTAGGAAAAGCACCCGACTTCCTTTGCATCCCCGTCGGTAATGCCGGCAACATCACAGCCTACTGGAAAGGCTTCAAAGAATATCATGACGCAAAAGGAACGGGACTTCCAAAAATGTTCGGCTTTGAAGCGGAAGGCGCCGCAGCTATCGTAAAAGGGGAGCCGATCGCCAACCCTGAAACGGTGGCTACAGCAATCCGTATCGGCAACCCTGCCAGCTGGAAGCTTGCAGAGGCAGCCCGTGATGAATCCGGCGGCATCATCGATATGGTGACAGATGAAGAAATCCTCGAAGCATACAAATTGATTGCCGGCAAGGAAGGCATTTTTGTAGAGCCAGGTTCAGCCGCTTCACTTGCAGGTGTCATCAAATCCGTGAAATCCGGCAAGATTCCGGCGGGCAGCCAGGTAGTGACTGTCTTTACAGGAAACGGCCTGAAAGATCCGGATACAGCGATGGGCGTATCAACAGTGGACCTGGTCTCGCTGAAGAATGAGGAAAAAGAGATCCGCGAGTACATCGAGGGCATTCTATGAGCAGTAAATGGCACATCACAGTCCCCGGGAGCACTGCAAACCTCGGTCCCGGGTTCGATTCCGTCGGCCTGGGCTTGTCACTCTACCTGAATCTGACGGTGTCTTTGGCAGACGAATGGGAGTTTATCCATAAGGGTGACAATGTTCCGGCAGACACAACCGTGGAAAATCATTTAATTTATACAATCGCCCGTGACGTGGCGGCAAAATATGGTCGTGAGCTTCCCGCCTGCCGTGTCGAAATGACGAGTGAGCTGCCACTGGCAAGAGGCCTGGGCAGCAGTGCCGCCGCGATTGTCGGAGCCATAGAACTGGCAGACGTCGTATGCGGGCTAGCCCTGTCCGTACAGGACAAGCTGGACATCTCCTCCCGGATCGAGGGGCATCCGGATAACGCGACGGCATCCGTCCTCGGTGGCCTGACTGTATCGGCAATGAACGAGGACGGCATTGTCGATACCATTCATATCTCCGACGTGGACGCTGCCTTCGTCGTATATATCCCGGAAGTTGAGTTGAAGACCTCCGAGGCGCGGGGTGTACTGCCCGAGCAGTTCGACCGGGGCTATGCGGTGAGGGCAAGCGCAAACGCCAATATGCTGGCTGCCGCATTGATGATGAGGGATTACGAGCGAATGGGACGTTACATGGGGCAGGACCTTTTCCACGAACCGTTCCGCGCCAAGCTGATTCCCGCCTACCATGAAATCCATGAAGTGGCGAAGCAGGCAGGTGCTTATGGGACGGCACTCAGCGGCGCCGGTCCTACCCTCATTTCCCTGGTGCCGCATGATGGAGCCGAACAGTTCGCTTCCGCGATGACGGAAGCCTTTCCGAACCATACAGTCATTTTGACGAAAGCTGCACCAGCTGGGGTCATTACCCGTACGCTGCTGTAAAACATCGCCTTCCTCGGAAGGCGGTTTTTTATTTTACCGGAGGTCCTTCCACCCAAAGTATGAATTTTCCATGAACATGTCATATTTACGCATAATCTACCAACTTTTTGGGTATACTACTAGATACCAAGAAAGAAAGGGGAAATGGAAAATGAAAATCGGTTTGATTGCTGCTTCAGGTAATGCAGGAAGCCATATTTTACGTGAAGCACTCATGAGAGAACACGACGTAACAGCCATTGTCATGAACAAAGCCAACTTGAAATTGAATGATGTCGAAACGCTGGAGAAGGATCTGTTTGAACTGTCAAGAGAAGACATTGCGCCATTTGATGTGCTGATTAACGCATTTGCCCCGGTCAATGGTGAAGCCCACCTGCATGTAGAGGCAGGCAGGCATTTGATTTCAATTATGGAAGGTACAGATAAGAGATTGTTCGTTGTCGGCAGCTCTGGTTGCCTCTATACCGATAAAGACCATACAATCCGTCTGATGGAGCATAAGGACTATCCGGAGCATTTGCGTGAATCGGCCAAGTACCAGTTCCAGAATCTACAGGATTTGAAGAATTCATCAATCAAGTGGACATTCCTGAGCCCGTCCGCCATGTTTGATTCCGAGGGGCCGCGTACTGGCCATTACGTCATCGGCAGCCAGCGCCTCGTTGTTAATTCACAGTTCAACAGCTACATCAGCTATGCGGACTTCGCCGTCGCGGTCATCGATGAATTGGAAAACTCAAATCATGTAAACACCCTTTTTACCGTTGCCTCAGAAAATGTAACGACAGCCTCATGAAAAAAGGTGTTCGCACATGCGCGAACACCTTTTATATTAAGAAGAATGTGTTGATGACCATTTTTTCTCTAGGCTAACAATACCAAGCTGACGGCCATCACAGCCATGCCTCCCACAAGCCCATAGATGGATAAATGCGCCTCATCATATCTTTTCGCTGCCGGAAGCAACTCATCTAAAGAAATGAACACCATGATTCCAGCTACCCCTGCAAAAACCACACCGAACATAACATCCGTCAAAAATGGTGCCAAGAGCAAATAGGCGACGATGGCTCCTACCGGTTCAGCAAGCCCCGATAAAAAAGACAGCTTGAACGCTTTCATCCTTACGCCTGTCGCATAAAAAATCGGTACTGCCACGGCAATGCCCTCCGGTATGTTATGAATCGCTACGGCAACCGCAATAGCAATCCCTAGACTCGGATCCTGTAAAGCGGACATGAACGTAGCAATCCCCTCTGGAAAGTTGTGAATGGCAATCGCCAAAGCAGTAAAGGTCCCCATCTTCAACAGCTTATCGGCATCTGCGAGTTTGGTTTCCGTTTCTGTTTCCGCTTTATTGATATCCTCCACCATACGGACTTCATGCGGATTGTTCCCCTTTGGAATGAATTTATCGATTAGGGCAATCAACAGCATGCCGCCGAAGAATCCGACGAGTGTCATCCAGTACCCTTGGGTATCGCCAAGCGCGGCTGTCAATGCGTCTTTTGCCTTTACGAAGATTTCTATGAGTGATACATAGATCATCACCCCTGCCGAGAAGCCCAGCGCCAGTGATAAGAATTTTGTATTTGTTCGCGATGTAAAAAACGCAATCAAGCTCCCTAAACCTGTCGCAAGCCCAGCGAATAAGGTCAGGCCGATTGCCAGCAACACATTTCCTTCCATTCAATGACTCTCCTTTTGCCTCTGTTTTATTAATTGTATTATATACATTAAGTTTCCTTTGCGCAACTTTTTTTCGAAGATGTAACATTTGGTGTTATATTAACTTTTCATTTCGCCAAAGGAAAATGAAAAAGATACCACCGCCTTATTCGAATGGTATCTTTTCAACATTTCTCATGTTATTTCCCGTCTACGTAGCTTTCAATCAACTGTTTTACATCAATCCCTGAAGATTCTTTTAATGTTTCTTGAAGGCCCGCCATCAAGTCCGTCGCATAGGAAGTCACTTTATTGGCACCTCCGCCTTTGCCGCCTCCCGTATCGACCACCGTAATCTTGTCGATGTTCGAAAGTGGGGCAGCCACTTGTTTTGCATACTCCGGCATCATGCGAATAATCATATCCAAAATGGCGGCCTGCCCATATTGCTCGAACGCCTCGGCAATTTTTTGTTTTGCTTCCGCCTCTGCCAGACCACGCAGGCGAATGATTTCTGCTTCTGTCGTCCCTTGGGCTTTTTCGGCTTCCGCCTTGGCCATACCATCCAGCCGGATTTTTTCCGCCTCTGCCTGTGCCTGTGCCTCGATACGGTATTTTTCTGCCTCTGCCTGCGCCATCTGCTTCATCTTATCTGCTGCCGCCTGCTGCTCGATGGCATAGCGTTCCGCATCAGCCTTCTTCTTCACTTCCGAATCGTACTGGCGTTCACGGCGCAGGATTTCACGCTCTTCCAATTCAATCTGCTTTTGCCGTTCGATGATCTGGATCTGCATTTCCTGCTCTTTTACTTCCTGCTTGGCGCGTGCCTGCTCCAAATCATAGGCCTGGTCGGCACGGGCTTTTGCGATATCCTGCTCACGCCGGAACTCCGCCACCTTCAGCTGGTTTTCCTTCTCCGCCTCCGCAATCTCCGTCGCACGCTCCAGTTCGGCCTTTTGCGCCTCCTGGTCCGCCTTTGCCCGGCGGATGCGCGTCTCTTTTTCCGCATCTGCCGTCGCAATGTCCGCATCACGCTTTACCTGTGCAATACGTGGTTTACCCAATGACTCCAAATAGCCGTTTTTATCCCGCACATCCTTGATGGTAAAGGATACGATGACCAGCCCCATCTTCGCCAGATCCTGCGATGCGACACGCTGCACCTCCTGCGAAAACTTATCACGGTTTTTATAGATTTCTTCCACTGTCATGGAACCGAGGATGGAACGGAGGTGGCCCTCCAGCACTTCTCGGGCTTCCGCTTCACGCTCGCTTTTCTCCTTGCCTAGAAACTGTTCTGCGGCTGTCGCGATTTCAGCGATGGAGCTGCCGATTTTGATGATGGCCGTACCATCAGCCATGACAGGCACACCTTGCTCTGTATATACTTCGGGTGTCGTCACCTCCAATTTGCTTGATAACAGGGATAGCGGCTCCGCCTGCTGGAATACCGGGAATACGAATGTACCGCCGCCCCGGATGATTTTAATCTTATTACCCGACTCGTCCGTGTGGACATTTTTGCTCCCTAGGTAGCTGCCTGTGACGATCAATGCCTCATCCGGACCTGCCGTCTTGTATTTCGCTATATACACCGCCGCGATGGCAATGATCAAGAATAAAACTACACCAATTGCAATAAGGACTCCTATCATTAAAACTCCTCCTTTTATGAAAATAGACTTTCATACGCCTGCACATATAAAGTGCCGTTCACCACTTCAATTACTAGGATTTCCTGGCCATAAGGAATCTCTTCCTGGTTATAGCTGGCCGCACGCTTATGGATGTTGCCGCCGACCGTTTCAATCAGGACCTCCCCGAAGCCGCCCAGCGGAATAGGGGTAATCACCCTGCCCGTCTGCCCGGCAAGGGACTCCTCTGTATAGGCCAGGGATGTCTCTGCCGAACGTAAGGGAACGAGGAAAAAGTAGTAAAGAAGCGCGGTACAGATAAATGAAATAACGATGCCGGCCAAGAAAATAATGAGATGGGATAAATCCGAGAATATTTCCAGTAGATAGCCGGCCGCTGCCGTAAACGTAATAAACGCCAGGATGACAGCTGGATCGAAGAATGGAATGCCCTCCGCCACCCCATCGGCCATATCTGAAAAGAACAGGTAGAGGACCATGCACAGCCCGATTGCAATGACAATCGTCAAATAGATAGTGGAAAGCGCCACGCCAAATAGCATTTGCATCACCTCCCGATTATGTAGTTACCTTTCATACGGAGGAAAAGGTGAAAAGTTTCGGTTTTCTGAATAATTTTTACAAAAAATCCAGAGAGCGGCTGCCTCTTCAACCTCTCTCCGGATTACTTTCGTCTTTATTCTTTTCATATATATATTTACACAATGTGAACCATGCATACGTCAGGGCCCATGCAGCCAACACATCTGTTGCAAAGTGCCTTCCTTCCGCTATGCGTGAAAGGCCGGCTAAAATGGTCAGCACAATGGCAAGGCTCCATGCCGCCACTTTTACACTCCGCCTACTCATATGTTCGGTGATGATGTAAGCCGCTGTGAATAGCAGCAATAGTGCGATGGTTGTATGAGTCGATGTAAAGCTGTACGTAGTAAGCTGGTCGGGCAACTCCGGTCTCGGGCGCTCCACAATCCGTTTCACCATTTGGTTGAGGGCGATTCCCCCGCCCATCGAAAAAATGACAAACAGCATGCCCCTGTAGTTGCGGCGAATCACATACCAGATTAAAAAGACTACCGTCCCCGCAATCATCACCTTCGTCTCGCCAAAGAAGTGGAAAGCTTCGATGAAGGGACTGCCGTACAGCCATGAAGCAACTTTTTCATCAAAAGCATGCAGGTCTTCGTATATAAAGAATAAGACGAGAAATAGCAGAAATGAAAAAGCCGCTCCAAAGCCTCCCCGATTTTTCATTACATCGCCTCCTTTTTCTATTATTTTACCTCCAGCTCCCCGTTATACTTTACCATCCTCTAAAAAGAGAAAAAACGCCCTTTTTGATAAAAGGACGCTTTTTTGGCTATTCAACTACGAAATAATTGCCATGTTCCATATTGATTACGTAGTCAGGCTTCGGCGGCTTGCCGCCATGCTCCTTGATCTTCGCTTTATGGCCTGCAATGTGCTCCGGGCTCTTTTCCCAGGCCTTCCATGCCTCTTCAGACTCCCAACGGATAATCATTATGACTTCTTCTTCGCCTCGGCGGACATTCTTCACTAGTAATTCCCGGCCGATAAAGCCTTCACGCTGCTCAATCAACGAAGGACCTTGACCCGGCTTCTTTTTGAATCTCTCTAATACTTTTTCTGCATTTCCTTCAGTAACCGTCCATTTCCGGATTTGTACAAACATATTTAATCGCTCCTTTTTATAAGAAAAGCGCCTTTACGCCCATTTGCTGCGGACAAGCGATGAAAGCAATTCCCCTGTATGCCTGCCACACAGGGGAACTATTGAAAAGGTCCGAAAAGGAGGAACGGAATGCCCCGTACTTCCGGCATTCAGAAATCCCTACTTTCTTATCTTTTCAAAAAAGCATGCCCCTTGTCGAGACATGCCCCTTGTTATGAAGGTTATTTTAATTCTTCTAAGATTTCATCCAATTTCTCCGCTTCAGTTGTTACACCGTTAGAAGAGAAGTACCAGTTAACACCGTCTAGGTATACGATCTTGCCTTCTTTGTAAGCACGAGTTTTTTTGATGATATCGTTTTCGATGTCAGCTTTGATTGTTTCTACATCAGAAGCCGTGCGGTCGATGATCAATAATACTTCCGGGTCGACAGAAAGGAGTGACTCGTAAGAGAAGTCAGAACCGTGTGATGATGCTTCAATATCAGTTGTCGCTGGAGTAAAGCCAAAGTCATTGTAGACGTATGCGAAACGAGAATCTTTACCGTTGTCGAAACCAGAGATTTTCTTATCGTTGTACATTGCTACTAGGGCGTTTTCATAGCCAGCTGCTTTTTCTTTCACTGCATCCACTTTTTCCTGTAGGGAAGCTTTTAATTCTTCAGCTTTTTCTTCTTTGTCAAAGATTTCAGCTGCTAGATCTACTGTTTCATATACAGCGTCGATGTAGTTTTCGTTATCAGAACCGATGAATACTACGTTCGGTGTAATTTCTTTTAATTCTTCATAGAATGGCGCTTGGCGACCAGAGATGAAAATGACATCTGGATCAGCAGCTGCCACTGCTTCGAAGTCGATTTGCTTTAATGTACCAACATCCGCAACGTCGTCAGTCACATACTTCTCTTTTAAATGTTCCGGCATGTTTCCTTTACCGCCGCCCGCAGCGACCCCTACGATTCCTTCAACCCCTAATGCGTCAAGTGTATCTAGGAAGCCATAGTCAAGCGCGACGATGCGCTCAGGCATTTTTTCCAATGTTATATCTTCAAAAGTGATTGTCTTACCTTTTTCTTCATCTTCACTTGATTCTGCCAAAGAAGATACCGTCATTGGGAACGCGGAGTTTCCAGCAGTTTCCTCCGTTGGTGCTTTATCTTCAGTAGAGTCCCCTGAATTTGTTTCTTCCTCTGAGTTACATGCTGCCAACATTAATGTTAAGGCCGCAGCTGCTGTTAAAAACTTCCACTTTTTCATCTTTCCATTCTCCTCCTGAAGCTGTAATCTCTTTAATTGAAAATGATTATCATTTCCACTCAACTGTTCTCATTCTAAACGAATCTCATAAAAGTTGTCAACGCTTTTTTTGAAAATAATTCTCAATTAGATGTTTTAAAATACGTGCATAAGGGTAGTTCACTTATGCACGTCTAATAGTCAATGTGAATTGAAGTATACACAAATGCGGCAGCCATCCTGCTCTTGCACTGGAATATGCATATCATACACATCGCGTAAAGCTTCCGAGTTGATGATTTCATTCGTTGTGCCGTCCTTCACGAGACGACCATCCTTCAACGCCACGATGCGGTCGGAGTATACAGAAGCAAAGTTGATGTCATGCAGTACAATGACAACTGTTTTCCCCATTTCATCTACTAGCTTGCGCAAAATCTTCATAATCTGTACAGAATGCTTCATATCCAAGTTGTTCAATGGTTCATCCAATAGGATATACTCCGTATCCTGCGCAATCACCATCGAGATGAAGGCACGCTGCTTTTGACCGCCTGAAAGTTCGTCCAAAAACTTATCCTGCATGTCTGTCAAATTCATATATTCCAGTGCCTGGTCTATAAACTTTTCATCCTCTGCATTCAGTCGCCCCTTTGAATACGGATAGCGGCCAAAAGCGACAAGTTCGCGTACCGTTAAGCGAATATTCAAGTGGTTGGTCTGCTTCAGGATGGCCACACGCTTTGCAAAAGCGTCCGACTTCATTCTCTTTACGTCCGTTTGATCTAAAAACACTTCACCTGTATCAGCATCTAAAAGACGGCTCACCATCGATAATAATGTCGATTTACCAGCACCATTCGGCCCGATAAAAGAAGTAATCGCCTTTGGCTGGATTTGTAATGTTACATTTTCAACGACGGGTTTTTTCCCAAAGCTTTTAGAAAGCCCTTTAATTTCTATCATCCTGCTTTCCTACTTTCCTTCAGTAATAAGTAAATAAAGTAAATCCCACCGACAAAGTTAATGACGACACTAATCGTTGTATTTAAATGGAATACATGCTGCACCAGAAATTGTCCGCCGACAAGCGCAATGATACTGATCAAGCTTGCCCCGGCAATTAATACCGAATGTTTATAGGTCGATAAATATTGATATGCCAGGTTGGCTACAATTAAACCCAGGAATGTGACAGGACCGACAAGTGCTGTCGAAGTAGCAATTAGAATAGAAGATAGAATCAGAACCTGCAGCACGATTTTGTCATAGTTGACACCCAGGTTAATGGCATTGTCACGGCCTAAAGATACCACATCCAGGTCACGTAATAATCGATAGCCATAGATGAAGGCCAAGCCCAAAATGACAACAGCAATAAGCAACAGCTCCGTCTTCACGTTCATAAAGCTTGCAAACAAGCGTGCCTGTAAGCTCTCATATTCAACAGGATCGATAATGACCTGCATGAACGTTACAAGACTTCCAAGCAATGTTCCAATGATCATCCCTGCCAATAATAGGAGGAAGATTGGATATTTATCTGCCCGGAATAAGAAGCGGTATAAAATTATGGCGAAAATAACCATCGCAATAATTGATACACCAAAGTTCATAAAGCGGTTTACGACAAAAATGGAAGCCGAGCCCGCCGTGAAGTAAATCACCGTCTGCACCACTTCATACATGGAGTCGACACCCATGACGGAAGGCGTCAATAAACGGTTATGTGTCACCGTTTGGAATATAACCGTTGCATACGCAATGGCCGTACCGGTAATCACCATTGCGACCAGGCGCTCAAGACGCTTTGGAAAGGCGTAGCTGAAGCCGCCCTGAATATTATAGAAGGCAAACAGTGCCATAAAGAGTAAGGCAATCACAGCCAAGATGATCAGCTTCGTACTATTTTTTCGCATATGCTTTCCCCCTAAACAACATAATTAAGAAGATTGCACTGCCAATTACTGCGACTGTCGTATTTACCGGGATTTCATACGGGTGTACGATTAATCGGCTGATGATGTCACATGCCAGCAAGAACGCCGCCCCCATGAAAATCGTATGCGGAATCGTTTTACGCAAATTATCACCCAGGTATAATGAAACGAGGTTCGGTACAATCAGCCCTAGGAATGGAATGATACCTACCGTTAAAACGACCGTTGTGGAGATGATTGCTACAATGACAAGGCCGATATTCAGCACTGTACGATAGCTTAAACCTAGGTTTTTTGCAAAATCCTCACCCATGCCTGCTACAGTGAATTTGTTGGCGTAAATGTAGGCGATGATAATCGCCGGCACCGCTACGTATAATAGCTCATAGCGTCCTGATACGACTAATGTAAAGCTCCCCAAGAAGAATGTATCGACATTTTGTAAAACATCCGCCTCGTATCCCAGGAAGGTTGAAATGGCCCCGATGATATTACCGTACATAATCCCGATCAGCGGTACGAAGATGACATCCTTGAACTTAATGCGTTCAAGCAGCTGCATAAAAATAAATGTTCCAATTAGTGCAAAGGCAAAACTAAATAAAATCTGCCCCATATAGGACATGCCTGTAAAGAAAATCATCGAAACGATGACACCTAGTTTTGCTGCATCGAGTGTACCAGCCGTCGTCGGCGATACAAATTTGTTGCGGCTTAAGCTTTGCATGATCAAGCCCGCAATCCCCATTCCTGCACCAGCTAAAATAATCGCCATTAAACGCGGCAATCTACTCATTAAGAAGATCTGCGTCATATCTGAATCCCAATCGAGCAAATCACTCGGTTTAATATCTATGGCACCTATGAATAGCGAGATAAAGGACAGGACAACAGTTGATACTACTAATATCCATAATCTCATTTGTAATCCCCATAACAAATATTTTCTCAATAACACTACTGATAACGATTATCACTATTGAGTCGTCTTTCATTATAAACAACGAAAATAGTAAAATCAATGGGGCTGTCTTAAAAGTCAGTAAAATCGACTTATACAACAATTCCTATCACCTTAGGGAACGCCTACCCTGCATTTTTGGATAAGCTCCGTTTATTTGCAATAAAAGCAGGGCACAGGTAACAGCCGCCTATAAATCACGATAGAAAGCATCCATCAGCCTTGGAGGCAGGGCTACGAGAAAAGGGACCGCAACTGCCATCGTCTACTGGAAGACCGAGGAATCCCCTTTGCCTACGCCTCATTTTTGCCCCTCATCATGCCGAATGGCAGAATCTATATACGACTTAGATAAAAATAAGCGCCAAACAGGGACTATCATCCCAGCATGGCGCTTATTTAAAGTTAAGTTGTATATCAAAATCGACAACTGGCGGTTTTGGCGGCCAAAAGTGGTAGCATCCATGCTTTCTTCTCCTGATCAGCATCCCCTGCGCCAGTCTGGTTCTTAGTAAAATGGAGCGTTTTTCGCCAAAATGGAGCCCAATGAATGGATGTATTGAGAGGTGTGGCCCATCTTCATCCTACCGTACCAGGTGGGCAGGCAGGACTTATATCGTCCGATTCTCCTGCTTGAAGCCGCTCACAATCTACCAAGGGGAGGGGTCCATCAATAGGATGGTCCCCCTCCCCTTGCATCTTTATCCAGGGTCGCACTATTTACTGCTTTTATATAGAAAGAACATGTTACGACAAGACAATCTTCTGCTCAGCCATCTGTTCAATGAACGATTGCTTCACTGTATAGCCAAGGCCTTTCTTTTTTGAAATTGGAATACATCCATTTTCCACCACCACTTCCGGCTCGATGAGATCTTCGTGCCAATAACGGTTGGAGCCTGCCGTATCCCCCGGCATTGTAAACCCGGGCAAGCTCGAAATTGCCACAGCATG
>JBJEFP010000035.1:0-2639 GCA_051874195.1 Lysinibacillus sp. | reverse complement strand
AAAAAAAAGCAAAGGAGATCCTGCAGGTAAGCCATTACCAGCATGTTCTAGGGACGATTTCCACAGCAGCGGAAAGTCTGCCTTTGGAGGTTTTGAACGAATCGCATTTTGACGAAGTCGTACACAAGATGCAAGAGATGATCGAGCTGTTCCAAGTCGAGACATTAAATGCAAATACGGCACTTGTGTTTTATTTGAAGGCAGCGATGGGCTATGCTGGGCAAAATCGTGTAGAAAAGGCACTTGAGATGGTTGAGCGCTACTGCCATACTTGCTACCGCCTGGAGTTTCCGTTGAGGCTGCAGGGGGACTCCTACTTCTATCTATTATCCGACTGGATTGAAGATAAAATTCAAACTTGTGGGCAGGCACCGCGTGATGATTTGTCCATCAAGAAGGATTTGGTAAAAACAATGGCAAACAACCCGGCGTTCGAGTGCTTATACGAGCATCCAACGTATAAATCGCTCATGAGCAACCTGAAGCATCATCTGCAAATTAAGGAGGAACACTAAATGGAGGAATTGGCAAATATCAATTGGGGATTGATTGCCCCACTCATTGTTGTTCAGGCTATTTTGATGATTGTCGCTTTGATTGATCTGGCGCGTATTCATGCAACGAATGGTCCAAAGTGGTTATGGGCTTTAATTATTCTATTCATCAGTCTGTTTGGCCCAGTCATCTATTTCATCGCGGGGAGAAAATCGTCATGATTACAGTGAGCAATTTAACAAAGTCATTCGGTGCGCACACTGTTGTATCGGATGTTTCCTTTACCCTTGAACCACATACAGCAACAGCCTTAATTGGGCCAAATGGAGCCGGGAAAACGACGACTTTGTCCATGCTGACGGGATTATTGGCACCGACGAGCGGGACGATTGAGATAGCGGGCGTAAAGGATATCCGCAGGGAAATCGGCTTTCTTCCGCAGTATCCGCAATTCTACCCTTGGCTGACAGCGCTTGAGTTTACGGAAATGGCCGCCAAATTAAGCGGAGTGCCTGGCCCGGCAGCTAAAAAGGAGGCGGAAAGAGTGCTTGCCTTTGTCGGGCTGGAAGAGGCGATGAAGAAAAAAACGGTTACCTTTTCAGGCGGTATGAAGCAACGGCTCGGTATGGCCCAGGCCATTGTCCATAAGCCGAAGCTCCTCCTTCTTGATGAGCCGGTGTCTGCACTGGATCCGGTAGGCAGACGGGAAATTATGAATTTACTAAAGGAGCTGCAGCAGCAGACGACGATTCTCTATTCTACCCATATTTTAAATGATGCAGAGGAAATGACAGACCAGCTGTTGTTCCTTAGAAAAGGAGAGCTCGTCGAGTCGGGGTCCCTTGCAGAAGTGCGTGCCAAATTTGAATCGCCGCGTTATCGGATAGTGTTCGCGACACAACAGGACGCATTACAGTTTGCTTCCCAGTCGCAGCTTTCTGCCAAGGTAAATGGTTCATCGGTGTACGTAGAAATCATAGAAGAACGCCCGACGATGCACCAGCTATTGGAGCGGCTTGCCGCTTCAACGTTTGCTGTTACGAAAGTGGAGCGGGTGACAGCAAGTCTGGAGGAGATATTTATGGAGGTGGCGGGGCAATGAGGGATTTTGGGACATTGTTTACGAAGGAATTCCGGGATGCCTGGCGCAGCCTGAAGTTTGTGTGGATGCCGCTGCTTTTCATTGTGCTTGGCATTATGGATCCTCTAACACTTTACTTTATGGAAGACATTTTAGAAGCTGTCGGCAATTTGCCGGAAGGGTATACGATGCCAGTGCCTGAGTTGTACCCGATTGATGTTCTCGCTACCTCTACCAGTCAGTTTCAATCTATTGGTTTAGTGGTCCTTGTCGCAACAATGGCCAGTGCCATCAGCCGGGAGCGTCAGAACGGCCTGGCGACGCTAATCTATGTACGCCCGATTTCTTTCACCGCCCTGTTCATGAGCAAATGGGCTGTCGCAAGTTTACTGGGCATCATCAGTGCGGCGGCAGGATATGCAGGAAGCATGTATTATACGGCGCTGCTATACGGAACAGTCGAATTCGGAGCATTCATGAAAATGCTCGGCACGTACTGCATCTGGATTCTGTTCGTGACAGCTGTAACGCTTGCCTGTAGTGCGATGTTCAACACGGCGGTCGCCATGACATTGGCCATTATCTTGCTACCGGTTGGCTTGATAATCGATTCACTAATTGGTGAGTTTTGGAGTGTAAGTCCGTGGAAGCTCTCTACGTATGGATTGCAATTCATCAGCGGGGAAGCGAGTGAGCATTACACCATGACGCTTGTATTGACGATTGTCCTACTGATTGTTGCTGTTGTGATCGGCATGTTCTTTTCTAAAAGGAATGCGGCGACGACAAAAATATAGAAGGCTGTTTTCGTAAAGGGAAATACGGACGAATCCCTGATCACTAGCCGAAAAAGTGGTTCTTCACCTGTTGAAGGACCGCTTTTTTCTATATTTAAATATAAGAAAATTAGGAATATAATAGAATAAGGAAGAGCGGAATCCAGGGCGTTCTACCTTCTGGTCAATCAGAAAAACAGAAGAGACGGATTGTCTACGGGTATGAGGACGAGTTGTGCGCTTATGAGGTAAATGATCGATTCATCGACCGATACATAACCATTTAT
>JBJEFP010000034.1:0-2646 GCA_051874195.1 Lysinibacillus sp. | reverse complement strand
GTGCAGGGGGTACGCACGAAACAGCATGAACAAAACCATGGTATCGAAGAAAGCTTTGATATGGTTCACCTGATGCCGAAGCTGCAAAAAGCGGTTGAAGAAAAGCAGAAGGTCGAGCTTGAGTTCGACATTAAAAATACAGATCGTGTAATGGGAACAATCATCGGCAGTGAGATTTCCCGCAAATATGGTGAACAAGGCCTGCCGGATAATACAATCAACCTGACATTCACTGGCCATGCCGGTCAGAGCTTCGGGGCATTCATCCCACGAGGCATGACGATGAAGGTTGTGGGAGATGTGAACGACTACTTCGGTAAAGGACTATCAGGCGGTAGGATTGTAGCCACTGCACCAATCAAGGGAGAATACGAGAAAAACGTCATTGCCGGCAACGTGTGCCTGTACGGAGCAACTAGCGGCCAGGCATTCATCAACGGTCGTGCAGGACACCGGTTTGCTGTCCGTAATTCGGGAGCCAATATCGTCGTGGAAGGAATCGGGGATCATGGCTGCGAGTATATGACAGGCGGACGCATTATCGTCCTGGGCGATGTCGGCCAAAACTTCGGAGCCGGCATGTCGGGCGGCGTCGCTTACGTGTTGCCGACAAATGTAGCGGCATTTAAGGCGCAGTGCAATTTGGAAATGATTGAATTTGCAACGCTGGAAGACAAAGGGGAAATCGAGGCTGTTCGGATGATGATCATTCAGCATTTGGAGCAGACAGACAGCTCTGCAGCACTTGACGTATTGGCGAAGTGGGAGCAGATGATTCCGAAATTTGTGAAGGTCGTGCCGACGGATTATCAAAACATGCTGGATAAGATTAATTTCCACAAGCTTCAGGGGCTGACGGAAGAAAGGGCAGCGATGCAGGCTTTCGTAGAAACAACAGGTGCCAAGGAGTTTGCGATTTCCAAATAAGAAAAAATGGTACTGCTTTACTGATTGAAAGTCAAAGCATTACGTACACCGCCCCCGCATGGCGTCACCGGATAGCTGATTGCAGCAAGTGCAGGCAGTCTCTGGTGAACGCCCGGCGCAGGCGAACGTAGGATGAATGCGTTTCTTAGGAAGAGGAGGGGTCTAGATGGGCAAACCGACTGGATTTATGGAATACAAACGAGAAAAGACGAAGGAGCAGCCAACACAAGAACGGGTCTCCAACTGGAAAGAATATGCTTCTAGATTGTCGGATGAATCCCTGCAGACGCAAGGTGCCCGCTGTATGGACTGCGGCACGCCATTTTGCCATATGGGGATTGAAATACGCGGGACGGCAGCAGGCTGCCCGATCAACAATGTCATACCTGAGTGGAATGACCTGGTATACAAGGGGCAGTGGAAGGAGGCGCTGGACCGTCTGCATATGACGAACAACTTCCCGGAATTCACGGGGCGTGTATGTCCGGCACCTTGTGAAGGCTCCTGTACATTGGCAATCACAGATCCTGCCGTAGCCATCAAATCAATCGAGCGTACGATCATCGACAAGGGCTTTGAAAACGGATGGGTCGTTCCGCGCATCCCGCGCCAGCGAACTGGGCAAACAGTGGCTGTCATTGGATCAGGCCCGGCTGGATTGGCCGCTGCCGACGAGTTGAACCAGCTTGGCCATAAGGTGACGGTGTATGAGCGTGCAGACCGTCCAGGCGGCTTATTAATGTATGGCATTCCCAATATGAAGCTTGAAAAAGAAGTGATTGAACGCCGGGTGAATTTGCTGGGGCTAGAAGGCATCGAATTTAAATGCGGTGTCAATGTAGGCGTGGATATTTCTACAGAGGAGCTCCGTTCACAATATGATGCAGTGATTCTATGCATCGGGGCGCAGAAGCAGCGCCTGCTCCATATGGATGGCTCCGACGCCGAAGGAATCCATCTGGCAATGGACTATTTGACAGATGTAACGAAGAGCCTGCTCGACTCGAATTTTGAGGATGGCAAGGCGTTGAATGTCGAAGGGAAGGACGTTATTGTCATCGGGGGTGGTGATACGGGTGCCGACTGTGTCGCAACGGCCATCCGCCAAAAATGTAAATCCGTTCATCAGTTCGGTAAACACCCGGCCTTGCCGATCAGTCGTACAGAAGAAAATCCATGGCCGAAGGATCCGAATGTCTTCACATTGGACTATGCCTATGCAGAAGTGAATGATGTAAAAGGCTATGACCCGCGTGAATACTGCATTCAGACACAAAAAATCGTCAAGGATGCAAATGGGCATGTGAAGGAGCTCCATACGATTCAAATGGAGAAAATCCTGGGGGAAGACGGTTTCCATTATTTCAAGGAGCTACCGGGTACTGAAAAAGTATGGCCGGCACAGCATGTATTTGTCGCAATCGGCTTTGAAGGTGTTGAAAAGTCATTGCCTGAGCAGTTCGGCGTTGAGATAGCGAACAATCGCATCCGCGCTTCCATCAAGGACTTTGAAACAAACATCCCGGGCGTATTTGCAGCGGGTGATGCACGCCGCGGTCAAAGCCTTGTGGTGTGGGCGATTAAGGAAGGGCGCAGTGTGGCGGCAAGCGTCCATCACCATTTGCAGGAAATGCAAGTGGGTGTATAAATGTCTGCTCGTTGATACAGGAAAATAGGGAAAGCCCAAGGTCATGAACAATCGTGTCTTGGGCTTCTTTC
>JBJEFP010000033.1:0-2671 GCA_051874195.1 Lysinibacillus sp. | reverse complement strand
GTCATTCCTGTGTCCTCCTTTCTTCAGAGAATTATTTAGATTTGATTGCAGTTTTTACTGCAACAAGAGCTTTTTTAGAACCAGGAACATTACCTTTAACTAATAGCAAGTTGCGGTCTGCATCAACCTTAACGATTTCAAGGTTTTGGATTGTCACAACATGACCACCCATTTGACCAGGTAATTTCTTTTGTTTGAATACGCGGTTCGGAGCAACTGGACCCATTGAACCAGGACGACGGTGGTAGCGGGAACCGTGAGCCATAGGACCACGAGATTGTCCGTGGCGTTTGATAACACCTTGGAAACCTTTACCTTTTGTAACACCTGTTACATCAACTACATCGCCTTCTGCGAAAATTTCTACTTTGACTTCTTGACCAACTTCGTACTCTTCCACATTTACATTGCGGAACTCACGAATGAAGCGCTTAGGAGCAGTATTTGCCTTTGCCACATGACCTTGTTCTGGTTTGTTAGAAAGCTTCACGCGCTTGTCTTCGAAACCAACTTGGATCGCTTCGTAACCGTCAGTTTCAACAGTCTTCTTTTGAAGCACTACGTTTGCAGAAGCTTCGATTACTGTTACCGGGATTAGGTCGCCATTTTCAGCGAAAACTTGAGTCATGCCAATTTTTCTACCTAAGATTCCTTTAGCCATTCGTCACACCTCCTATAAGTTTTAAAAAGTTATATTTGTTTTTACCATTAAAGTTTGATTTCGATATCAACGCCAGATGGTAAGTCAAGTTTCATTAACGCATCAACAGTTTGTGGTGTTGGGTTAACGATATCGATTAGACGTTTATGCGTACGCATTTCGAATTGTTCACGAGAATCTTTGTACTTGTGAACAGCACGTAAGATTGTGTACACAGACTTCTCAGTTGGAAGTGGAATCGGACCTGACACACTTGCACCTGAACGTTTCGCTGTCTCCACGATTTTCTCAGCAGATTGATCAAGGATACGGTGATCATACGCTTTCAAACGGATACGAATCTTTTGTTTTGCCATAATTTTCCCTCCTTCTCGCCTATTTTCTAGACATTCTCCACGAAAATTTCCCACACACGCGCCATGGCAAAGCGGCCGGGTGTGTCGGCAACCTCTCGCTTCATCGCAGTCAAAGACCAACATTCAACATTATATACAATAAAAAAGAAGTTCGCAAGTATTTTAGCAAAATTCTTTTTTTCACAAGGCTATAATGTTATATCTTTGGATACATTCGCTCTTCCTGAGCCGTTTTCTAGTATATAAGAGACTGTGGGCGAAAGCAACCCCTAAGAACTCAAATATCCTTAAATAAAATATTCAGAATACTACCCCGTTAAAATAAGCCACCTTCACTATGGAAGATGGCTACTATATATTATAGGAAGAAAACGACTGCCAGCCAGCCGAAGAGTATCTGCGGGATATTATAGAAGATGAATGTCGGTACGCATGTATCCCAGATGTGGTTGTGCTGGCCGTCCACATTCAACCCAGCCGTCGGTCCAAGCGTCGAGTCGGATGCTGGTGAGCCGGCATCCCCTAACACTCCTGCCGTGCCTACGAGGCAAATGATGGCCAGTTCACTCAAGCCCAGCTCGACAGCAAGCGGAACGAATATGGCTGCAATGATTGGAATCGTCGCAAAGGATGAGCCGATGCCCATCGTTACAATCAGCCCAACGACAAGCATTACGAAAACAGTGATGCTGACATTGCCGCCGAAAAGCTCCATGGCGTTTGCCACTAAAGGCTCTACGTCACCTGTCGCATTAATGACCGCCGAGAAGCCGTTTGCCGAAATCATGACGAACCCGACGAATGCCATCATGCGCATTCCCTCCGTCAGTACTGCGTCCGCCTCCTTGACCTTTAAGGCACCTGTCACATACAGGATGGCGATTCCGACAAGTGAACCGATGATCATCGAGTCTGTAGGAATTTGCACTGCTAATGAAGCAATTAAAGCGAATGCCGCAAAGATGATATTACGTGGCTTAACCACCTTTTCTACCTGCTCCGTTTCTTTCACTTCAATCATTTCATACTTTCTTGGCTTACGATATGCAATAAATGCACCTGCAAGCCCTACGGCCATCCCTAACGCTACGATAGCCATCGCCTTAGGGACGTCGCTCAAGTCCACATCAAGGCCTGCCAAGCCCATTTGCGTAACGATGATCTCCTGGTAGATTAGACCAAAGCCATATGGGAGGAACATATAAGGCATTACTAAACCGAACGTTAAAATGCTTGCAATTAAACGCCGATCGATCTGCAGCATGTTCATTATTTTAATCATCGGCGGTACGATTAATGGGATAAACGCGATATGCACCGGAATCAGGTTCTGTGACATGATTGCCAATGCCAATAACACTAAAAAGATCAGGGCCTTGGCCAGTCCTTTTTTCTGGGAGTCGCCTTCTCGCTGCACCAGTTTCAAAATGGCCCCGACCAATACTTCCGGCACGCCTGTACGCGAGATGGCGAGCGCAAACCCGCCAAGCAAACCATAGCTAAGCGCAATCGTCGCACCGCCGCCCAGGCCGCCGACAAACGCATCAATCGTCTCCATGATCGGCAGCCCCCCTGCAAGCCCGCCGATGATTGCCCCGATTGTCAGGGACAATACAACATTTATCCGGAGTAGGCTTAATACAAGCATGACGCC
>JBJEFP010000032.1:2552-2678 GCA_051874195.1 Lysinibacillus sp. | reverse complement strand
CGGCATTTTCTTCATAGACGTTTGTGAATGCTACGGTTGGGCCTTCTCCTCGGCTAACAGTAACGCCTTCCGCGATTGGGTTGCTCACGGCTTCCCCGTTCACTTTCACTTCACTGAAAGTGTAAC
>JBJEFP010000032.1:0-2452 GCA_051874195.1 Lysinibacillus sp. | reverse complement strand
GGACATCTTTTGTCACGGTGATGTCACCGGCTTTTTCTTCATAGACGTTGGTGAAGGCTACTGTTGGTCCTTCTCCACGGCTCACTTTGACATCTTCTGCGATTGGGTTGCTCACGGCTTCCCCGTTCACTTTCACTTCACTGAAAGTGTAACCTTTGTACGCACCGCTTGGATCTTTCTCAACGATGGTGTACGTGCCTGGAGTTACATCTTCGAATGTCACGCTTGTTTCTTTGGACATATCGACAACTTTCTCTTGGACCACTTCTTCACCTTTCATCAATTGGAAGGTGAATTGACCTTCTTTCACATCGCCTTTATTTACACCTTGGACATCTTTTGTCACGGTGATGTCACCGGCTTTTTCTTCATAGACGTTGGTGAATTTGACTTCTTGGCTATTGCCCCGACTGACGGTCAAATCGTCTGTTGAGAATGTGTCAGATGCTTTACCATTGACTTGGACACCTGTTAAAGCATAGCCTGTGTAGGCGCCGCTCGGATCTTGCTCAACGATGGTGTAGGTGCCCGGTTTCACATTCGTGAACGTCACGCTTGTTGCTGTGGACATATCCACCGTTAATTCATCTACTTTCTCTCCATTGCTATCAAGCAAGGTATAGGTGAATTTTCCTTCTTTCACAAGCCCTTTGCTCACACCGTTCACTTCTTTGTTGACAGTGATAGAGCCAGCTTTTTCGCTGTAGTTGTTTGTGAATGTCACTTCTTGGCTATTGCCCCGACTGACGGTCAAATCGTCTGTTGAGAATGTGTCAGATGCTTTACCATTGACTTGGACACCTGTTAAAGCATAGCCTGTGTAGGCGCCGCTCGGATCTTGCTCAACGATGGTGTAAGTACCAGGGGTAACATCCGTAAATGTGACACTGCTTCCTTGAGACATATCAATTTTTTCAGTAGCTACTGTTCCCCCATCTTTATCCAGCAGGGTAAAAGTAAATTCCCCCACTCCTTTATCGTCATCACTGATACCTGTGACAGTTTTATTCACCGTGATTTCGCCTGTTTTTTGGCTATAAGTATTTGTATATGTGACAGTTGTTTCTCCTCCTGATGTTATGGCAACCTCGGCCACTTGCATATATTTTGTGTCGTCTTTAGTGACAGACCTTACAGTTACAGCATTACCATCTACATCAGCTGTCGTATTCACATAATTATAGCCAGTCTCTGAATAGACACCACTTGGGTCTTCTTCCAAGATGATATACTTACCAGCAGGAAGATCATCAAATGTTAGACTCTTATCTCCTGGGTAGACGATGCTGCCTTCCTTAACTTGCTCACCACTCTCATCAAGGACAATAAAGTTAAAGGTTCCCGCATTGTCTTCATCGTCTACTCCATTAACATTTTTCGCAATTGTCAGGCTTCCAACCGTATAGTTTTTCACCGTTACAGTTTGCGTTTTACTATCTTTTGATATCTTCACTTGCCATTTTCCCGGTGAAGGAAGAGTATATCCATCCGGTGGGCTAACCTCTTCTAATGTATAGGTGCCATATGGAACTTTTGTAAATGAAGCTTTACCAGATGCATCAGTGGTAATAATACCATTACTATCTGTAACACCCTCAATCACGACCACCTTTTTATTAGAATCAATCAGTCTAAATGTAGCTCCTGATAAGTATACCGGCGAATCGGAATCTACCGTATCACCGTCTACTTTAATGATATCAATAGTGCCAGTTGTGAAATATTCACCTAATTCCGTACCACTTACCTCAAAGTCAAACCCTCTAGCAGAACCTTTCCCACCACATACATTATCACTCTCATCAAAGGTTCCTTCAAAAGTGAGTCTTCCTTGAGCATCAAATTCTAAATGTTCCTTAAGAATAGCAAGCTCTTCGTCCGATAATTTAGAAGTATCCAATTCAATTTTACAAGAGACATCGACAGTCGCAGCCGAACTAATACTAATTCTGGTTAAGCGATACTCCCAGTCATTTCTATTAGGATCTTTTTCTTTATGAAACTGAGAACCCGTCCATGTATTTGACCCTGATTTAACGACAAGCGTGTCTTGGATAACTGTCCCTGGTATCGAATACTTTTTACCATCAAGGGTAAAGGTGATATCTTTTGCAACCAGCAAAATATCAATATGATTATAGGTTTGTGTATCTCTTGCTGATGCCTTTGAAGAGGAATCTTTCTCTTCAGTGTCTTCAGATACCGCCTTTGTAGTGTCTGAAGATTTCTCTTCTTTTGATACACCTAACTCATCTGAAGATTTCTCTTCTTTTGATACACCTAACTCATCTGAAGATTTTTCGGATTCCGTAGCGACTGAACCAGATTCTTGCTCTTCCTCATTAGCCTTTTCAGCTTTCTCCATACTTTCTTCTGAAGCCGCGACCTCATCATTCTCTGTTGCTTCTTCAGACACTACTTCTTCTTGGGCTGTGACCTGAATCGCAACAGA
>JBJEFP010000031.1:0-22812 GCA_051874195.1 Lysinibacillus sp. | reverse complement strand
GATGTTACTACTGCCATATGAAATCGGGTTTTTAGGCTGGGGCTAACGATTGATCAGAGGCTATTCACCTCTTTGCGGCAACAGGAGTATTAGCGCACTATAAAAGAAATTAGACTATCACTTGACCTTTCCGTAGCGTCAACCTTTATAGTAAAGAAGAGGTGAGCAATGTGTATATCCATGAACTGGCGAATTTATCAGGCGTTAGTACACGTACTTTACGCTATTACGATGAAATTGGACTGCTTGTCCCGGAGAAGAACGAAGAAACGGCATACCGGATTTATCAACAGCGAGATATTGACCGATTGCAGCAAATATTATTTTACCGAGAGTTGGGTATGCCGCTCGGACAGATTAAGGATGTCTTGAACGAAGAAGGGTTTGAACAGTTGAAAAGTTTACGCCAGCATCAGGAGGCCCTGTTACAAAAGCAGCAATATATCAATGGCATGTTAAAGACCGTGACTATGACAATCCAATCGATTGAGGAGGGGTTAAAAATGACAAATGAGCAGAAGTTTGAAGTTTTCAAAAAGCACTTAATTAATGATAATGAAGAACGCTACGGGAAGGAAATACGTGAAAGACACGGGGAAGAATCCGTATTCGCTACTTATGGTATGGTGCGGAATATGACAGAGGAGCAGTATGAGGCTGCACAGCAGCTTGAAAATATGTTGTTGCAACGTTTAAAAGAGGGACTGGAAGATGGCAGCACTACGTCCGAGCTGGCAGCCGAAATAGCCGAGCTTCATAAACGATGGCTGAGCTTTTATTGGCCGAAATATACAAAGGAAGCACATGCAGGGTTGGCACAAATGTACATGGCCGACCAGCGTTTTATCGATTATTATGATTCACGGGTGGGACCCGATGCCACACAGTTTTTGACGGATTGCATTGCGCATTATACAGGAATCAAGTAACTCTTCTGGCCAATCGTATGTACGTATGTTTCTAGGCTTTTTCTATATGGCGGGAGGGATTCGATACCCTTCGTTTCGCCTCCCGTACAGATTAATGCCTTCCTGCTTGATGCAGGGATGAAGTAAATGCCTACCCCTTCCCATGTTTAAAAACAGCGATATAGGAAATAAAATTATATCAATGTGTGGAGGGTGTTTATATTGAATACATCACAAATTAACCATCTGAAGGAACGTTTGCAGCGTCAATTGGAAGAGACACAAGATTTTCTGGAAATAGATAAAGAGATTGAGAATACGGAGTTAACGGATTTTGACCGAAATCATCCTGCAGATATGGCGACGGACTACACAACGCAAATTACGGAAATGGCCATTGAAGATTTCCGTGAGGATGAAGTAGATGAAATCAAGGCGGCGCTGCAGGCAATCGAGGAAGGGACGTATGGACGGTGCCAGGTCTGCGGTGAGGAGATTCCGTATGAACGATTGGAGGCTTTGCCGACTGCATTGACATGCATTGAACATGCGGACGACGAAACGGCATGATAAAGAGAAGGGCAGCTGATAGGTACGTACTTATCAGCTGCCCTTTTTCCATTCTATAAATGCCCTATGCATAAAACTTGATTTAGAACAATAAATAATCGATTAACAAACCGATGGCCAATAAGAAGCCGAAGATGGTATTTGTCTGAGCGGTGAACTTCATCGCCGGCATGACCTCGAGCGGCTCCTTCTTGGCGCGGAAGATCTCGATTGCCTTGATTGGCTTCAGGATGCTCAGCAATACAATCAGCGCCCAGTAAGTGATGTCCTCGATGATGACGAGGCCCACCACCCAAAGGTAGGAGACGATGAAAAACAGGGAGAGGATATATACCGCATTGCGGCGCCCCACTAGAATGGCCATCGTCTTGCGTCCGCCTTCCGTATCCCCTACGATATCCCTGATGTTGTTGGAGAGCATGATGGCGCCTACCAGAATCATGCTGGGCACCGATAATAAAACAGCCTCAAGCGTAACTGTATTGGTTTGAATGAAGAACGCAATCAGTACAATCCCCATCCCCATCACAAGACCGGAAACGAGCTCTCCAAATGGTGAATAGGCAATTGGATAAGGACCGCCCGTGTATAAATAACCGATCAGCATGCATACCAGGCCGACCGCCGCCAGCCACCATGAGCTCATTGCACATATGTAAATGCCCAATAGTAAAGCGATGCCGTAAAAGCTTAAAGCAATGGCCATAATCGTTCCGGGGGCCACACCATGACGCACGATTGTGCCACCGATCCCAACTGAATTTTCATTATCAAGGCCCAATTTATAGTCATAATACTCATTGAACATATTGGTTGCGGCCTGAATGAGCATGCTCGCCAATAGCATAGCAAAAAATAACAAGAAGTTGATAGTTTCTCCTGCTACCGTCAGAGCGATGGTTGTCCCTAAAAAAACAGGGACGAATGAAGCTGTTAAGGTATGCGGGCGTGTGAGATGCCACCATACCTTAAGGCCTCTCTCCGCTTCGATGACTTTAGTCATATGTATATTTCTCCCCTTCAACTGAACTAAACTGCACTCTCCTATTTTATACGAACATCAAGAAAAAAGGTAGGAGAGTGCCTTTCCCATACAGGTTTAAGGAAAAAAGTGATATGATAATATAGATCTGGATAAAAAATGTACGATGGCAATCAATGCTTGTTTCTTGAGCTTGCATTGCAAAGACGGAGGTAATTTTCATGCAACAAAAGTGGTACAATGCCACTGAAGTAGAAGTGGGCTCTTTGAATGCAAAGCGCCATTTTTATATCGAAACAATTGAGGTTAACCGATTATCTGCCCTTGCATTTTTTGCTGCTGGCGAGACATATAAGGGACAGCGATATTTTTGGCAAAATCGAGAGAAAACTTTTACATTAGTAGGCCTAGGACATGCCTATACAATTGAAAATGATGCAGGACATCTACGTTTTGACCTAGTGGAGCAGGAATGGAAGCAACTGACGAAAAACATGGTGAAGGAAGAGGACCTGCAGCCCATTCTGTTCGGGGGATTCACGTTTGACCCGCACAATGAAACAAATGGGGAGTGGGCTGATTTCCCGCAGAGCTTCTTTGCCGTTTCGACGTTCCAGCTCGTCATCCGTGACGATCAGGCCTTCGTAAGTATCCACTACATTACAGATGAGGAAAACAGCGCCGAGGCATTCGAGCGGCTGCGAAAGCAACGTGACCATCTAATCCATGCGGCACAGGTAAAGGAAGTCAAGACATACGACAAGCCGGTCATGACAGGATATGAGGAGCCTAATAAAGAAGCTTATCTGCAATCAATTCAGCAGGTGACGGACCATATTAAAGCAGGCGATGCGGAAAAGGTGGTCATTGCTCGTCCATTGGCCCTGCAGTTCGAGGAGGATGTGGCCTCTCCTCAAATTCTGTCTCATGTCATCCATGAACAGCCGGAAAGCTATCTTTTTGGATTAGAGCATGATAACATGCTATTTTTCGGTGCCTCCCCCGAGAGGCTTGTGAAAGTGGAGGGGGGCCGGGCTTTTTCTTCGTGCGTAGCGGGATCCATTCGACGCGGACAGACGGCGGATGAAGACAAGCAGCTTGGACAGGCATTATTGAACGATGAGAAGAACCGTGGCGAGCATCATTATGTAGTAGAGATGATTACGGAAACATTCGAGAAGAACTGCCGGAACGTAAAAGTTCCGAAACAACCGAAACTTCTGAAAATCCGTGATATCCAGCACCTCTATACACCAGTGGAAGGGTTGCTGAAGGAAGAATCGACAATCCTGCAGCTTGTAAAGCATCTGCATCCGACTCCAGCTCTTGGCGGTGTGCCGCGTAGAGAGGCGATGGAGATGATCCGTACGTTCGAATCGATGAACCGTGGGCTCTATGCAGCGCCAATCGGCTGGATTGATGCAGAAGGTAATGGTGAATTTGCCGTGGCCATTCGTTCGGCCGCTCTATCTGGTAATCAGGCCTTTTTATATGCAGGAGGCGGTATCGTCGGAGATTCCACACCACAGTCTGAATATGAGGAGACTCTTGTGAAGTTCCGTCCAATGCTGCGTGCCTTAGGAGGAAATCTAGGTGAGTGAACGTGTAATATTGTCGAATTATGTATATACAATTGTTGCAAGCCTGGTGAATAGCGGGGTCGAACAGGTTGTGGTCAGCCCGGGGTCCCGCTCTACGCCACTTGCATATGCATTTGCCCATACAAAGGAAATAGAGATGTTCCGGCAAGTGGACGAGCGTGCAGCAGGCTTCTTCGCGCTGGGGCTTGCCAAGGCATCAGGCAAACCGGTCGTTCTTTTATGTACATCGGGAACGGCTGCAGCCAACTACTATCCTGCAGTTGTCGAGGCGAAGAATGCACGCATTCCGCTGGTCGTCATTACAGCGGACCGACCGCATGAATTGCGGGAAGTGGGGGCACCTCAGGCAATCAATCAACTTCATCTATACGGGCAGCAGGTGAAATGGTTTGCCGAATACCCGATTCCGGATGATGCAAAGCAGACGTTGCCTTTCATCGAGCGCCATACTGCCCGTGCTGTCGCATGTGCAATGAGCGCCCCGTATGGACCGGTCCATCTGAATGTGCCGTTCAGGGAGCCGTTGCTGATCGATTTCAGGGAGCTGCCCAAGACGGGTTTTGCTGCGGCGGCCATGAATGAATACGGACTAAGCGATGAAGCGCAGCACATGGTGGAGGAAGTTGTCGGACGGGCACAAAAAGGGCTGGTCGTCATTGGGGAGCTGCCGTTAAATACCGACAGGGCAGTCCTGTGGCGTTTTATCAGAAAATTGAAATGGCCGGTCGTTGTAGAAAGTCTGTCGGGGCTGCGGGGGGCAGTCCCTGAAGATTGCAGGCCGTATATCATTTCAACCTATGATGCCATTTTGAAGAATGATAAATTCAAGCGTTTGGCAGCACCGGATACGGTCATCCGCCTGGGCGCACAGCCTGTATCGAAGTTCCTGTCCCTCTTTTTAATGGAATCAATGCCTCAAACCTATTTGGTCATCGATGAAGACCCATTGTTCCGTGATTCCGCCCATATGGCTACCCATGCGATTCACGCATGCATCAATGCCTCATTTGACATGCTCGGCCTAACATCCAATGCAAGCCCTGCCTATATAGAAGCGTGGCAGCAGGCTCAGCAGAAGGCGCTATTTCATATCGAGCGCTATATCGAAGAGGAAGGCGATGAAGGGGCTCTTGTCGGAAGGATGCTGCAGCTGCTTCCTGGGCAAAGCGATGTCTTTGCTTCAAGCAGTATGCCGATTCGTGACATCGATACATTCCATCTACCTGATGCAAAGGATATCCGAATTGCAGCGAACAGGGGTGCGAACGGCATCGACGGTGTCATTTCTACGGCATTTGGCTATAGTGCGGCTACTCCGGCAAGAAAAACCTATTTGCTGATTGGGGACTTGGCATTCCTGCACGACAGCAACGCCTTTGTGGCTGCCCGTTATCAGCAGCTGGATCTGACGGTAGTGGTAATGAATAATGACGGCGGGGGCATCTTCTCCTATTTGCCGCAAGCTTCAGTGGAACGGCATTATGAAGAACTGTTCGGTACACCGACAGGCCTGACATTCGAGCATCTGGCCGCCATGTATGATTTGCATTATACAAGAGTGGAAGGGATGAAGGCATTCGAGCAGGCACTTGCCGAACCGAATGAAAAAGCCATCCGGTTGATTGAAGTGATGACGGATAGAGAAGAAAATCTAGTCACGCACCGTAAGCTATGGCAAAACATCAACAGGGAGTTGGATGCATGGCTTTCTTATATGTAAAAGGAATCAATGTCCATATAGAAGTATGGAATGAGAAGGAAGAGCAGACGATTGTCATGCTGCACGGCTTTACTGGCTCGACGAATACTTGGGCTACCGCCGCTCGGCTACTGCCTGCTTTCCGGATCATAGCGATCGACTGCATCGGCCATGGCCGGACGGAAAGCCCAGTGGATGCCTCGCTGTATGAAATGGACAATCAGGTCGATGTGCTGGAGGAGGTATGCAGCATGCTGCAACTTGAAAGCTTCAGTCTCCTCGGCTATTCGATGGGCGGGCGGATTGCGCTCAGCTATGCTGTGAAATATCCAGACAGGGTGGAAAAGCTCATTCTGGAAAGTGCATCGCCTGGTCTTGTATCCGATGAAGAACGGATGGCAAGAAGACAGGCGGACGATCTCCTGGCTGATAGGATAGAGGAAAATGGCGTCGAGAGCTTTGTCGATACGTGGGAGAACATTCCGCTTTTCGCCTCCCAAAAAAGGCTTCCCCAGGATGTCCGGCTGGGGATACGGAAGGAGCGGTTGCAGCAAAACGCTCTGGGCCTTGCCAACAGTCTACGAGGCATGGGGACGGGGATGATGCCGCCCTTGTGGGAGAATTTGACGGAGCTGCCGATGCCTGTACTGCTCCTGACGGGACAGCTCGATGAGAAATTTGTAAACATTGCCCGGGAAATGACCGCTTCTCTAAAAAAAGGACGGCATTTGACAATAAATGATGTAGGTCACGCAATTCATGTGGAAAATCCTTCAGAGTTTGCTACAATAATAAAGGAAGCAATTTCATCATATTTATAGGAGGACTATACAATGACAACACGTCAATGGACTTCATTACATACTTACGAAGATATCAAGTATGAGTTCTACAACGGAATCGCAAAAATTACGATTAACCGTCCAGAAGTGCGTAATGCATTCCGTCCAAAAACGGTAATGGAAATGATCGACGCCTTCTCACGTGCACGTGACGATAAAAATGTCGGTGTAATTATCTTGACAGGTGAGGGTGAAATGGCATTCTGCTCAGGCGGCGACCAAAAAGTGCGCGGCCACGGCGGCTATGTAGGAGAAGATGAAATTCCTCGCCTGAACGTACTTGATCTACAACGCTTGATCCGTGTCATCCCAAAACCGGTCGTAGCGATGGTTGCAGGGTATGCAATCGGCGGCGGACATGTATTGCATGTCGTATGTGATTTAACAATCGCAGCCGACAACGCCCGTTTTGGCCAAACAGGACCAAAAGTAGGCTCATTCGATGCCGGTTACGGTTCAGGCTACCTGGCTCGTATTGTAGGCCATAAAAAGGCGCGTGAAATCTGGTATCTATGCCGCCAATATGACGCACAGCAAGCGCTTGACATGGGCTTGGTGAACACGGTGGTACCATATGAGCAATTAGAAGATGAAACGGTGAAATGGTGCGAGGAAATGCTTGAAATGTCTCCGACGGCACTTCGCTTCCTGAAGGCAGCCATGAATGCCGATACGGATGGTCTGGCAGGTCTGCAACAAATGGCCGGCGACGCTACGCTTCTTTACTACACGACTGACGAAGCAAAAGAAGGCCGTGACGCATTTAAAGAAAAACGCAAGCCGGACTTCGGTCAATTCCCGCGTTTCCCATAAATCGAATTCTATGGATAAGAAGGGCATTCATGCCCTTCTTATTTTCATATAAAGAAAGAATGATAGAATAAGTAAGATTACTATAGTAAAGTGAAAATATAGCCGGCAACCGTGGTAAGGAGATGAAATGAATAATGGGGGCCACTGAATATGAGAAGTTGAAGGGCCAATTGATTTCGCTTTTTAACGATAATACGGATGCGATATTGCTTTTGAATATGGAAGGGATTATTTTAGATGCGAACCCCGCTTTTTTAGAACTGGCTAGCTATGAAAAGCAGGAAGTGGTGAATCGGCATTTTCAGGAGCTCATCACCAATGAAGTGGGGGAGGAAGAAGACAGACAGTTGTCGCTCCATGAGTATTACTTTTTGGACAGGCGCTTTCGGCTAATTGCGAAAGACAATATGGCTATAAGATGCCTGATGCGTCTGAATCCAATCAGGGAGGATGGATGCCTGACCGGCTATTTTCTCATTATGAAGAGCATGCTGGAGCTGGATAAGATTGCGGAACGCTATTTGGAAAGCGAGTTGAATTACCGCAGGATTGCTGAAAATATTCAGGACGTCCTTATTTTGATGGACCAGCATCAAAACTATTTATATGTTTCGCCGTCAAGCAAAGAAATCCTCGGCTTTGATAATACACATATGGACGACGGGCCATTCTTCACGGTTCATGCCGATTATGTAGAAGAGTTTGAAGATAAGTTAAAAGCTGCTTTTGAAAAGGGTGAACCGTTCAAAATCAGGCTGAAGGCATATAGCGCAACGCGGGAGTGGTTATGGCTAGAGCTGAAGGGGAAGGCGATCCATGATCAGGAAGGAAAGTTCCTGCATATTTTGTTGACTGTAAGGGACGTATCAAAGGAGCAGCAGCAGAAGGAGCATCTAAAGTACTTTGCCTATCATGACATGCTGACGGGCCTGCCGAACCGCCGCATGTTCAGCAATCAACTGGACGAAGCGGTTGCGATGCTGTCCAAGCAGCAAACGCCTTTTGCCCTCATGCTGTTGGATGTCGATAATTTCAAGCAGATCAACGACTCCTATGGCCATGAAATCGGCGACCAAGTCATTATTGAAATGGCTTTGAGATTGCAGGAGACAATCGGGACACAGGGACTTGTGGCAAGGCTTGGAGGAGATGAATTCGTCATCTTGCTGCCGAATGTTGGAGACGGCAGGCAGCTAGAAGGAATGGCACAGCGAATCAATGATGCCGTGGGAGAAGGCATCAACATCCAGCAGGCTCATCTGGAAGTCACGGTAAGCATAGGCATTGCCGTCTGCACAAAGCCGCCATTGACGGCCCGGCAGGCACTGCGCCATGCTGATGAAGCTTTATATAAAGGGAAAAACCTTGGAAAGAATACCTTCACTATCTATCGCACGGAGGGATGAAGGGGACGCCTGAAAAGTTTTTTGATATGCCCCTTTTGTGACGGGGACGGTGTTATTTTGAGGCGACCGCCGCAAAAGCGATATTTGTTGGTGGATGTTTACCGAGAAAAAAGCTGTCCAGAAAGTTTCTATCCTCTGGACAGCCCCTTTTCATGTTGAAGGAGGGGAAGTACATGCAACCGAACTGGTTAGCCCAGCGCAGTTATTTAACGCCCGATCGAGCGGGTTTGAGTTTTCATGAGGAGCAATGGACATTCAAGGAGCTTTATGAGGAAGCCGTGAGCATCGCCAGGAAGCTGACGGCGCTTCAATTACATAGTGGCGACCGTATTGCCATTTTAGCCCCTTCCCGCCCTGAACTCATCATGATGATTTATGGATGTATGCAGAAGGGGCTGGAAATTGTATTGCTGAATGGAAGGCTATCGCCATATGAACTGCAATACCAAATCCAGGACGCTGAGGTAAAGGCAGTTCTTGTCCATGAGGAGGAACGCCATAAATTGTTCGAGGATGGCCGGACCATCCTTTTTACGGAAGTGTTTCAGGCAGAGGAAATGGATATGGAAGAAGCGGCGGAATGGGATGATGATTCGACGATTTCCATCATGTATACATCAGGAACGACAGGCTATCCCAAGGGTGTTCGCCAAACGGTACAAAACCATAGCTCGAGTGCCATCAGCTCGGCGCTTAACCTCGGCCTGAAGGAAGATGATGTATGGCTATGCGTCGTACCGATTTTCCATATTAGCGGATTCTCCATATTGATGAGGTCATTGCTGTACGGGATGAAGGTACGCTTATATGAGAAGTTCGACGCCGCCTCGTGTGCCGCGGAAATCGCACAGGGCTCGGTGACAAGGATGTCCGCCGTCGCTGTAATGGTTGAACGGCTCCTTACTTACATGGAGGAGCACGAAATGACCGCACACCCGGACTTCATGTCCATCCTTGCTGGCGGCGGCCCGGTGCCTGTGGATTATTTGAAACGGGCGGACAGGCTGCACCTGCAAATTGCCCAGACATATGGCATGACGGAAACATCCTCGCAGAGTGCTACATTAAGCAGTGAGGATGCCATGAGAAAGGCGGGCTCGGCAGGGAAGCCGCTGTTCTTCAATCAAATCCGCATCGAGGGCGCGACAAGGCCGGGGGAAGAAGGGGAAATATGCATCCGTGGACCTCATGTGACACCAGGATACATCGGTCAGTTTGCGAGCCGGCCGGCGACAGAAGATGGCTGGCTGAAGACAGGGGATATAGGCTATCTTGATGAAGAAGGCTACCTCTATGTCATCGACCGCCGCGCCGACCTCGTCATCTCCGGAGGGGAAAACGTTTACCCGGCGGAAATCGAAAACGTATTGCTGGCTCACCCGGCGGTAAAGGAAGCGGGGGTTTGCGGTATGGATGACGATGTCTGGGGGCAGGTACCGGTCGCCTTTGTCGTCTTGAAGAGCGATGTGTCTGTAGAGGAGCTTCTTGCATTCTGCAAAACGAGGCTGGCCTCCTATAAGCTGCCGAAAAGAATCGTTTTTACCGACAGTCTGCCGCGTAACGGCTCCAACAAGCTCGTACGAAGAAAATTAAAGCAATACATCTGACGGACGGATGTTTTCAATTGGAGAAGTCGATTGGAAAGTCCCTTTGCTTTTACCTATTTTAAAGCTTAGTAGGACGTCAGCTACGCTTCTCGATGTTGAGTCATGATCAAAAAGAGGACAAAGCCGCATTCTCGGGCTTTGTCCTCTTTTCGTATCAATCATTGAAGCGCTGTCTTCAATGCCTCCAAATTTTTCTCCATCAGGGTGAAATACGTTTCGCCGTTAGCAATGTCCTCCGGCGTCAACACGCTTAGATTATGAAGAATCATCGGCTCAGCGCCTACCTCTTTTCGAATGACCTCTGTCAGATTAGATGATACATTCTGCTCAAAGAAGATATACTTGATTTTCTCTTTTTTTGCCAAATCTACAATCTCCATTAATTCCTTCTGGGATGGCTCGCTTTGCGAGTTCAAACCTGCAACAGGCACCTGGTGGAACCCATACTGGCCTGCAATGTAGCCAAACGCAGCATGTGAAACAAAGAATGTCTTTTTGGATGTGCCCGCAGCCATCTCTTCAAAATCGGCGTTCAGACCATCCAGCTCCGTTGCAAGCTCATGATAGTTTTCCGTGAAAACTTCTTCATGCTCAGGCATTGCCTTCGCCAGTTCATCCTTGATGACCGCCGCTAAATCCTTGGAGATGATCGGTGATAGCCACACATGGGAGTCATGCTCGTGCGCTTCGTCTTCTTCATGAGACTCCTCGCCTTCATGGTCATGCCCATCTCCCTCGGCATGTACATGGCCAGTGGAAATATGGAGCATTTCCTCGCTGATATTGTCTGCAGTGGAGACCAGTCTCACCTGTTCGTTTGCCAGCGTGGCCTTTGCCTTTTCTACAAATCCTTCAAGTCCAAGCCCGATGTAGAAGAATAGATCGGCATCCGCCAAAGCTATCATATCTTTTTGCGTGGGCTCGAATGTATGCTCATTGGCGCCTGGAGGGTAAATCGAGGATACCTCTACATAGTCGCCGCCGATGCGCTCGGCAAAATATTGCAACGGATAAACCGTCGTATAGATGGATAATGTATCTTTCTCTTTATCGGTAGTTGATTCCGTATCCGTATCGCCTCCGCTGCATGCTGCTGCCACAAGGGCCACAACCGCAAGCAGGAAGAATGATAAAAGCCTTTTCATCGTGCTCACCTCTTAATTGTAATTATTACGATTTAAATTCAACATTGTTTATCATACAGGAAAGGGCATAAAAAGACAATAAAAATAGCCTTCGAAGTCATTTTTTTTTCGAAGGCCATTCTTCAGGGACGGGGTCGAACCCGCCTGGATGGAAAGGCTGGCATTTTAAAATGCGGATTGTCGTTAAAATCAAGCCCTTGATGGCACCATGCTTTTGAAATGCTTCCAGTCCATAGCTTGAGCAAGTGGGATGGAAACGGCAAGAGGGGGGCGTCATCGGTGAAATGAATTTCCGGTAGAAGCGAATCAGCCAAATAAACGGGTACTTTATCATTTGTCATCCTCCCTCTGATATGTCTGCGCCGGACGAGGGTCAATCGTCTGCTTTGCGGAAAAATTACTTTGCCTTGCTACTAAAAAGATGGCTACTGCAAAAATTGATACGATGGAAACAACGACAATTAAAATTAATGGTAAGCTCATATTTTCACCTCACCTTTTATTATAAAGGGTTTTGGCCGTCTTATGTCCTATAATCTCTTGAACAACTAATATTACGCCTGAAAATTCTATAAAAATTCAATTTTAAGAACTAGAAAAGTGGGTATAATACTATTGATAAGAAATTTATCTATTAACTCGACGAGGTGATTGGATGGCAAAGGAAACATTGAATAATCAATTGAATGATTTAGTGGCAACATGGTCGGTGCTGTATACGAAGCTACATAACTATCACTGGTATGTTAGCGGACCATCTTTCTTTACATTGCACGCAAAATTTGAAGAGTTATATAATGAAACGACATTGACGCTGGATGAAGTTGCTGAACGCATCTTAGCGCTTGGCGGCAAGCCGGTTGCAACACTGAAAGAACATCTGGAGCTTTCTTTAGTGGAGGAAGCGTCAGGCAAGGAATCGGCTGATGAGATGGTGCAGACGGTCATCGACGATTTCGCTGTAATTATGGAAGCTTTGAACAAGGCGATGGAAACGGCCGCCGAACAGGGCGACGACCGTACGGAGGATTTATTGAATGCAAAATTCCAAAGCCTAGAACAGCATTCATGGATGCTATCTGCATTCCTTGGTAAATAATCGATAGTATAATCTAACAATGAAAATGCGGCTCCTACAGCGGGAGGCCGCATTTTGTGTATAAACAATCTGGCTGCTACCTATACTGTTAGGGAGGTGGCTACTATGGAGAAACAAACATATTATGTATCGGTTCCGCATCTGACGTGTTCTGCCTATCCGGGAGCATTGCCCTATGATTTCAAGCTGGAATTGGAACCCCACAAGGCACGGGTGTTCCAAAGGCTGTTTGGGTACATTTACCGGCTGGAGTCGTCCAATATGGTCCGGGCCCACCTGCCGTTCATTCCCTATCATATGGACGAGCTGAACCATGAAATCGACCATCGATACAAGCAAATATATGCGCTCATTCATGAATTTGGCGACCAGCAAGCAAAAGAATTTGTTGAGAAGATGCCCTATTTTAGTTGAAGCGCCAACATCCCTTCGCTACACTTGAAATTAGTTAGGAGTTGAAGGGATGTTTACATTTATAGATGAAAACGGCCTGCGCGTGGTCCTGCGCTTTGATGAAGGGCCGTTCGAGGTAGAGCCTCGGCATGTGCTGGCTCTTGTGAAACATGAGGATAGATGGCTCTGCACTGAGCATTTCAAGCGGGGAATCGAATTCCCCGGAGGCAAGCAGGAGGATAGGGAGACGCTGGCCGAGGCGGTGGTCCGTGAAGTATACGAAGAAACACAGGTGAGGGTGACGGACGTCCGGTGGTTTGCCTACTATGTTGTACATGATAAAATACCATTTTGCAAGGCTGTCTTTACCGCTGCAGTGGAGGAAATAGAAGACTTCGTCGGTGAATACGAGACAGTCGCAAGGCATTGGCTGACGGAGGAAGAGCTGCTGGCCCATCCGAACTTGAGTTTTTATATGCGTGATGACGGAATGAAAAAGATGCTACAGGAAGTGAAAAGACATGAGCGACAATGGTAAAATCACATCCATACGTAAATATCCTTCACCGAATCCACATATCCGGTTGGATGAAATTACATACTGGTCGGACGGGCTTCGTGTGAAGGGGCTACTTGCAAGACCGAAAGAGGGGAGGGCGGCCGAGGCCATGCTTTATCTGCGGGGAGGCATGCAGTCAATCGGTATGGTAAGGCCGGCCAGGATTGCCCAATTCGCCTGCCGGGGCTTTGTCGTATTTGCGCCGTACTACCGGGGAAACCGGGGTGGGGAGGGCAAGGACGAATTTGCCGGTGACGACCGCTATGACGCTGTCCATGGCATAGATATACTCAAGCAATTTACGGATTGCGAAAGGGTGCATGTATATGGATTTTCGCGGGGGGGTCTGATGGCTTTGTGGACGGCCATTTTGCGTGATGACATCGCATCGGTCGTATGCTGGGCCGGGGTGTCGGATGCGGCAGCCACGTATTGGGAGAGAATCGATATGCGCCGTGGCCTCCGCCGTGTAATTGGAGGTACGCCGAAAAAGGTGCCGGAACGCTATGATGACCGCACACCGCTGTATGAAATCGAAAAGATTGAAGCACCGGTTCTCATCATCCATGGCACGAGCGATCAGCATGTAGATATCGAGCATGCTTATCAGCTGGAATATTGCCTGCAGGATGCCGGGAAGCTCTACGAGACATGGTATTCGTATGGTCTGAAGCACCATTATCCGCCACAAGTCAATCGGGAAACAGTGAGGGCCCTGTGCGGATGGATGAAGGGGAAGAGCATGGAATAGACGGCTGTACAGAAAGTGGGAGCTTTCTGTACAGCTTTGCTTTTCTTGGGAAATATTCATTAAGGAGCATTCCTACTGCAAGTAGCCGCCTTAAAAGATAACTCCCTTCATCGCAAAGGGAAGTCTCAAAATGCGTTTTAGACATCCCCATTTTGCTATGTAAGTCCTGAAGAGAAAGCAGGGGGCCGCTTCCGATGTATGCAAAAAGAGCAGTCCGAGAAGTTAAACTTCTTGGACTGCTCTTTTGAACTATGGAATGTTGCTGAAGGGAGCATCAGCGCCTTCTTATAATAAAGGGCCGCCTTTTTTTGTGATGTCTTCAGAAACATCTCCGAACTTTTTGAAGTTGTTGTTGAATAATCCAGCAAGCTCAGCTGCCTTTTGGTCGTATGCAGCCTTGTCAGCCCATGCTTCACGTGGGTTCAATACTTCAGAAGGTACACCTTCAACAGCGACAGGGATGTTTAATCCAAATACACCGTCCTGGATTGTCTCTACATCATCCAGCTTGCCGTCGATGGCAGCACGAACCATTGCACGAGTGTAGGAAAGCTTCATACGAGAACCTACACCGTATTCGCCGCCAGTCCAGCCAGTGTTGACTAAGAACACCTGTGAACCATGCTCGTCGATTTTCTTTCCTAGCATTTCAGCGTACACTGTTGCTGGAAGAGGAAGGAATGGTGAACCGAAGCATGTTGAGAATACTGGTTCTGGCTCTGTAACGCCGCGCTCTGTACCTGCTAGCTTTGAAGTGAAGCCGCTTAGGAAGTGGTACATTGCTTGCTCCTTCGTTAATTTTGAGATTGGAGGCAACACGCCGAAAGCATCCGCAGTCAAGAATACGATTGTTTTTGGGTGTCCTGCAACAGATGGTGTTACGATATTATCGATGTAGTCTATTGGGTAAGCCACACGTGTATTTTCAGTTAATGAACCATCATCATAGTCACAGATGCGTGTTTCCGGATGTACAGCGACGTTTTCAAGCACAGCTCCGAATTTGATAGCATTGTAGATTTCAGGTTCTTTTTCAGCAGAAAGATTGATAGTTTTTGCATAGCAGCCGCCTTCGATGTTGAATACACCGTTGTCAGACCAACCGTGCTCATCGTCACCGATCAGCTTGCGGTCGGCATCTGCCGATAAAGTCGTTTTGCCGGTACCTGAAAGGCCAAAGAATAGGGCGACATCGCCTTGCTCCCCTACATTGGCAGAACAGTGCATCGGGAAGATGCCTTGCTCAGGCAATAGGTAGTTCATGATGCCGAAGATGGATTTCTTCATTTCACCGGCATATTCCGTACCGCCGATTAGGATGATTCTTTTTTCCATCGATGTAATGATGAATGTTTCAGATGCTGTACCATCAACTGCCGGATCAGCCTTGAAAGATGGTGCTGATACGATGGTGAAGTCTGATACGTGGCTGGCTAATTCTTCAGCAGTTGGACGGATGAATAATTGATGACAGAAAAGATTATGCCAAGCATATTCGTTTACAACCTGGATTGATAGCTGAGAGTCTTTGTCAGCTCCTGCGAATCCTTTGAATACGAATAACTCGTCTTTTTCTTTTAAGTAGTTGACAACTTTTGCATAAAGATTGTTGAAAACTTCAGCGGAAATCGGCTGGTTTACTTTGCCCCAATCGATTTTGTCCTTGGAAGTCTCTTCTTCAACCATGTATTTATCCTTAGGGGAACGGCCAGTGTATTTACCGGTTTCAGCACGTAACGCGCCATCTACAGTCAATGTAGCTTCCCCACGAGATGTAGCCTTTTCAACTAGCTCTGGTACAGATAGTTGAACGTTAATGTTTGCCCCGCTTAATAATTCCTTCAGTTCGTTGTTGATATCTACTGAATTCATCGATTAAATACCATCCTTTTTTATATAGTTCCCCTAGGTGAGGAGATTAATGACTAATTCAAAAATAGTATAACACATTGAACCAAATAATCTATACTAATTGTAAATTTATTTTGTAAATTTTCCATATACCACAAAATCATTATAAACTGTTTGACAAGATGGAACAAATTTCGTACCATGTAGAATTGAACGGATACTCTTATCCCGAGCTGGTGGAGGGTCAGGCCCTATGAAACCCGGCAACCTGCAATACGATTTTCGTAACGTGTTGGTGCCAACCTGATGCAAGGATTCATTCCTTGAACGATAAGAGTGAAAGGTAACGAAAACATGACTCCTTTCCTCATATATGAGCGAAGGGATTTTTTTGTTTAGAGCAGTAAGAGGAAGAGCGCACGGATGTGTAATCATCGGTGCGGTATACTAGGGGTGGGCTGCCTTTTTTAAGGGCATGCCGCGGATATTCCAATACCACTAGCATACAAGTGATACCTTCTTTTTATTCGTTATAGGCCTTTTTAAATCCTCGTGTAAAAGTTAGCAGCGGCTTTTTCAATCCGTACGGGTAGACATACATGGGTAATGAGTACCGTATCAAATACGCGCTTTCGCGCAAGGTATTTTTAGGAGGAAAACAAATGACAAACCGTCGACTGTTTACATCAGAAAGTGTAACAGAAGGGCATCCAGACAAAATTTGCGACCAAATTTCAGATGCCATTTTAGATGCTATTCTAGCAGAAGATCCGAACGCTCGCGTCGCGTGTGAAACGACTGTCACTACAGGGCTTGTATTAGTATCAGGAGAAGTGACAACATCTACATATGTAGATATTAAAGGAATTGTGCGCGATACGGTGGAAGAAATCGGCTATACACGCGGGAAATACGGCTTTGATGCTGAAAACCTTGCTGTGCTTGTGGCTCTGGGTGAACAATCGCCTGACATCGCACAAGGTGTAGACCAGGCGCTTGAATCACGTGAAGGTTCGATGACCGATGAAGAATTGGAAGCAATCGGTGCGGGTGACCAGGGCTTGATGTTCGGATATGCCTGCAATGAAACGCCGGAACTGATGCCGCTACCAATCAGTTTGGCGCATAAGCTGGCTCGTCGCTTGACAGAAGCGCGTAAATCAGGCGAGCTGTCCTACCTGCGTCCGGACGGGAAAACGCAAGTGACTGTAGAATATGATGAAAACAACCAGCCTGTACGTGTCGATACAATTGTTTTATCAACACAGCATGATGAAGATGTGACATTGGAGCAAATCCAAAAGGATATCAAAGAAGTCGTAATCAATAAAGTAGTACCCGCAAACCTGATTGATGTAAACACTAAATATTTCATCAATCCAACGGGCCGCTTTGTCATCGGCGGACCTAAAGGAGACGCGGGGCTTACCGGCCGTAAAATCATCGTTGACACATACGGCGGCTATGCACGCCACGGCGGCGGAGCATTCTCTGGCAAGGATGCAACAAAGGTAGACCGTTCTGCAGCCTATGCAGCGCGTTATGTGGCGAAAAATATCGTCGCAGCAGGTTTGGCGGACCGTGCAGAGGTGCAGCTAGCCTATGCAATCGGTGTAGCTCGTCCTGTGTCGATTGCAGTGGATACGTTCGGTACGGGGAAAGTGGAGGAAAGCAAAATGGTTGAGTGGGTACGTGAACTGTTTGATTTACGTCCGGCCGGCATTATTAAAATGCTTGACCTTCGTCGCCCGATTTACAAACAAACGGCTGCCTATGGACACTTCGGGCGTACAGATTTGGATGTACCTTGGGAAAAAACGGACAAGGCTGAGGCGCTTCGCGAAAAAGCGGGTCTCTAATTAGATTTGCAACATCAAGAAAACGGGTCGTCACCTATTTTGTGGCGGCTCTTTTTTGTGGGTAAAATATGGATGCAAAAGGCTAGAGCGGAAGCGAGCCTAGATGCTATTTTATAGTATATAATAATAAAAACCCGCTATATGCGGGCTCGTTTAGCTATTTTTGAAGTGATTTGTAATATTGTCCCTTTTCCACATATTCGCGGATGATGCGGTCCATGTCTGCCCGGTCCGCAGGTGTGATTTCACGGACGACCTTTGCAGGGCTACCCATCGCCAAGGAGTTAGGTGGGATTTTTTTGCCGGGCGGTACAAGGCTGCCGGCTCCGACAAATGCACCTTCACCAATCTCAGCACCGTCCAGGATGATGGAACCCATACCAATAAGGGCACGTTTTCGTAGGGTGCAGCCATGTAGCGTCACCTGATGACCAACCGTCACCTCGTCTTCGATGATGAGCGGGTTATTCGGACTTTGATGCAGGCAGCTTAAATCCTGTATGCTGACGCGGTTGCCGATGACTGTGGGTGCTACATCACCACGGATGACGGCGTTGAACCAAACGGACGTTTCGGCGCCGATTGTCACATCACCCGTAATGGTGACATAATCCGCGATGAAGGCGGATGGGTCTATGTTGGGGTTTTTATCTTTATAAGGGTAAATCATATTCTTTCGCCTCATTTCCAGCTAATATGTATTGTATAATTATCGTAACAAATTAAAAGACTGAAATAAATATACTTTTTAAATAACAATGAATGAGAATTTTAGGAGGAAGGCCAATGTGGAAATGGGATGCTGAGGGGCAGCCGAAAGCGGTTGTGGCGATTTTTCATAGTGCATATGAGCACCATGCCTGGTATGCGTGGCTTATTGAAAAATTACGCAGCTCAGAATTTCACGTAGTAATGGGAGATTTGCCGGGACACGGGGAGCAGGCGAAGAATCATCGTTATCATGATGAGGAGTTCCAAGAATATTATGCCTATGCCAAACGGCTGATTCAGGTTGCCCAAGCAGATGATCTGCCCGTGTTTATCATAGGGAATGGATTGGGGGCCACGATTGCCGCCCGCGCTCTATACCGTCATAAATTCGAATGTGCAGGGCTGATCATGGTATCACCTTGGCTTCACTTGAAGCTTGAACCCGGTAAACTTTCAAAGGCCTTGTCCAGTTTAAGTGCAATAACACCAAACGTAAAATTAAAGCATGACATCACCTACAATGCGCTCACGCGTAATTTTGACGTGTATGAAGAGATGAAGGATGAAGTACCCTTTAATACTGTGGTCACTGTAAAATGGTACCATCAGCTTCAGCAGCTGATGAAGATTTGGAAGGATCCAGAAGTAAGGCTCCCTGACACTCCTCTCCTCCTGATGACAGGTGGAGGTGACAGGATTACGGATGTCAAGGCTTCGAAGCAATGGCTCATGCATCAGAACCTGAAAAATTTTTGCTATCGGGAATGGAAGGACGGCCTGGGCAGTCTATTTTTTGAAATGGAAAGAGAAGAGGTCTTCCAGCTGACGAAGGATTTTATGAATAACAGCTTGAGGTCCCTCGGTTATATTATCAAGTAAATCAAAAAAGCTATCTGGAAAATTAATAATTTCCAGATAGCTTTTTTTTAGATAACTATATGCTGGAAATATAGCCTTTGGAAAAAATATATCGATATAGCACTATTTTTGCGAAAAAATTGTATGTTGGAGTGCCATTTACTGGGTCGCATTTTCCGATGTTTTTCGGACAATTAAGGATTTGAAGATTTGAAATATTTTAAAAATTAGTTGAATGGATAAGTAATTTGTAATATAGTGAATCTCAAAATAATAAAATATTTCAAAACAAAGGGGGGCATTTCATGGAAGATGTTGTTGGTTTTCTGAATGATTTTTTCTGGGGACCTTGGTTCATTTACGGAATCATGCTAGTTGGACTATTTTTTTCTATCATAACTAGATTCCTGCAGGTTCGCCACATTAAAGACATGTTCAAATTAATGTTCACAGGGGAAAAATCAGAAAAAGGTATATCTTCTTTCCAGGCTTTATCCATTGCACTTTCAGGTCGTGTAGGTACAGGTAATATTGCAGGTACGGCTACTGCCATTGGAATGGGGGGGCCTGGCGCAGTATTCTGGATGTGGCTGATCGCCTTCATCGGTGCGGCTACTGCCTATGTCGAGTCTACGTTGGCTCAGATTTATAAGGAAGAAAAAGAAACGGAATATCGAGGCGGTCCTGCCTTTTATATCGAAAAAGGGATGGGGCAAAAATGGTTTGCGGTCATCTTCGCAGTGGCGGCATTGCTCGCGATGCTCGTCCTGATGCCGGGTGTACAATCCAATGCTATCGCTGGTGCAATGAGCAACGCGTTCGGGATTGATAACTGGATTATCGGTCTTATCATCGCTATTCTACTTGGTGTCATTATTATCGGCGGGGTTAAATCGATTGCGAGTGCGGCCCAGGTTATCGTACCATTCATGGCATTGGCTTATGTGTTGATGGCTCTTGTCATCGTTGTCCTTAACATAAGTGAGGTACCGGGCGTTATTGCACTGATTTTCTCCAGCGCATTTGGAGCGCAGGAGATATTTGGCGGTATCATTGGTTCGGCCATCGCTTGGGGTGTTAAACGCGGGATTTACTCAAACGAAGCTGGTCAAGGTACAGGGGCTCACCCTGCCGCAGCTGCAGAGGTATCACACCCGGCAAAGCAAGGATTGGTTCAAGCGGCATCCGTTTATATCGACACATTATTAATCTGTTCAGCTACTGCATTTATGATTCTATTTACAGGTATGTATAATGTGCATGACGAGGGAGCTGATAAGATTCAAGTAACGGTGGATAGCGAGCAATATGAAATTTATCCTACCATCCATACGGGTGAGTTCGGCAATGGAGAATACACAGGCGATGCACAAATCTCTTATGCCCAAACAATTAAAGAAGGGGCGGCATATACACAATATGCGGTAGATGAATCATTACCAGGCTTCGGGGCACCGTTCGTAGCGATTGCGCTATTCTTCTTTGCCTTTACAACGATTATGGCATATTACTATATTGCTGAAACGAATGTCGCCTACCTCTTCTCGGGAAGGGCGGAGAAAATCGGGATTTGGATAGCAAAAATTGCGATCATCGTAGCTGCCTTCTACGGTACAGTGCGTACATCCGATTTGGCCTGGGCGATGGGGGATGTCGGTCTTGGTCTCATGGTATGGATTAACGTCATTGCCATCTTGATTATCATGAAGCCTGCTATTGTCGCATTGAAAGACTACGAGAAACAAAAGAAAGAGGGCAAGGATCCCGTATTCGACCCGATTAAATTAGGAATCAAAGGGGCAACATTCTGGGAAGAACGTAATAAAAAATAGTGAAAACAGGGCTGCTTCGAAGTTTTTGAAGCAGCTCTTTTTATTTTGAAGATTAATAGACAATGTCGACTTGATAATAGACAAAGCGGGGGTGTTAATAGCCAAAGTAAACCTGTTTATAGACAAAATTCATCTCTTAATAGACAATCGGATCCGAATAATAGACAAAAACAAAAAATTTCCATCAATTTGAACGATTCATTCAAACGCGCAGTCTAATACATAAAGGGAGTAAGAAGGTGGGTTATGGAGCAAATTGCAAAGCGGGCGATCAACGGAGATGAGCAAGCCATTCTCTCTCTTCTCGAGCACTATGAAGAAACATTATACAGAACGGCATACGCTTATTTGCGCAATGAGCAGGACGCACTTGATGCGATGCAGGAGCTTGCCTACCGGGCATTGAAGAAGCTGCATCAGGTAAAAGAGCCCTCTCATGCCGGCACCTGGCTCGTGCGGGTGCTCATCAATATTTGCCTGGATATGAAAAAGAAGCAGCAGAAACACACATCTGACTATAAGGAGCCGGTGTATGAGCAGCAGACGGACTTCGAGGTGCTCGATCTCATTCGTCATCTGCCTGAACAGGAGCAGCAGGCAATCTATTTAAAATATGTCGAGCAATGGACGAATAAGGATATTGCACGGCTTCAGAACATTCCGGAGGGCACGGTGAAATCCCGGGTGCATCATGCACTGAAAAAACTGCGATTGCTTTTTGGGCAAGGAGGTGGCGAGTAATGCGCAATCTGGATAAGCTAAAAGAGACATTAGAGAAAATAGACATTCCTTATGAAAAGCTAGCACAAGGGAGGAAGCAGGCCTATCAAAGCGTGCAGCTGGAAAAGAAGCGTAGGCCTGAATGGAGATATCGCCTTGTATTGGCGACGCTATGTTTAGGGATGCTGGTGATGGCCATTCGGTACGTTCCCGCAATAATCGATCCAGCCAGGCAGACCTCGGACCTTGAGCCGCTTGGCGACCATCAGATGGCACCTGAAGCGTTTTTTGAACGTCTGGCCATTACTGAAAAGAAAAACGATTTAACCTTTACGCTTGAAGGGGTGGCAGTTGAGGCGAAGTATATGCGAATTGACTATACAGTAGAAGCACCTTATGATATTTCAAATCTTCAAATGAAAAAGATGGAGATTTTACAGAACGACCAGTATCTTAATGGGTCAATAGGTTATAGCTCGTACGATAAAAAAGAGAGTAAGCGTATAAAGGACAAACTTGAAGTGTATGTAAACCAGGGAAGCATTGTATCCCATGAAAATTTCGAACTGCAAATCACTTTTGGCGATGAACAGCAGACGACATTTG